>JBDRCY010000020.1:0-22890 GCA_043821265.1 Chloroflexota bacterium
GGGGGGGGGGTGGGGAAAGCCCTATCGGGCCATCGGTACCAGGAGACGGGGTGTGGGTATGGCCGTTGCCCACCAGAATGGCGGCGCTCCCGGCTACCCGTCGTCGGCTTCGGTGCAGCTAAATCACGATGGCACCGCTCAGGTGCTGGCCGGGTCCATGGAGCTGGGCACCGGCTGCAAGACCTCGTTCGCCCAGATTGGTGCCGAGGCATTGGGGCTTAAGGTTGAGGACGTCTACGTGGTGAAGGATGTCGATACCGAGACCGTGCCCTATGCCTGCATGACCGGCGCCTCTATATCCCTGTTCAACGAGGGCTTGAGTGTTCAGATAGCGGCCGCCAATGCCAGGCGGCAGCTCCTGGAGATGGCTTTTACCGCCCCCTGGAGTCCGGACAGCTTAAAGCAAGGAGTCAACACCGCCGAAGACCTGGATATAAAAGATAGCGTTATTTACGTAAAGGCCGACCCCAGCCGGTGCATCGCCGTTAAGGAGGTGGTCGGCTCGGTGCTGGCCCCTATAGTTATCGGCAATGCTCAGCGGCATGGTCTTTCTGCCATCGGCCCTCAACCAAAAGCAAGCTTAGCTGGTTTTGCTGACGTAGAGGTGGATGTGGAAACGGGGAGGATAAGGGTACTGAAGCTAATCCTGGGGCATGATTCCGGCCGTATAATAAACCCCCAGACCGCGGGAAATCAGGTCTATGGCGGAGCGCTGATGAGTTTCGGCTATGCCCTGATGGAGGAAGTGGTCTTTGACCCGGCGACGGGAAGGGTCTTAAACCCGGCACTTACCGATTACCGCGTGCCGACATCGCTGGATATGCCCGCTATGGAGATTATATTCTCGGAGAACATCGACCCCATCGGGCCCTTCGGTGCCAAGGGAATAGGTGAAGCGCCGATGTGTTATCCTCATGCCGCCATCGCCAGCGCCATATATAATGCGGCCGGGGTGAGAATTAGTGAGCTGCCGATAACACCGGAGAAGGTTTTAAGGGCACTAAAGGGCTAAGGGTAGGCCTTAAGAGAAGGTTTTAAGAGCACTAAAGGGCTAGGTAGGCCTTTAGCAACCGCTTCAGAACAGGCCAGGGGATGTAATCCTGCTTAGGGAGAGCACCTCTTAAAAGGTATGTTCGGTTCGGGTAATAATCTCGTCCTGAATGCCCTTAGCCAAATCCACCCAGTAGGCGGAGAAGCCGGCCACCCTCACTACCAAATTACGGTATTTCTCCGGGTCCCGTTGAGCTGCCAGCAGGGTCTCGCGCTCCACCACATTGAATTGTATGTGGTAGCCATACAGGTCGAAATAGGTCTTGATGAGGTTTAAGAATTTCGTGGTCCCTTCCCTGCCCTTCAGGACCGCCGGCTGTAGCTTCATGTTAAACAGGGTACAGATTGCCCGGAGGGCATCCACCTTGGCGGCTGATTTAATCACCGCTGTCGGTCCCTTTTTGTCCGTACCCGAAAACGGGGACAGGCTGCCATCGGCCAGGGGCTGACCGGCTTTCCGGCCATCGGGCAGGGCACCGACCACCTTCCCCAGGCCGTAATGATAGGTAACCCCGGAGAAGTGCGCTGTCAGTGGCAGCCCAAGGAAGGTCTTGTTCCTGGCGGCAGAGTCTATACATATCCGGTGGACCCTGTTTACCAGCTCATCGGCATAATCATCGTCATTACCGTATTTGGGGGCATCCTGTAGCCCTCTTTGCAGTTCTTCCCTGCCCTCAAAGTTGGCTGCCAGGCCATCCAGCAAATCGGCCATGCCGATGGCCTTCTCCTCGAACACGCGTTTTTTGATGGCGGCCAGGGAATTTCCGGCGTTGACCATGCCATAGGGAGCCATGGTATTCATAAAATGCATGTACTTGGCCCCGCCGGCACAGGGGGGTCGGCCACTCTCGATACAGCCCTCTATTAATGCCGCCCTGAAGGTTAGCGGCGTGATATCAGGGATTAGTGAGAGCTTCATATTCTTTAGGTAGACTATCCTCTCCGTGAAGAAATCCACCTGCTTTTGGAAGGCCTTTATTAAATCCTCAAAACCGGCGAAGTGTCGGGGGTCCCCGGTGGCCAGGCCCAGTGGCTTCTTCGTCCGCGGGTCTACCCCGTTGTTCAGCGCCAGTTCCAGCATCTTGGCCACATTGAGAAGGCCAAAGCTCCCGTAAACCCCGGAGCCCTGCAGGCACATCAGCACACAGGAGTTAGGACACCAGTTACGGGCGTCCTCCAGTGGTATTCCCAGTGAAACCAGGGTGGTTAAAGCCGCCTTATCGTTAAACCAGGCTGGCATGCCGGTCCCGCACTTGACGACCTCGGCAGCTCGGGTTAGGAATTTATCCGCTAGTCCATCATGGTATCTAAGCGATATGGTGGGCTGCGTCTGTTGGAAGTCTTCGGTTACGTCCAGGATTAGATAGGACAGCTCGTTGGTGGCGTCCCTTCCGTCTCGGGTCTGGCCGCCGATGGTCATATTCTGGAACATACTGCCATGAACCACGTCCTGGAATTCGGTGGGTCTTATCTCCTGTATCTCCTCGAATTTGACCCACAAACCCCCTAATAACTCGGCGGCTTCCTCACGGGTAATCCGGCCCTCGTCAATATCTTTCCGGTAGAAGGGGTACATATACTGGTCGAACCTTCCCGGTGAATAGCCGCAGAAGGTCAGTTCAAGCTGAAGGGCCAGATGCACAGACCAGAAGGACTGTAGTGCCTCGTGGAATGTCCTTGCCGGGTTCGCCGGCACCCACCGGCATATCTCGCTTATCCGCTCCAGTTCCCTTTTCCGGGTGGGGTCAGCCTCCTTCTCCGCCTGCTCCCTCGCCAGCTCAGCGTACCTCTGGGCATGCTTGATTACTGCCTGACAGGAGATTATCATTGACTCCAGAAAATGGCGTTTGCGGATATCGCTATTGTTGGCAATAGTAAGATTACTTTTCCTTTCCCTGGCTTCAGCGATTATCCCGTTAAGGCCGATGTCGAGCACCTTGGCGTAGTCTACGGTGGCCCGGCCGGCCATTGCCCCGGAGCGGGACTCGGGAAAGATTACCCGGCCCTGATGACAATCGTCCCACCAGCTGCCGAACTCCTCGGTCCACAGCACCCGGGACCGGTCCTGCTCCGATTTGCCCATCCAGTACTCGGCGCTCTCCAGTAGCATCCTCTTGTTCTCTTGGCTCACCAGGAATTTCTCTATTTCCCTCTCTGAATAGGCCTCGATGTCTTGGAACCAGAGCCAGGAGAACTCCGGATAGAGACCGTTACCCCGGATGTGCTTGGTCTGCTTGCCCACGATGAGCTCGCCGTCACGGATGGATATTGATAGCTCTGAGAGTACCTTAGCAAAGGCCTTGGCCCGTCTAATCTCTATCGGCTCTTCGTCTGAGCCCTTAAAATATTCCGTAAAGAGGTAGCTCCTCTCCCCCCATATTATGCGGGGTGCTGCCAGGCACTCCTCTTTTAGTTTCGCCACCCTGTCCGTTAAGGCAGCACCTTTACCTACGATTCGTGCACCGGTAGCCTCAGCCTCTTTAACCTGAACTTTCGCCATGGCTCCTCGCCTCTCTCCTCCTGTCCCGTCCTGATTAGCTAGCCTTTAATAAGACCGGCACTCACTAAGCCGGCTTTAACCTTCTCTTTTTCGGCCTCGGTCGGTGCGGATATCGGTGGCCTGGCCAGGGGGCTACCCACCGGCACCCCCAGGAGTGAGGCCCAGTACTTCACGATAGACTGGCTGTATTCGAGCGTGCCCGCCGGGTTCGGTCTTATTACTACCCCCTCATAGTACAGCTTGAGGAGATGAATCAATTGGTTGAAGTAGATATCGGCAGCCTCGGCCAACCTCCCCTCTATACAGGCATAACAGAACCGGCGCATAATCAGATTACCCGGTTTCTGAAAGAGAAAGCTGCCGCGGCCAAGCAGGATGGGGTCTATCAGACCCTGGGGGTTGATGATGCCACCCATAAGGGCATAGGCATCGAAGCAGGATACCACCATATTGTCACCGGCCAGCTTTTTCAGGGCGATGGAATGGTTGCCGCCGGCCATGTTCTTCACCGCGCAATAGGTCGTTACTTCCTCCGACAGCCTGGCCAGGAATTCAGGGCTCATGTAAAAGACCCCGCCGACACCCTGCAGGTTCATCAGCACGATAGGGATATCGGTGTTAGCGGCCACATATTTGTAGAAATCGTAAATCCCGTTTTCATCGGTGGCCAGTAGGGGGTTACGCAGGATAACGGCGGTGGCACCGGCTGCCTCGGCATGCCGGGTAAGCTCCACCGTTTCCTTGGCCGATACACATAGTGTCCCGACGATTACCGGGGCGTCGGGCTTAATCTTGTTGGCTTCATCAATGAGTATCTCGCAACTTCTCTTTCTCTCTTCCCTGGTCTGGAACCAGGCCTCGGCGGCTCCACCGAGGACATAAAGCCCGTCGGATTCCATGCCCTCATAGTGATAGCGGACTATCTCTCTCAGCTTTCCCTCGTCTATCTCGCCGTCCTCGGTGTATGGGGTGGGAAAGGTATCGATGACGCCCCTTAGCGCCCCGGCCCATTCCTTGGCCTCTTTAGCTCTAACGCGCATCTTGGGCCTCCTTTTCTCTGCCGTAGCTCACGGGTTTCAAGAATATACAGCTTCGCTGAGGATTATTCAAGTTCGCCGCTAAGCCGGGACCTCGCTACGCCGGGATAATCTTTGCCACAATAAGTAGAGGGCAATTGAGATAATGCCCACTCCAGCCCCGATATAGTCGGACAATTTTACCCAGGGCGCCAGATTGGCTACCGCCGGTATAGCCAGTAAAAACCCGGAGGCGAAAACGAGAAGGCGCATGGGCATGCCGATTTTTCCTTTCAAAAAGTATATACTCCCCTGTAGTCCACAACTAATCAGTACCAGGCCCAGGGCACAGGTAGTAAAATCAAGCAGCAGCTTCGAGATTACTACTTCCTGTAGTACCAGAGCCGGGCTCATGACGAAGAAGAAAGGCAAAATGAACAGGCCGATTCCCAGGCGGTCGGCGGTAAACGCCGTCTTGAAAAAGGGCGCTCCAGCTAGCTTGGAGGCTACCATGGCACTGAAGGCGACCGGTGGTGTGATGGAGGCCATCATACCCCAGTAGAGGACGAATAGATGAGACGCTATTCGGTTAAGGTTCGAGTCAGTCAGGGCGGGGGCTACCAGTATGGAGACGATGGCATAGACCGCCGCCGGCGTCATTCCCATCCCCATGATAAAGGCGGCAAAGGCTCCCAGGAGGAGCAGCAGGAATAGGTTCCCTCCGGACATGCCTATAATCCCACCACTAAGGGCCAGCGCCATCCCGGTTAGATTGACGCCGGCTATTATCAACCCGACGACACCGAAGAGGATTATGATGGAGCCGAACATCTTGGCAATAGATAATAGCAGGTTCACTATGTTTTTGGGGAGTGCCTTTAGCCCCTCCTTGCCACCAGCCAGAGAGTACATGGCGATAAGCGCACCACCGGCGAAGAAACCTGCCCTCCCTTCCGCATGGGCAAAGCCCAGGAGATATATCAGGAAAAACAGCGCCACCAGAAAGAACCAGCCCCCCTTCAGGGTCTTCCAAAATGAGGGGAGTTCTTCTCGAGGCAGGCCCTTGAGCCCGGCTACCTTGGCATACAGGTCCACCTGGGAGAACAGACTGATATAATACAGTAAAACCGGCACCACAGCCGAAATACATATCTGCCAGTAGGGTATGCGCAGGAAGCTGGCCATGAGGAAAGCCGCGGAACCCATTATCGGTGGCGTCAGGCCTCCCGCCTGAGAAGCGCAGGCCTCTATGGCCCCGGCATAATGAGGCGCATAGCCGGTCTTTTTCATGGCCGGGATAGTTACCACCCCGGTGGTAAGGACATTGCTCACCCCGCCACCGGTGATGCTGGCGACGAAGGCGCTGGACAGGACCGCCACCTTGGCTGCCCCTCCCCTGAATGTCCCGATGATGGACAGGGCCAGATTAATGAAGAACTTGCCCCCGCCCAGATACAGCAGGCTGACAATGAAGGGCGTGAGCGAGATGATAATCTTGGCGGCATAACGCATAGGGAGTCCAATCAGGCCGTCCGGGCCCATGCCGAGTGAGTTTATCAAGGGGCGCCAGGGCATGCTAATACCGAAAAGAATCCCCGGCATCCACCTGGCATACAGCGGATAGAGACTGAGAACCAGGACAGCGGCAAAAAAGACGGTACCGAAGATGCGGTGGGCCAGTGAGAGCATTATCACCAGGAGTATCGCCGTCATCACCGTAGCGATTGTTGGCGCATCTGTCTCCCAGCCTAAAAACCTTATCTCCTCGCTGTGCATGGCAAGGTAGCCAAAACAGACGACCCCTACCACCGCCATCAACCAGTCGTACCAGGGCACCCTGTCCATGGGGCTCTTCTTCCTTAGCGGGACATTGAGCAGGACAACCGGCAGGAAGCAGGCCAGCGTGAGGTAAGCGTACCGGGCGTCATCGATAGGCAGCCCCAGGGGTTTTAGGTTCCACTCGGCGCACGCGGCGAGGCCCAGGGCCAGGGCTGCCAGGACAACCGACAGCCACTTTGTCACGCCCCCTTTTACCCTGCCCGTGGTCCCGAATTCGACGACCAGTTTGGTGGCGTCCTTGCCCTTTTCTTCGGCCATATCTTATTCCCCTTTGATTAAATTATAGAAACACATGTAGAATGAACCCCTTCCCACTTGACCTCCCGGTGGCAGCTATCCCTACCCTTGCGGTTGGGTGCCTACTATCGGCATCAGCCAGAAAAAATATCCCCCTCCTCGTTTCTACCAAGGGCCTATCTACTTGAGGTGGCAAACACAAGCCTTCTTTCTCCCTCCGGCAAAGGAGGGAGAAAGAAGCAATCGATGAAGTGGCCGGGCAGCCTCTACCTAGGCTTCCTCTTCCACTCACCCGGCCCGCTATATTTCCAGGTAGCTATGTTCTCTTCTAGTTCTGCCCGCATCTTGGCTTGGGCAGCTTCCATCTCTGCGGTCCACACCCCTATCTCTTTAAAGTATTGTATGCTGCCGTCATGATAAGGGAGGTCCCATATCTCAGGGTCCAGAGCATATTCCTCGGTAAAATACCTCAGGTCGGGGTGCATATCAATCCATTGGTCTTGCGTTTCATATATACCCCTGGTAATCCAGTAGGCCTTGGCTTCATCTAACTTGCCGTAAGTGAACAATGGGGAGTTATGTGCCAGTGCCCATTTACCCTCCGGAGGAATATCGGCCCCATCTCCAGGCTTCAGAAGGATGGGGCGCATGTAGGGCGCCCACTCATTCAGGCGTTGCCATCCCGCCGTGTTCTCGGGAGGCGTGTCTATCCAGCGTATGCCTTTGGGCCCGGACGCGAGTTCAAAAGACTGCGGTGAAGAAGGGTTAATTACGTGAAGCTGACCTTTCCCCGTTAACAGTTCGGCTGTACCGTCAGAATAGGTGAGCGTGATGTAGTTAAAGACAGGGTCCTTGGTCGCGTAGCCTGGATAACCAAAAAAGTTATAAACACCACAGTCTATGGGAAACTTAGCAGAGCCATGAGCCTCGGCATACATGACCGTTTTGCCGGCAAAGTCTTCCCCTTTGGTTATACCTGAATCGGCCTGGGTATACATCATCTGCATTTGAACGCCCCCCTCCCATAGCAACCGCAAATCCTGCGGCCCCCAGTCGGGCTCATCGAACTCCTTTAAGGGAGCCTGGGTGGCATAGATGCCCGAGCCGACTCCAATGCCGATATCAAGGACGTCATTTCGCAGGTCCTTGATTCGTGAGAAGTATCTCCTGGGGAGCACTCTCCAGGTTACCCCGGTTGTTTCTTGAGCCTTGCTGGCGATGGCGGCAGCCCATACATAGGCGGCCCTGCCTACCGGGAATGTGCCTAACCTGATTATATCGGGCTTGGGTGGCGCTGAGGGCGCCGAGGGTGTGGTTGGCGTAGTCGGTGTAGTCGGTGTAGTCGGTGGTTTTGGTGTCGGTGTCGGCGCTGCCTGGCCACAGCCTAGAAGGAGGGAGGCCACGATCAGTACCGCCACGAAACATCCGATTAACCATGTCCCTTTCTTTCCCATCTCTCCATTACCTCCATATTCTCCATTATCTCGGAGATATTATTACCGGTTTATCTGGGCAACGTCTTATTCTTCCTTCGCTTTGAACACTATCGGGCAGGTGGCCTTTGAGCCCTTGTTGCCGACGACGAGGAGGGTGTATGCATCTTCATTAAACGTTCCCAGGTCCCCTAGCCTGCCTATCGTGACAGTCCAGGAACCTGTTTCATTGGCCACCGGTTCTCCATTGTAGGTGAGCCAGGCATCGAGCATATCCCCGCTGGGCGCCTTCATGGCCTTGGGAAAACCGACCTCCATCTTTTCGCCGGGAACAAAGCCGGAGCCGCTTACCACAAAGGTTTGACTCCCCAGCTTCGGTTCCAGCACTGAAGGGGTTACCGTTATTTTCGGTGGGGTTGATGGTGCCGGGGCATCTGCTCCGGGTGGTCCGGCAGGTCCGGCGGTGCCTCGTGGGCCGGCGGGGCCGGCGGGACCGGCTGAGCCGCAGGCTGTTAAAGCAGCCGTGATAACGAGCAGAAGCGCTAAAACGGTTCCCATCACCTTTACCCTTTTATTTCTGTGCCACATTTTAACCTCCTTTTTATTTTAGGTATCTTTCGTTTTTATTAATCCCTGCGGTTGTGCCGATGAAGGACGACCTTGTCGCCTATTCTCCAGCTCTATTGGTACCACCATCCCTGCATTTTTATCCTGTTATCGTCTACCAACATCGTCTAAGTGAAACTTATACGAAAACCGTATAAGTATGCTCTCGTATAACATATCGCTTGGGCCGTTGTCAATCATCGTATAAGTGAAACGTAGACGATAACCTTAAGAAGTGTAAGCGGACATGGTAGTGCAAGGGGTGGAGCCGGTGGATTTAAGCGTAGTGAGGTCATACGCCAGTGGTCTGCGATGCCTGATTGAGGAGGCTGGTATAGCCGAGAGGAAAGCCCTTCTCCGCACTTTCGTGAAGCGGGTAGATATTTGTGGAGAGCAGGTTGAGGTGCTGTACAACCCGCCAGTGCCACGAGGGGGAAAAGAGAAAGAACAGGTTGGAGTTCTACCTGTTGATAACCCTTGGTGGAGATAGGGGGACTCGAACCCCCGACCTCTGCGATGCGAACGCAGCGCTCTCCCAGCTGAGCTATATCCCCGAATTTATGCCCAATTATAGCACAACTGTCATCTCTTATTAAGGGAGGCTGGAAGTAGCTGGGATGGGCCGGCCGGGTTACTTTCTTGTCAGCCATGTTCTATACTGCTATACTGAATGTGCTGTCTGCCGGGGTATTGTTAGCGATGAATTTTGAGACTGTTATCGGGCTTGAGGTGCATGCCCAGTTACTCACTAAGAGCAAGATGTACTGCCGCTGTGGCACTGATTATGCCAGCAGCCCGCCCAATACCCATGTCTGTGCGGTGTGCCTGGGTATGCCCGGGGTTCTTCCCGTTATCAACCGGCAGGCGATAGAGTACACGATAATGACGGCATTGGCCTTAAACGGTACCATTCCCGAGCGTACCAAGTTTGACCGTAAGAATTATCCTTATCCTGACCTGATGAAGGGCTATCAGATTTCCCAGTATGATGCTCCCCTGGGCGAGGGGGGCTGGCTCAGTATCGAGGTCGACGGGGAGAAGAAAGAGGTGGGCATAACCCGCGTTCATCTGGAGGAGGACGTGGCCAAGCTGATGCACCGGACGGCTGGCGGGCAGTCCTATACCCTGATGGATGTCAACCGGGCCGGGGTGCCGCTGATGGAGATCGTCAGTGAGCCTGACCTGCGCTCCCCGGAGGAGGCCCGGCAGTATCTGATGAAGCTGCGCAGTATCCTCCGCTACCTGGGTGTGTCCACGGGCAATATGGAGGAGGGCAGCTTCCGCTGTGATGCTAATATCAGCATTCGCCCCCAGAACAGTGCGGATACCCTGGCCAAGGTCGAGGTCAAGAATATGAATAGCTTTCGGGCAGTCTATCGGGCGCTGGAGTATGAGGAGGAGAGGCAGCGGAAGGCGGCCACCACTGGCCAGAAGCTGGTCCAGGAGACGAGGGGGTGGCTGGAGGAGACGGGGAAGACCGTTTCCCAGCGCAGTAAGGAGTATGCTCATGATTACCGCTATTTCCCGGAGCCTGACCTGCCGCCGCTGGTCTTGAGCCGGGAATGGGTGGAGGAGATAAGGGCCGGGCTCCCCGAGTTACCGGACGCCAGGCGCAGCCGGTTTATGGCCGAATTCGGCCTGTCACTGTATGATGCCAGCCTGCTTACCAGCTCCCGGGCGATGGCCGACTACTTTGAGGCCTGCCTGGGTGTAGAGGCGGTTGCCGGCTGGCCCCTGCCCCAGAGGGCGAAAATGGTGAGTAACTGGCTGCTGGGGGAGTTCAGCCGGCTGCTGAATGCTACCAGTACCGAGGTTGAGGACGCTAAGGTTACTCCCCGGCAGCTTGGCCAGTTGCTTGACCTGGTGCAAAAGGGTAGCGTAAGTGCCAGCAGCGCCAAGGCGGTGTTTGAGGAGATGTTTAAGGGTGGAAAGGATGCTGCTGACATCATCGCTGAGCGGGGACTCAGCCAGATAAGTGATAACAGCCAGGTGGAAGAGGTCATAGGCCGGGTGATAGCGGAGAACCCCAAGGCGGTGGCTGATTATAAGGTGGGGAAGGGACAGTCCCTCAAATTCCTGGTCGGTCAGGTGATGAGGGCCACCCGGGGCCGTGCCAACCCGCAGGTGGTCAATGAACTGCTAACGAAAAAGCTTGAGGAAGTATGATATGCAGACCTACTTAAACATAGCGCAGCTGGTGGTGTCGGTAGCCCTGATACTGGTCGTACTGTTGCAGGTCCGGGGTGGGGGACTGGGGGGCATCTTCGGCCAGGCGGACACCGTGTACCGCACTAAACGGGGTCTGGAAAAAACCCTGTTTCAATTTACCATTGCCCTGGTGGTCGTTTTCATCATTATCTCGGTAATCACGGTAAGGGTTGTCTAACAGCTAAGCATCGATGCGGTTTGAGCACGGAGGACGGATTTCTCCGGGAATGCGATTAAATATCGCGCCTTAATCAGCCGGGATGGAAACGATGGCAGATACTGGTTCGTTTAAGCGCACTTTACTCGCCTGGCTCACCCTGTTTCGCCTGGGGGCTACGGCCCGTGGCGTTCTCCCCTTTCTGCTGGGCGGCGTCATCGCCTGGAGTCAGGGTTACCATATAAACTGGCTGGTGCTGGTACTCTCTACGGTGGCGGTCACCGCCGTCATGCTGATGACCTTCCTGATTAACGAGTACTATGATTACGAGACTGACCTGGCCAATAAGGACTTCCACCGGCTCTCCGGCGGCAGCCGGGTCTTGCCTATGGGTCTGGTTTCCCGGCATCAGGCGCTGGTAGCGGCCTATATCTGTCTCGCCATCAGTGTTATTGTCGGTCTGGTACTCTACTTGGTGATGAAGACCGGCCCCTATACCATCCTCCTGGGGGCAGCGGCTATTTTTATTGGCTATTTTTATACCGCCGGGCCCTTTAAGTGGTCATACCGGGGGCTGGGTGAGGTGGCTATCTGGTTTTCCTGTGGCTGGCTGGCTACTATCGTTGGTTACTATCTTCAGGCCGGGGAGTTCAGTCTGGTGGCTACGTTGGCCTCGCTACCGGGGGCCACCAGTGTCTTTCTGGTCATCCTGATGAACGAAATCCCCGATATAGCCTCCGATAGCCTTGCCGGCAAGAGGAACCTGGTGGTCAGGTTGGGCCGGGAGAGAGCCGCCGTCCTGTATATCGTTTTGCTCGTATTGTGCTACGTAAATATCGTGGTTATCGCCTTCTTCGGGGTGCCGGTGATTAGTGCCTTTTTGTCCCTTGTTCTAATACCGTGGATAGTATGGATTATCGTAACCATTAAACGGCAGGGTTTAAGCGATGTGAAGGTGCAGGAGGGGCTGAGTCTCAAGACCATGCTCGTCGACCACCTGATAACTATCATCTATACCGTTGCCTTCTTATATGAGGGCTTAAAGCAGGTGGAGATGGGCTGGGGTCAGCTGGGCCTGGTTGCCTTTATCTACATCATCGTTTTTGCCCTGGAGGGGTTAGGGGTATTTTCGGCAAAGCTGGTACTCGCCGACCGGTAGGGCCGTTCTATAGTCCGTCCACGCTGATGTTTGAAGTCGGCCGCGCCCTGTATTCTGGCTATTTGACGGGTTTGACGGGGGCGGGCTTATGCTCGCTCCGGCGATTATCTGGGCGACGACCCGCAGTGCTTTACCAATGGTTGATTATGGCTCTCTCGGCGGCTTTTTTCGCCTCAGTTATCTCTTGTGCTTCCACACCGTTCCCTGAGATGTGTCCTCAAGGGCTATGCCCAGTCCGTCCAGCCTGGTCCGTATCTCGTCGGCCAGATGAAACTGTTTGTCCTTCCGCAGCTGGTCGCGGGTGGTAGTCGCTAGCTCCATTAAAGACTCAACATCATCAGGCAGCTTATCAACTGGTATTCCCTTCAATTTGGCTGCCAAAAGTCGTTCGTTGATGGAAACGAGCAGCTGCTTAAGTGGCTCGATCTCAAGGGGTGGCTTCTCCGGTGATACGAGGGTTAGGCCCAGTATTTCGGCCAGTTCCTTGAGCAGTTTTGGGGCGGGTGTAATACTATAGCCCGCTTCGCTGGCGCGGTTAATGTCCCGGGCCAGGTCAAACAGGGAGGCCAGGGCCTGGGCGGTATTGAAATCGTCGTCCATGGCCGCGATAAACCTCTGGCGGTAGTCTTCGGTATCTATCCCGTCCTTACCTATAGCGGCGTCGCCCTGGATATGGGCCGCCTGGCGCAGGCGGTCGGCCCCCTTTTCTGCGGCAAACAAACCCTCTTCGGCGTAGGTGAGCGGGCTGCGGTAGTGGGAGTTGAGGATGAAGATGCGGATGGCATCGGCAGTGTATTTTGCCAATGCCTCCTTTATCGTTATCAGGTTGCCCAGGGACTTACTCATCTTCTCTTCGCCCAGCTGCACCATACCGTTATGCAGCCAGTATTTAACGAATGGTTTAACCCCGGTGTATGCCTCCGACTGGGCGATTTCGTTCTCGTGGTGGGTGAAAATCAGGTCCTGACCGCCGCCGTGGATGTCGATGGTCTCGCCGAGGTATTTCAGGGACATGGCGCTGCATTCGATATGCCAACCGGGGCGCCCCGGTCCCCAGGGGCTTTCCCAGCTTGGTTCGCCCGGTTTAGCCGCCTTCCACAGGACAAAGTCCATGGGGTGCTCTTTCTCGGCGTCGCCTCCGCCCGTTATGGGGTCCACGGTGCGGTGGGATAGCTTGCCGTAGTCACTGGTGCTGTTTACCCGGAAATAGACGCTGCCGCCCGCCGGGTAGGCATGCCCCTTAGCGATTAACCCCCCGATTATCTCGGTAATCTTGGGTACTTCCTCGGTGGCCCGGGGATGGACGTCAGCCCGGCTTACGTTTAAGGCTTTCATATCCTCAAAGTAGCTGATGGTGAATTTTTCGGCCAGGTCCTCGGTGGAGATGCCTACACTACTAGCGCGGTTTATTATCTTATCGTCGATATCGGTGATGTTCTGTACGTACTTCACCCGGTAGCCGCGGAACTTGAGGTAGCGCCTGATGACATCGAAGATGACATAACTCATGGCGTGTCCCAGGTGGGCATGGTCGTAGGGGGTAACCCCGCAGACATACATCCTGACCTCGTTACCCTGTGGTGAAAATTCCTCTTTGCGGCCGGAGAGCGTGTTAAATACCTTCATTCCGGCTTCCCATTTATGCCCCGACGCTGCTTTTCCAGTTCGGCTATCTTCTTTTCCAGGGCCTCGAGCCTTTCCCCTACCGGGTCGGGGAGTTTTTCCACGGTGTCGGTATCGGGGTTTCTCACCGCTACCACCCGTCCCGGCACCCCGATTACGGTGGCGTTGGCGGGGGCGGAGGATATCACCACCGAGCCAGCGCCAATCTTGGTATTATCGCCGATAGTAATGGCGCCGATGAGCTTGGCCCCCACACCGACCACCACATTGTTGCCCAGTGTGGGGTGGCGCTTCGTCTTCTTGAGGCTGGTGCCGCCCAGGGTTACCCCCTGATATATGGTGACATTTTCGCCGATTTCCGAGGTCTCCCCAATGACTACGCCCATGCCGTGGTCAATAAACAGTCCTTTCCCGATTTTGGCCCCGGGATGAATCTCTATGCCGGTGAAGAAGCGGCTGATATGGGATATCAATCGGGGCAGGACCGGTACGTGCCAGCGGTAGAGTGTGTGGGCTAACCGGTGGAACTGGCGGGCATGGAATCCGGGGTAGGCCAGCAGCACCTCCAGTGTGCTGCTGGCTGCCGGGTCATGATTGAAAGCGGCTCTGATATCATCCCTGATATTAGCTATAAGTGACATAAATGTGTCTCCTTTCAGGCTGGACTTTTGCCTTGAGCGCCCCGATAAGCCGGGGCGGAAGACAGATGCAGTTCAGCCCTCTAGGGAGCCAGCTTTTATCACTTGTTGGCTCTTTCGCCTGCCGTCTCATTCTAGAGTCCACCACCCATTTATGTCTCGCTCGTTTTTTCTAAAGTGGCGATAGCTATAGTGGCTATGCCCTCTCCCCGTCCGATAGAGCCCAGTCCGTTGGCTGAACTGGCCTTGATGCTTACCTGGTGGGGGTCGATAGCCAGTGTCTGGCTGAGCTGCTTACGTATTTCATCGATGTAATCGCTGAGCCTCGGTTGCTTGGCCACGACGGTGGCATCGATGTTACCTATCTGCCAGCCGTTCTCGGCTACTTTATCCCTCACCTCCGCCAGCAGGATTAGGCTGGATATATCCCGGTATTTAGGCGCGCCCGGTGGGAAGTGGCCGCCGATGTCGCCCAGGGCGGCGGCCCCGAGCAGGGCGTCGATGATAGCGTGAATGAGTACGTCGCCGTCGCTCCAGCCGCCAAGCCCTTTAGCCAGGGGTATCTCCACTCCTCCGAGCACCAGACGGCGGCCTGGGGTCAGGGGATGGGCGTCGTAGCCTATGCCGGTGCTCATCTTATTTCTCGCGGTTGGCCCACAGGGCCTGGGCCAGGACCAGGTCGTCGGGAGTGGTCACCTTTATATTGGTATAAGAGCCGGGGAATAGCTTGACCTTTTTGCCCAGCTGTTCCACCATTGTAGCGTCGTCGGTCACCTCGCCCTTGGCCTTGCGATAGGCCTCGGTTATGATGTCGAAACTGAATACCTGTGGTGTCTGGGCTGCCCACAGGTAATGGCGGGATAGTGTTTCATAGACAATGCGGCTATTGCCCGCTACCTTGATAGTATCGCTGACCCCAACGGCCGGTACGGCGGCACCGGTTTCCTGGGCTGTCTCCAGTCCCCGTTCAATCAGGTCGACGGTTACCAATGGTCGGGCGCCATCGTGGATTACTACCCAGTGGCAATTAATCAGATGGCTGATGCCCGCCGTTACCGAATCCTGCCGTAGCCGGCCACCGGCACACACCTCGGTTACCTTGGACCAGCCCTCATCGACGGCCAGCTGTCGGCACCAGTCAACGTTCTTCTCGCTCATAACGATGATAATCTGGTCGATGAGCTCGCACGCTTGAAAGGTGTCAACTACATGGGCCAAAATAATCCTTTCGCCCAGGGGGGCAAATATCTTATTTGTCTCGCCCATGCGCTGGCTGGAGCCGGCTGCTACGATGATAGCCCCGGTTTTCTGTCTGTTTTCCATTTTAATAACCTACCTTACTAGGGAATTATAAAGCAAAAATAGGGATATATCCACTACTAGGTGAAGTCCGGTGTGTCTTGAGCATTATCTCTTTTACTTCCCACCAGCCCAATCCTTATGGCCTCCCGCAGGGAGCTGGCCGGTATGAGCCTTATCTTCTCCGGTATCGGGCCGATTTGTGAGGCTACCTTAGGTACCAGGCAGCGCTTGAAACCCAGCCGGGCAGCCTCGGCCAGGCGCCTGTCTAACTGGGGTACGGCCCTTAATTCCCCGCTCAGTCCCACCTCGCCCACTGCCGCCAGCCCGGGGTCAACGCTCCGGTCGCGGAAGCTGGAGGCGATGGCCAGGGCGATGCCCAGGTCAGCCGCCGGTTCCTTGATTTTGAGGCCGCCGGTAACATTGGCGATGATGTCCTGGTTTCCCAGCTTCAAGCCGACTCGCCGGCTGAGCACGGCGGTAACCAGCAGCAGGCGGCCGAAGTCGATGCCGTTGGCTGTGCGCCGGGGCAGGCCGAAGCTGGTGGGATTGGTGAGGGCCTGTATCTCTACCAGCAGCGGGCGGCTGCCCTCCAGGGTGGGCACCACTGCCGAGCCGATGGCCTCGCCCCACCGCTGCGACAGGAATGCCTGTGACGGATTGGCCACCTCCACCAGCCCCTGCTGTTTCATTTCGAAGACCCCCACCTCATTGGTCGAGCCGAAGCGGTTTTTCACGCAGCGCAGCAGGCGGTAGGCGCTAAAGGGCTCGCCCTCGAGGTAGAGCACCACGTCGACCATATGCTCCAGGGTCTTGGGGCCGGCAATGGCCCCATCCTTGGTTATATGTCCGGCGGTGAAGACCGGAGTGTCGTGCTGCTTGGCCCATTGCATCAGTCTCAGCGCGCACTCCCTCACCTGGGCTACGCTGCCCGGTGAGGTCTCCAGTTGGGGCAAGAAAACGGCCTGTATGGAGTCGACGACTATCAGGCCGGGCGATAGCTGCTCGATATGGCCCAGTATAATTTCAAGGTTAGTCTCGGCTACCAGGTAAAGCCCCTCTCCCTTTACCCCCAGGCGCTCTGCCCGGAGCTTAATCTGGTATTGGGTTTCCTCGCCGGAGACATAGACCACCTTGCTCCCCTCCAGGGCTATGCCCGCCGAGGCCTGGAGCAAGAGGGTTGACTTGCCGATGCCGGGGTCGCCGCCGATAAGCACCAGCGAGCCGGCTACCAGACCGCCGCCCAGCACGCGGTTCAGCTCGGCCTGGGGTAGTGACAGGCGGCTTCGGGCCTTGGGTACCATCTGAGATAGCTCCTGGGGCGGATATAACGGGGGGACAGGCCGGAAAGAGGTGCTGGAGGCTACTACCTTCTCGACGAAGGTGTTCCACTGCTGGCACTCAGGGCAGTGCCCCAGCCATTTGGGGCTCTCCTTACCGCATTCCTGGCAGACGAAGATGGTCCTGGGGCGCGATTTATCCGATTTAGCCATAGCGTAACTTTACTTCATTTTGGGAGGCGAGGCAATAGCGGCGCGGGATAGTTCTGCTTATGCCAGTATGCCCAAAAATATGCCAGCTACTACCGAGGTGGCGATGGCTCCGGCCATATTAGGGCCCATGGCGTGCATCAGCAGGAAGTTCCGGGGATTGGCCTCCTGCCCCAGCTTCTGGATGACCCGGGCTGACATGGGTATAGCGGATACCCCGGCAGCACCTATCATCGGGTTTATCTTCTCTTTCAGGAACAGGTTGACCAGCTTGGCCGCCAGCAGCCCCCCGGCGGTGGAGAAGGAGAAGGCCACTACCGCCAGGCCGATGATGGCCAGGGTCTGTGTCTTGAGGAATACCTCGGCGGGCATCAGCGCCCCTACGGTGATACCGAGGAGGAAGGTGAGCACGTCGATAAACACGCCTCCGGCGGCCTTGGCCAGCCGGTCGGTAACCCCGCTTACCCTGAGCAGGTTGCCGAACATAAACATACCGATGAGGGGCACCGATTTGGGGACGAGCACGGCCGACACCAGGAATATGATTATAGGAAAGAGGATTGTCTCCAGTTTGGAGACATCCCTGAGTTGTGGTTTCATGAATATAGCGCGCTCTTTCTTGGTGGTGAGCGCCTTGATTATCGGCGGTTGCAGGACGGGCACCAGCGCCATGTAGGAGTAGGCTACCAGTGTTACCGGCCCCAGTATCTGGGGGGCCAGGGCAGCGGTAAGGTAGACCGTCGGTGGGCCGTCGGAGCCGCCGATGATGCCGACACAGGCGGCCTCATTTAGCGAGAACATGCCGGTGGTATAGGCAATCAGGAACACGATGAAAACACCCAGCTGGGCGGTAGCCCCGAAGAGCAGGGATATGGGACGGGCGATAGTAGGCCGGAAATCGGTCATGGCTCCCACCCCGAGGAAGATAAGCAGCGGAATCACCCCTGATTTAATCCCGTAGCTATAGAGCACGTTGAGCAGACCTATTTTCCCGGCCCCGATGTCTTTAAGGAGTTCGGGCAGTGAGCCGGCTTCGGCGGGGAAGCCCTGGGCGTTATAAATCATCAGGCCGCCAAGGGGGAGGTTTACCATGAGGACGCCTACACCGATGGGTACCAGTAAGATAGGCTCCATCTTCCGGCCGATACCCAGGTAGATGAGGAGCCCGCCGATGGCCAGCATTAGGATATTTTGCCAGCCCATCGTGGCGAAGGCGGTTTCATATAGCCCGAACATCTATTTGTCCTCTGCTGGGGGTCTTACGGACTTTACCCGGGACTTTCGGGTGGCCAGCCCCAGTATCCAGGTAGCCAGCGCCAGGATGACCAGGACGAGGATAGCCACCCCGAAGCCAGCCCATATCTCGGCTACTCTGCCCCAATGTATCATGCTCTATGTCTCCCCAGCGTCCCTTGCAGTGTTCTAGTCATACTCTATGATGGCGGCCACTTCACCGGCCTCAACCACCTGTCCCGGAGAGAGCTTTATCCCGATTATCTTACCCCCCACTGGGGCCAGTATGGGATTCTCCATCTTCATTGAGTCCAGTGTGCAGATTACGTCTCCTTCACTGACATTACTGCCCTGAGTGACGAGCACCTCGATTATCGTGCCGGTTAAGGGAATCTCCACTCGTTCCTGTGCCAATGTTAAGCTCCTTTCTTGTGATTACCTGTTTTTGGCAAATTAAAAGGGCGGTTGTTACATCTAGACACTACCCCGCCCTTCATGCTCGATACCTGGTCGGCTATCTCCAGCCGGGTGGCTTAGGGGCTTTCGTCCCCCGCCAGGGCCCCGACGGCTGCCGGGTGAATTACCGTATCGTCTCCTTCCAGGTCGACTACCGCCGTATCGCCCGGCTGGAACTTGCCCTGGAGAAGGCTTTCCGAGAGCTTATCTTCAATCATGTTTTGGATGACCCGGCGCAGGGGCCGAGCACCGAAGACCTCATCATAGCCCTTCTCCCCCAAGAGGTCTTTGGCAGCCTCGGTTACCTCCAGCTTGATCTCCTTCTCCGCCAGGTGTTCGGCTACCGTGCCTAACATCAGGTCAACTATCTGGCGGATATGCTCTTTGGTGAGCGAATGGAAGACGACCACGCCGTCAATGCGGTTGAGGAATTCGGGCCGGAAGGTCTTCTTCAATTCTCCCAGCACCTTCTCCTTCATCCGCTCGTAGTTCTGCTGTTGTGTCTTGACATCGTCCCCTTGAGTGGTAAAACCGATGGCGGAGCCCTTTTTGATGAGCTCGGCGCCGACATTGCTGGTCATGACGATAATGCTGTTGCGGAAGTCGACCCGGCGCCCT
This sequence comes from Chloroflexota bacterium, assembly GCA_043821265.1. Classification (GTDB taxonomy): domain Bacteria; phylum Chloroflexota; class Dehalococcoidia; order Dehalococcoidales; family JBDRCY01; genus JBDRCY01. Next base: position 19,563 of record JBDRCY010000020.1, read on the forward strand.
TTGGCATCGGTCAGATGGACATCGTCGAATATCTGTAGCAGTATGTTAAAGACGTCGGGGTGGGCCTTTTCAACCTCATCGAGCAGTATGGCGCAGTATGACTTCCGCCTCACCGCCTCGGTCAGCTGTCCGCCTTCTTCATAGCCGATATACCCCGGCGGTGCTCCCACCAGTCGGGAGACGCTGTGTCTCTCCATAAACTCGCTCATGTCGAGCCTGATCAGGGTATCCTCGTTGCCAAACATGAACTCGGTCAGGGCCTTGACCAGTTCGGTCTTGCCGACGCCGGTCGGTCCCAGAAAGATAAAGTTGCCGATGGGACGCTTGGGGTCTTTAAGCCCGGCCCGGGCACGCCTTACCGATTTGGCCACGATATTGATGGCCTCGTCCTGCCCGATAATACGCTTGTGCAGCGCCTCTTCCATATTGAGCAGACGGCTGGTCTCGTCGCTGGCCAGCTGTACTACCGGGATGCCGGTCCACATGCCGATTACTTCCGCAATATCTTCCTTGGTTACTTCGGGCCGGTTCTGGTCCTGCTCCGCTCGCCACTCTTCCTTGAGCTTCTTTATGTTCTCCTCTATCAGCAGTTCCTGCTCGCGCAGTTCGGCGGCCTCTTCATACTTCTGGGCCGATAGGGCAGCGTCCTTATCCCGGCGTAGATTGCCGCCCGCTTCCATGGCTTCCTTTAAGGAAGGGGGCATCGCCCGGTTCATAATCCTGACCCTTGACGACGCCTCGTCAACCACGTCGATAGCCTTATCGGGCAGGAAGCGGTCCGGTATATACCGGGCGGACAGGGTAGCGGCGGCTTTCAGGGCCTCATCGGTTATCGTTAACCGGTGATGGTCCTCGTAGCGTTCCTTAATACCACGTAAAATCTCCAGGGTTTCGTCTACTGCGGGCTCGGATACCAGTATGGGCTGAAAGCGACGTTCCAGGGCGGCATCCCGTTCCACGTGCTTGCGGTAGTCATCGAGAGTGGTGGCACCGATAAACTGTAGTTCCCCCCGTGCCAGCGATGGCTTGAGGATATTGGCTGCATCGACGGCTCCCTCGGCGGCTCCGGCACCGACGATGGTATGGAACTCGTCGACGAAGACGACGCAGTTGCCCGCGTTTTTAATCTCCTCAATAATCTTCTTCAGGCGTTCCTCAAACTCGCCGCGATACTTGGTCCCGGCCACTATTGAGCCCATATCCAGCGTTACTATCCGTTTCCCTTCCAGTGTCTCGGGAACATCGCCGGCGATAATGCGGTGGGCCAGGCCCTCGACGATGGCGGTTTTGCCTACCCCTGGCTCACCGATGAGGGCGGGATTATTCTTGGTGCGGCGGCTGAGGATTTGGATTATCCGTTCAATCTCGTTGGCCCGCCCGATAACCGGGTCGAGTTTCCCCGCCTGGGCGGCGGCGGTCAGGTCAATGCCGAACTGGTCCAGGGCCGGGGTACGGCTGGCCGTTCGGGTTAACCGGGACTTGGGTGTGCTCTGGCTGAGGATATGAGAAATCTCGGAGCGTATCTGATCTATGGTAATCCCGAAGCTATTCAGTACGCGAGCGGCTATGCCTTCTCCCTCACGCATTAGGCCCAGTAGCAGGTGCTCGGTGCCGATGTAATTGTGACCGAGGTGACGTGCCTCATCTATGGCCAGTTCTATGACCCTCTTGGCTCTGGTAGCCAGCCCGATTTCATTGGTGGCCGGTTTCTCCCCGCGCTCAAGGATGAACTCCACGGCCTGGCGCACCTTGGGCAGGCTGATGCCCAGGTTGGCCAGTACCTTGGCGGCTATCCCTTCTTCCTCCCGCACCAGGCCCAGCAGGATATGCTCGGTGCCAATATGGCTGTGGTTGAGCTTCTGTGCCTCTTCCTGGGCCAGGGTTAGCACCCGGCGGGCGCGCTCTGAGAATTTTTCAAATCTACTGGTAGCCATTTTTTCTTCCAGGGCTAGTGCTTGCCTTGTCAGCGGTCGTATTTAGATTTAGGGGGTAAGGCCATAGACAGCCCAAATTATTATAGCCTCCTGGCAGTGGCATATTTTCCACAAGGAGCTGCCCCCTCAGTATCGTCTGTGCTGAGGCGTTTCACTTCCGTGTTCGGGATGGGAACGGGTGGTTCCACCTCGCTTTAACCACCAGAAGGCTATCGTCAGCCTTACCTTTATCAAAGATATTGTAGCATACTACCCCAAAAAAGAAAAGGGAGTGTATTGAAGTCTGGGTAACAGTGGTAGCTTATCCCTCCCCGTGGGTGAGGAAACCGACGGAGCGGCCACTGTTATCACAGTGGCCATAGGTGTTATAATAAACTCTGTAGTTTTAAGGCCAGGGGGGGTGAGTTCGCCATAGAAGTGATTCCGGCCATAGACTTAAGGGATGGCAGGTGTGTTCGTCTGTACCAGGGCGACTACAGCCGGGAGGTGGTATTCTCCGATGACCCGGTGGAGGTGGCTTTCCAGTGGCAATCTCTGGGGGCGCCCAGGTTGCATGTTGTCGACCTGGATGGGGCGGCTAACGGCGAACTCGGCAATCGGGATATCATCAGGGAGATCGCCAGCGCGGTATTAATTCCCGTCCAGCTGGGTGGCGGTATTCGTCAGCTTACGACTATAGAGCGCCTGCTAAAAGACGGGGTGGAGCGGGTTATTCTGGGCACCGCCGCGGTGGAGGACCGGGAATTGGTTAGAGAGGCATGTCGCAGCTATGGTGAATCGGTCGTGGTGAGTATCGATGCCCGGGAGGGGCTTGTTGCCACCCGTGGCTGGCGGGAGCAGACGGAGTTAGATGCGGTAAGCCTGGCTCAATCTATGGTCGATATCGGGGTAAGGCGGTTTATCTATACCGATATCAGTCGTGATGGCACCCTGACTGAGCCTAATTTCACCGCTATCACCGAGATAATTACCGCTACCGAATCGCCCGTCATCGCGGCCGGTGGCATTTCGCGGCTGGCCCACCTGGAGATACTGAAGAAGCTGGGAGCGGAGGGTGCCATCGTGGGCAAGGCCCTCTATACCGGGGACATTGACCTGAAAAGGGCGTTGGCTACCATTGGTCGGATATAATAGTTATAGTTAAAAGGGATTGACCGCTAAAGGCTAGGGAGAAGAGATTGGCAGAGAGTTTAAGGTTTAATGAGCAGGGACTTATCCCGGCTATAGTGCAGGATGCCGATAGCGGCGAGGTGCTGATGCTGGGCTATATGAATGAGGAGTCGATAAACCGTACTCTATCCAGTGGTGAGGTCTGGTTTTACAGCCGCAGCCGTAGTGAGCTATGGCATAAGGGAGAGACCTCGGGCAACCGCCTTATTGTGCGTGAGCTGTGG
>JBDRCY010000021.1:0-31228 GCA_043821265.1 Chloroflexota bacterium
ACGGCCCGTTTGTGACGGAGGCATTCAAAGAGTTCGGCACCGGCGAATGCGATGTCTTGACCAGGCTTCCCCCCCTTATTGATTAGTGCCAGCCTAACCTTACAACGGGACCCCTGTGGGGGGGGGGCAGACCATATTGACTTGGATTGTTCACATTATTGTAAACATTAAGGGCATTCTCAAAAGATAAAGACCTAGAATATCTTTCCACCATACTAATTGATTGCCAGCCTCCAAGACTCTGAACAATGCGAGTAGATAATCCTGACCTTAGATTATGAACCGCAAACCCTCTTCTAAAGCTATGGGGATTACACTTGATACCAGTCTCCTTGCTAAGCCTCCTGAGCATAGTCATAATACCTGACCTTGATATTTCAAAGCTATCGTGGTTTTGAAACCATCGCTTAACCAGTCCATTACCAGCTAAAGCCTTACGGAAAGTATTACCTTTACCCAAGACAATAACGGTTCCTTCTTGCCAGTCAAAGTCCTTAGCTCTTACATGCACAGCTTCACTAAGTCTTGTGCCTGAACACCATAAGAAGCTCATCAGAGCCTTGTCTCGTTCATAATGACAATTAGCTAATAGCACCTCTAACTGCTCCCTTGATACAGCAGGCAATAGCTTCTTTTGAATCTTTGGTACAGGGACTTTATCAATAATCCTGTCTTGGGTATAGCCATTATGATATAGCCATAAGAGTAGAGTTTTAAGGGCTTGGTGGAATCTGGCTTTACCATTACCACATGTAAGAGATTTAAGGTATGATGAAACACCTTTAGCACTAAGTGGGTAGCCTACAAAATTGGTAAGAGTATAGCGGTAGAACTCTATTGTCCTATCACTACATCCATCAGTACGAGAGGTGATAAACTGCTCTAAAAGTTCACAAGAAAGTTGTGAACACTTTGAAGCTAAACTAGTGGTGGGCAGTAGAGGACTCGAACCTCTGACTTCCTGCGTGTAAAGCAGGCGCTCTAACCAACTGAGCTAACCGCCCCAGGTGGCGCGCTTGGCGGGGCTCGAACCCACGGCCTCAGCCTCCGCAGGGCTGCGCTCTATCCAACTGAGCTACAAGCGCCGTAGTAGGAATGGTGCCGAAGGAGAGATTTGAACTCTCACGCCCGTAAGGACACTACGCCCTGAACGTAGCGCGTCTGCCATTCCGCCACTTCGGCATATTATCCGGTGCCAACATCCACCGGTGTTTGCGCAGTAGAAGTAGTAAACTATTTACTACCGCGCAGAATTAAATTATAATTGGCTTATCTTAGCATGTCAACGATGCGGGCCGGTATAGCTCGGGCTTGAAGCGGCAGCAGACGTTGCTTTTACTGGGAAATACCGTTAAAGGGGGTGTGTCGGGATGAGCCGGAGAGATATAACCAGCCTGAGGAGTACCCTGGAGTTCCTGAAGGAGCGGGGTGAGCTACTGACCGTTAAAAAGGAAGTGGACCCGTGTTATGAGGTCGTCGGCATCCAGAAGGGCCTTGAAGCCGGTCCTACCCTGTTGTTCGAGAAGATAAAGGGTTATCCCCATGCCCGGCACGTGGCCAGCTTGTTCGGTAACGATACCAGGGTGGCGGCCATGTTCGGTGTGGATAAGCCCCAGAACCTTAAGTTCCGCTACCTGGAGGCCTTCAAGAACCAGATACCTCCCCGGGTGGTGGAGGGAGGGCCCTGCCAGGAGGTGGTAATCAGTAAGAATATCAATGCCTGGGAGGTACTGCCGACCGTGATCCATTGTGAGGGCGACCCAGGCCACCTCTTTGGTGGCGGCATCACCCTGGCCTATGGCCTGCCGGGACTAAAGGGCAGCGATGTGGGCTTTAAGCGAATGAGCTTTCGGGGTAAGGACTGGGCAGCGCTGACCTATATACCGACCAGCCAGTTGGGTATTCTGCACACCGTTGATTATAAGGGACAGGAGATACCAATTACCGTCAATATCAGCACGCCACCGGCGGTTACCTTTGTGGCCGCCGGCAAGACGCTGCATATAGTGGAACCCTACGGTACCGATAAGCTGGGTGTTGCCGGTGCCCTGCAGGGCTCGCCTATCGAGGTCTGCAAGGCCAAGACGGTGGACGCTTATGCTATCGCCAATTCCGAGTGGGTCATCGAGGGTTACCTGACTCCCGAGGTGGTCTGGGAGACCGACGAGGTCGAGAAGATAGGCCAGAAGGGAATGGCGCCCTTCTTCCCCGATTTCGCCGGTTACCTAAGCTTTGCCCATCTTTCCAAGAAGTTTCGGATTACGGCCATTACCCATCGTAAGGATAAGCCGATATTCTTTAACCCGATATCGGGCGGTGTGGGTGTCGGTAATCTGGTGCACCACGGCCTGGAGGCCTACTATTATGAGCTGGCCGAACGGATAGCCCCGGGCCTGGTGGTGGATGTCAACGTTCCCTCCTACTTCTCGCGCGGCGGGGTGATATTCCAGGTGCGCAAGACCCAGCAGTGGCACGAGACGATGATAAAGAACCTGCTACTGGTCGCCCTGGGGGCCGGCGTGGCCACCATCGCCGTAGCGGTTGACGAGGACGTGGATATCTACAGCGCCGATGACCTGTGGTGGGCGGTATGGACCAGGGCTAACCATGAGGATGGTATCTTCCGGGGGGGTGGCCGCGTCCACCGGCAGGCCGGGGCCGGCCAGGCCTTCTGGGGGGGCAGCCGGGCACTCTATCCGGCGGTGGGGCTGGCTCAGGATATTGGTATGGGTATTGATGCCACCGTGCGTCTCGATACTCAGAAGCTCTATCCCCGGGCCCATTACCCGGTTGATAAGGTGGATTTAAGCCAGTGGTTCACCGAGGAAGAGCTGGCTATCGCTCGCCGGCTGCAGTCTCGTGAAATCCCCTGGGCCAGACTACTGGCCGAGAAGGGCTGGTAGGGGGCAGGAAGGGAAGCGTTATTTATTCCGCTTCGTTCCCTGCCAGTGCTGGTACAGGCCGCAGTCCAGACCAAATACGGCCAGGGTCTTATCTACTGTCGGGTTGATGAGGTCGTCGATGGTCTTGGGCTGGTGGTAGAAGGGTGGTGCTGGCACCATTATGGTTACGCCCATTTGGGACAGCTTCAGCATGTGCTCCAGGTGGGTGGAATGGAAGGGCATCTCCCGGGGGACGATAACCAGGGGGCGTTTTTCCTTGATGGTGACATCGGCCGCCCGTAGCAGCAGGTTAGAGGAGAAGGATAGCGCCAGCCCGGCCAGTGTCTTCATACTGCAGGGGATAATCGCCATGCCAGCGGTCTTGAAGGAGCCGCTGGCAATAGGCGCCTCCATGTCCTGGATATCGTGGCAGTAGGTGGCTAGGGACTTTACTTCCTCGATGGATTTAGTGGTCTCACCCCCGATTACTTTCTCAGCGGCATGGCTGATAACCAGGTGTGTTTCTACGTCCTTAATATCTTTCAGTACCTCAAGCAGCCGGATGCCATAGATGGAGCCGCTGGCACCGGAGATACCCACTATCAGCTTCATAATAGCCATTTGCCTCCCCTTATTACTACCGGTAACTTCCTCGCTCAGCCCCCCGGGGCTGAACTCACCGCTGTTTTACTGGTGTCTCCACTGGTAAAATAGTCTATTTCAGGTAATCGCTAAGCTTCATGGATGCCCACAGTTCCTGGGGTGGGGTTACCCTGGTGGCAAACCCGTCGGGTTCGGTGGCGTCGATGACTACCTTGGTGTCCATTACTCCCTTGGTAAAGGCCTCTTCGCGCGCCGAGGGGTGGAGCTTTAAGCTGGGCATTCGTGGCAGGATGGTGATATCGAGTTCCCCTCTTACCCGGTTGCCGATGGCCCACAGTACCTCCTGCTCGTTGAATACGTCGATGTCTTCATCCACCGCCACGGCGAACTTGCGGGCGCGGTCGGTACTGACGGCCACCAATCCCGCCAGCCGGCCGTCGCCGGGATTGCGCTTCTTGAGGGAGATATACATGAAGTTCTGGCCGGCTACTCCGTCCGGGCCGTAGTGGACGGCGCTTACGGTGGGCACTACGCTATTGACCCTGTCGAACAGGTTGGATTCGCGGGGCAGCTGGCTCACCATATTGTGCTCTGGGTGTCTCGGGTCGAGGTTATTATAGATAGCATCCTTACGCATGGTGATGGCCGTTACCTGAATAACGTAGCAGCGCTTTTGCTCCCCGTAATAGCCGAAGGTCTCGCTGAAAGGACCGTCGATTTCCATCTTGGTCGGGTCGATTATTCCCTCGATGGCTATCTCGGCAAAGGCGGGGACGGGGAGGTCTACGGTTACCCCTTTGGTCACCTCCAGCGGCTCGTCTAAGAGTGCCCCCATAGTCTCCAGTTCGCTCTTTTCCCGCTGGTGAGGGCCGGTGGCGGCCATGGCTACCAGCGGGTGATGGCCGTAGATGGTTACCACTTCTATCTTCTTGCCCAGCTCGGCATAGCGATTGCCGATGGCGAAGCCATGATGCACCGGCGTTGCCATGCAGGCGATTCTGTCTTTGCCTTTTAGCTCCTGTCGGTACACCCCGGCATTATATACACCCGTGTCCGGGTCTCTTAGTATAGTTATACCGATGGTGGCGTATTTGGTGGGGTTAAGTTCGTAGTGGTGGATAAAGGGTATAAGACCCAGGTCTATGTCACTGCCCTTTAAGACTACCTCCTGGACGGGGGCATCCTGAGACGGGACATCTTTGACTCCTCTTACATTGGGCCGCCTCTTGCGGTACTCCTCGACGACTGCCCACTTTCCCACATCCTTAAGTTTTTCCGGGCTAATGTCTAGGGCCAGCCCCTGTAGTGCATAACTGCCCCAGAGGCCACCGACTACAGGCAGTTGGCTCCCCTCTATCTGCGGGCAGTACAGTACCGGGAAGCGGCCCTGGCTACACAGCTTTTGTGATATGACGCTTATCTCATATTTAGGGCTGAGCGGTTTTGTGCTCTCCACGTAGTAATCGGGCCCGGCCGCCTTGGCCAGTTTGAGAAAATGTCTCAGGTCCTTGCCCATAATAGGCCTCCTTATAATTAGCCCGTGTACATCCAGCACTTCGCTGGCTATTTTGGGGGCATTGTAGCACCTTTTATCGTGCAAGTAAATATTCACTATTCGACGCTTCATGTTTAAAAACACCCTGCTTATCCTTGACAAATATATCAGGATGTTATAAATTGCAGTAGCTATTAGCAGGGTCTTTATTGGTTGGTAGTCGTTCGTTAGTTTAGATTCACGCCTATTTTGGAGAGGATAGCTCCCCGCCAGGGCGGAATATCTTATTACTTTCATATGAAGCGGTTAAAACAGCGTGGTTGCTTGAATGGGGGTAGCTGTATGGGGTAATATATGAGCGGTTGTTTGTAGGCCGCTTTATTAAGGCTCGAAATTGTAGGAGGTATCGATATGGCTGAGAAAGAAAAGGTGTTGCGGGGCGTCTACCAGTGGGGTGAAGAGAAGCTCTGGGACCAGACGAAAGAGCTTGCCGGTAAGCGTACCTGGCTTAACCGGGAGTGGGACCAGGATGCTATGTACCCCCTGATGTGGGCCTACATAACCCCTGATTCCATCAGGAACTACGCCAATGCCGTGGGCGACATAAATCCCCTCTACCGTGATGAGGAGTATGGCAAGACGACCCGTTGGGGTGGCATGGTAGCGCCGCCGATACTGATAAACAAGGTGGCCGCTACCTTTGGGCAGCCGCACCGGCTGCGCGACCCGGAGACTATCCGTATCATCGAGATTCTGAATGCCGGGACCACCTATTATTTCTACAAGCCGATACGGGTGGGTACTATCTTCCATGTCAAGGATGTCTGGTACACCGATGTCCAGGACAAGACACGGCGGGACGGCTCGGGCGACCGTAACTTCCTGCTTACTTCGGACAGGATTTATATCGACCAGAACGACGAGGTAGTCGTGGTGGCCAAGCGGAGAAGGATGGCACTCTACGGGGCCCCGATTAAGCCGGGAGAGCCGTTCCCCCCGCGAAAGACCGGACCGAGATACGCCCGCTATAGCTATACTCAGGACGAACTGGACTATATCGACAGTGTCATTGACGCCGAGGAGGTGCGCGGTGGCGTTCCCCGGTACTGGGAGGATGTGAAGGAGGGTGACGAGATGAAGGCGGTGGGCTATCGCGGGCTTACCGACTTTGACCAGGCGGGGCAGTTTAACCAGACCGAGATTCCGCAGAACACTACAATATGGGACCATGACTACCGGCGGCTGGGGCAGTGGTCGCGGCGGAGAACCAACTGGTGGTTCGATGAAGACCCGACCCCGGGTGTATCCCAGTGCGGTGGTCAGGTGCATATCACCGACGAGGTGGCCCAGTGGGCCGGCTCGACCATAGCCTATACCATGGGGTGCCAGACGGACCTGATGCTCTGCCGGCTGATGACCAACTGGATGGGGGATGACGCCTTCCTCAAGCGCTTCGATACCCAGAACCGCTTAAGCAACCCGATTGGCGATGCCACCACCTGCAAGGGCAAGGTGGTAAGGAAGTATGTGGAGGATGGTGAGCACCTGGTTGACTGTGCGGTCTGGGCGGAGAATATCAGGGGCTACATCAGGAGCCCAGCGAACTGCACCTTCGTGCTCCCGTCCCGGGAACAGGACAAGAATGCCTATAAAGAACTGAAGGCCGGTGGGCTTTTTAAGGATAAGGAAAAGAAGGCTGAAATATAGAGGTTTAGAGAGTTTTACGGAGGTGCTAGTATAATGCCAGCTATTCGCGGTAAGTACACCAAGGAGGAGGAAGCCCTAATCGCCCAGGTAGAGTCGCTCAAGGGCAGGACTACCTGGGTTAGCGAGGACTGGTCGCCGGATAATATGTATCCGGTGGAGAATAGAAGGGTTACCCCTGATTTTATTAACAGTTACTGTATTGCTACCGGTGAGGTCCTGAACCCGCTCTGGCGTAATGAACAATACGCCAAGGGTACCAGATGGGGTGTTAATATTGCCTCCCCGATGGCGATAACCAAGGTTGCCGCTGCCTGCGGGCAACCCCACTTCCTGCGTTTCCCGGAGAGCCTGGCCCGTCGTGTGGCCGTTTTCGATGCCGGGTCCACCTATCGCTTTTTCAAGCCGATACGCCTGGGTGATTACTTCAAGGTTCAGGACGTCTGGTATACCGGGTTTGAGGATAAGACGCGTAAGGACGGCACCGGAGACCGCCAGTTCCTGGCCACCTCGGACCGGCTATACTTTAACCAGGATGACGGCCTGGTGTGTGTGGTCAAACGGCGCCGGATGTATGTCATCTATGATGCACCGAAGGCGGGCGAGGCGTTTGGTCTGGTGGCGCAAATACCGAAGTTCATCGAATACCCGTACACCTTTGAGGAACTGGAGGACCTGATAGACCCGAGTATCATTATTGACGGCGATGAGGACATTCGGGGTGCCGAAGCCCGGTACTGGGAGGATGTGAAGGTGGGCGATGAGCCCAAGCTGCTGACCTATCAGGGGTTTGACAAGTGGTCCCAGACAACGGTCTGTCAATCGTCCATGGTGGGCAAGAATGTGAAGCGGATGCAGGACGTCGCCAGGAAGAGCGATGGGCTGGATAAGGTGCTCTTCCGTCCCGACCCACGGACCAATCTGCCCAGCTATATCGGTTCCGTAATTATCGATGATCCCGTAGCTCCACCGTTTGGTATCACGCTGGCGCTGGCGCTGGGGGTCGAGATAGACATGCTGCTGTGCCATCTCATCACCAACTGGATGGGCGATGACGGCGTCCTCAAGCGGTTTGATACTCAGCATCGTACCTGGTCCCCTAGAGAAGACTCCTGGCTGCTCAAGGGCAAGGTGATTAAGAAGTACCAAGAGGACGGTGAAAACCTGGTTGACATGGCGGTCTGGGCACAGAGTATCCGGGGTTATATCGCTAGCCCGTCTAACTGCACCGTCGCTCTTCCCTCGCGGGAAGCGGCGCTTTTGGCTTATCAAAAACTATAGAGGTTTGAAGCTGTGTAGCCTTTTGAGGATTAATCTATCGCCTCAGAAGGCGGAGACAGGTTTGCTACCATTAAGGAGGAGTTGGCATGGCTGATATTAAAGCAGGCGACAAGGTTAGGGTCAAGGACCAGCCCAGCTGGCCCAGCGGGTTCAGAATGGCCGGTTCGGAGGGGGAGGTAATCGAGGTAAAGAAACCATGGGGCTATGTGGTCATGCATGTGAGCAAGACCGGCCCCCGGGCTGAAGAGATGGGTCTAAGCCTGGGTGCTACCGTGACCTTCCGCGAAGACGAAGTAGAGAAGGTATCCTAAGGAGGGAATAGAATGGCTGACGAGATTAAGGTCGGTGATAGGGTTAGGGTAAAGGATAGGCCCTGGTGGCCCGGTGGATACAGGATGAAGGATGCGGAGGGTGACGTGGTGGAGCTAAAGAAGCCATGGGGCTACGTGGTGACCTATTTGCGGAAGGCCGGCCCCCGGGCCGAGGAGATAGGGGTGAGCCTGGGTGCTACCATAACCTTCCGTGATGATGAGGTGGAAAAGATATCATAAAAGCCGGGTATTACCGGGCCGGTGATAAGCGATTCGGTTATTTTCCGCATTGAGAAAGCACTTCAGATTTGGGGGGGGATGGCTAAGGAACCCTTGGTAGTGCTGGGGTATTTTAGCTGTTCCCTCCTTTCTTTTTATTTTCCCTTGGAGTGATATATAATGGGTTTGTCCCTTTACGGGGAAGTGGATGTCTCTTCACTGGGGAAAGGCCCTGTCATGGGGGCTTGGCAGTTATATCGAGAATTAAGCGATTGGAGGAGCCGTGATGAGTGAGCAGGAAAGACAGGAGGCGATGCTCGGTCCATATCGTGTACTGGACTTAAGTGATGAGAAGGGGGCCTTGTGTGGCGCACTTCTGGGTAGTCTCGGTGCCGATGTGATTAAGATTGAGAAGCCGGATGGTGACCCGATGCGTAATCTGGGTCGCTTCTTTCATGATGAGCCTGACCCGGAGAAAAGCCTCTTCTGGATGGGATATAACGTCAATAAGCGGGGCATTACCCTGGATATCGAGACGGCTGATGGCAGGGAGATGTTTAAGCGGCTGGTTAAGACGGCGGATATCGTCCTTGAGTCGTTTAAGCCGGGGTATATGGACGGGCTGGGCTTGGGGTATAAGGAGCTGGAGAAGATAAACCCCAAGATTATTATGACCTCCATCACCCCTTTCGGCCATGACGGCCCCTATAAGGACTATAAATCCTCCGACCTGGTCTCCTGGGCCCTGGGTGGCTTGCTGGCCATGACCGGTGACCCGGATAGGCCGCCGGTGCGGGTCAGCCATATCCCCGTTTCCTACCTTATGGCCGGTTATGACGGCGTCTGGGGGGCGCTGATGGCCCTTTACTGGCGGGGGACATCGGGTGAGGGGCAGTATGTCGACGTCTCCATCCAGGAGACCATGGCCAAGTCGGCCTGGCTCACCCATGAAAAGTGGCGGGTGCAAGGCCAGAGACGGGAGCGTGCCAGTTCATGGTATATGTGTGGCGACGTGCCCATATATCAGGTGTGGAAGACCAAGGATGGCTATCTTACCTTCTTCGCCTTTAGCGGCGAGCAGGGCAGACACCGCGGCCCCCTGATAGTGAACTGGCTGGACGAGGAGGGGATGGCCGATGACTACCTGAAGGGGGTGGTCTGGCACGAGCTCGACTGGTGGCATGAGACCAAGGAGAGGGCGGAGAAGATTCAGGGCTATTTCGCCCGGTTCTTTGAGTCAAAGACCAATGCCGAGATTCTGGACGGGGCTATCAAGCGGCGTATCGAACTGCACCCCATGTCCACTCCCAAGCAGGTCTTGACCCATCACCAGCTCAAGGCCCGGGACTACTGGCAGCAGGTAGAGCATTCGGACCTGGGGGTCACCATGGCCTACCCCAGCCGCGTCTTCACCTCGTCGGAGTCGTCCACCAAGATATGGCGCCGGGCTCCTCTCATCGGGGAGCACAATAAGGAGATTTACCACAAGGAACTGGGCCTGTCCGATGACGACATGGTTGTCCTGAAACAGGGAGGCGTAATCTAATTATCCTTTTGAGGGAGGCAGATAATGGCGAAGAAACCGCTTGAGGGAATAAATGTCCTTAGCTTTTGCTGGCGTTTGGCCGGGCCGATGAGTAATACTATTCTGGGTGCCTATGGGGCCACGGTGGTCAAGATTGAGACGGAGACCAGGCTGGACCCGCAGCGCTCGGTAGCCCCGTTTATCGATGATATACAGACCCACGATAGGGCTACCGGCTTCCTCTTCATAAACTCCAATAAGCTGGCGGCTACCCTTAATCTCAAGCACCCCAAAGGGATGGATGTTATTAAAAAGCTCATTAAATGGGCTGACATAGTGATTGATAACTTCGCCGGAGGGGCCATGGAGAGGATGGGACTGGGTTACGAGGTGTTAAAGGGTCTGAGGCCGGATGTCATCATGCTCAGCTCGTGCCTGTACGGGCAGACCGGGCCGTGGGCCCACATTCCCGGGTACGGACTACCGCTTACCGCGGCCACCGGGCTTCCCCACATTACCGGTTTTCCCGACCAGCTGCCGCAGTTTCCGGGGCATGCCTTTACCGATTTTATCGCCATGAGGGCTAACGTGGTGGCCATTATGGCGGCTCTGGAATACCGGCGCCGGACGGGCAAGGGGCAGCGCATCGATGCGGCCCAGCTGGAGACGGCGGTGCCTTTTTTGACGCCTCTCCTCCTGGATTATCAGGCCAATGGCCGCGAGGTGAAGAGGATAGGCAACCGCTCCACCTATGCCGCCCCCCATGGCGTTTATAAGTGTAAGGGGGAGGAGAGGTGGGTGGCTATTACCGTGTTCACCGATGAGGAATGGCAGGGCTTCACCCGGGCCGTAGGCAGCCCGGCCTGGAGCCAGGACCCGGAACTGGCTACCCTCCTGGGCCGGCTTAAACAGGTGGATAAGCTGGACAGGCTGATTGAGGAGTGGACGATAAGTCGTACCCCCCAAGAGGTCATGGACGTGATGCAGCAGGCGGGAGTGCCGGCCGGGGCCGTATGGGACGGTGAGGGACTGGACAATGACCCGCAACTTAAGCACCGTCATTTCTACTGGGACCTGGAGCACCCGGAGTTCGGGACATTCTCTTTCAGCGGTATGCCGGTCAAGCTGTCCAAGACCCCCTACGATATAACCTTTGCTCCCGGCCTGGGGGAGCACAACGAGTATGTATATACCAAGATAGTGGGTATGAGCGATGAGGAATTCGTCGAGCTATTGGTTGATAGGGCCTTTGAATAGACTTATGGGTAGAATACTGTTATTAAAGAAAGGTGGATGTTATGGAAGTTAAGGATACAGAGAAGGTTTTGCGCGGCGTATACCAGTATGGTGAGGAGAAGCTGATAGCCCAGGCGGAGCAGCTGGGGGGCAGGCGCCAGTGGGTTGTCCAGGACTGGGACCAGGATGCGATGTATCCTTTAGAATACCGAACAATAACTACTGATGTCATCAGGAACTATGCCGATGCCGTCAGCGATATAAATCCGCTCTACCGTGACGACGAGTATGGCAAGACGACACGGTGGGGTGGCATGGTGGCGCCGCCGATGATGGTAAACAAGGTGGCCGCTACCTTTGGCCAGCCGCATCGCTTGCGTGACCATGAGGGCATCCGCGTTATCGATATTCTAAATGCCGGTACCACCTATTACTTTTACCTGCCGATACGCCTTGGTGACCACTTCCGGGTCAAGGATGTCTGGTACACCGGCTTTGAGGATAAGACGCGGCGGGACGGGACCGGCGACCGCAACTTCCTGGCCACCTCGGACCGGATATTTATAAATCAGAGTGACGAGGTGGCATGTGTATCTAAGAGGCGGCGGATGTACCTCTACGGGCCGCCACTGGCAAAGGGGCAGCCCATACCGCCGAGGAAGACCGGCCCCAAGTACCTGAGGTATGTATATACCCAGGAAGAGATGGACTATATCGATAGCGTTATCGATGCCGAGGAGATACGTGGCGCCGAGCCGAGGTACTGGGAGGATATCAAGGAGGGGGAGGAGCTAAAGCCGGTGGCTTTCCGGGGCCTTACCGACTGGGACATGGCGGCGATGATTAACCAGGGTGAAGTGCCGCGGAATACCACCATATGGGACCATGACTACAAGGTGATGAACCAGTGGTCGCGGCGCCGGACCAACTGGTGGTTTGACCCCAGTCCGGCGCCTAAGGTATCCCAGTGCGGGGCGTCATCGCACCTGACGGAGGAGGTAGCCCAGTGGGCGGGCCAGCCCATCCCCTTCACCATGGGGGTGCAGACGGACTTTATGATGTGCCGTTTGCTCACCAACTGGATGGGGGACGATGGCTTCTTGAAGCGCTTTGATACCCAGAACCGCTTAAGCAACCCCAACGGGGATGCCACTTTCTGTGAGGGGAAGGTAATACGGAGGTATGTGGATGGCGGCCAGTATCTGGTTGACCTGGCGGTCTGGGCGCGGAATATAAGGGGCTATCTCAGGAGCCTGGCTAATTGCACTGTGCTGCTGCCGTCGCGGGAGGTTGATAAGAACGCCTACAAGGAGTTAAAGGCCGGAGAGCTTTTTAAGGACTAGTCTGGATTTCTCATAAGCTATGCCCTTGGCGAACTGGTAGTGCGATATGTGGTTAATATAAGGAGGGTAAAGATGCTTGAGCGTGGTGTGTATAACAAGGATGAAGAATGGGTTATCGATCAGGTAAAGGGGATATCCGGTACGGTTAAGTGGGCGGATACCGAGTGGACGCCCGATAATATGTACCCGGTGGAGAATCGGCTCATTACTGCCGATATCATCCGCAATTACGTTAACGCCGTGGGCGATTTTAATCCACTTTACCGTGATGAAGAGTATGCTAAAAGGACCAGGTGGGGTTGTATGGTGGCCCCGCCGGTGCTGATAAATAAGGTGGCGGCTACCTTTGGCCAGCCGTACCTGGTGCGCTTCCCGGAGAGCCTGGGGCAGGCGGAGATTTACAATGCCGGCAGCACCTACTACTTCTATAAGCCGATACGGGTCGGTGATTACTTCCGGGTCAAGGATGTCTGGTACACCGGTTTTGAGGATAAGACGCGGCGGGACGGCAGGGGTGGTCGCCAGTGGCTGGCTACCTCTGATAGGATATTTATTAATCAGGATGACGATGTGGTGTGCGTGGCCAAGAGAAGGCGGATGTATATTCTATACCCCTTCCCCAAGCCCGGAGAGACCACGGCGGCTATTGCCAGCTTCCCCCGCCTGGTTCGCTATAAGTATACCCGGGAGGAGCTGGACTATATCGACCGCATTATAGATGGGGAGGAGATTCGGGGCAGCGTTCCGCGGTACTGGGAGGACCTGAATGAGGGCGATGAGATTAAGCCCATTGCCTATCCCGGGCTGACCAACTGGGACCAAGCGGCGATGTTTAACCAGGGCGAGGTGCCCCGGAGCATGAGAATTATTTCCCGGGAAACCAGGAAAGCACTACCGCCGGAGAAGCTGGAGCAGGCCCGGTTCCTCATAGCTAACCCGGATACCAATATAGTGCACTTTGGCGGCGATTGCCATATAGACGATTATATCGGTGTTTCTGCCGGCGCCACCATGGCACTGACGATGGGGGTGCAGACGGACTTCATGCTGTGCCATCTGATAACCAACTGGATGGGGGACGACGCCTTCCTGAAACGCTTCGATACCCAGAACCGGAACTGGAACCCCAATGGGGATGCCACTTTCTGTGGGGGGAAGGTAATACGGAAGTATGTGGCCGATGGCGAGCATCTGGTGGACCTGGCAATCTGGGCGCGGAGTATTCGGAGCTATCTCAGGAGCGTGGCTAATTGCACTATTCTGCTGCCCTCACGCCAGGCGGAACGGGATGCCTATAAGGAGTTAAAGGCCGGGGAGCTCTTTAAGGGCTAGCCGGCGTTATTAAAGGGGGCTGGATGTATAACAAGGTACTGGTACCGCTGGATGGTTCCAAACTGGCCGAGGCTATCCTGGGGCATGTTACGGCCATCACTGCCGGCTGCCAGGCGGCGGAGGTGGTCTTGCTGCTGGTGGTGGAACGGGCGGAGCATGGTGCCACCTCTACCTGGGGGGGAGTGGTCTCGGCGAAGCGGATGGCCGAAGTCGAGCAGAAGGCGAAGGCTGAGGCTAGAGATTACCTGGCCAAGATGGTGGGCAAGCTGAAGAGAGAAGGTATGGCGGTCAAGACCTCTATCCTCCAGGGTAACCCGGCCGATAATATACTGGACTATGCCCAAGAGAACCAGGTGGATTTAATTGTCATGAGCACTCATGGCCGCTCCGGTATAAAGCGCTGGGCCTTTGGTAGCGTGGCGGACAGGGTGGCGCGTCATTCCCCGGTCCCGGTACTATTGGTTTCACCCAGCGGGTTTCGGGCCGGGCGGTAGGGTATTTTATGCTGCGGATTTTACTACTGGCGTTTCGCCGGTAAAAACTAGCCTGACCCGGTGTGGAAATCGGTAGTATCTTTATTAGCCGGCCAGTTCCGCCAGTCGCTTTAGCACCGCCTCCATTTTCTTAAGTTCCTCTCCCCAGCCGGCCCAGTTGCCCTCCTTGAGATAGGTCTGAGCCTGGTCATAATATTCCTGTGCCAGTCTGACCAGCTCGCTGATTTCGGGGGGAGGCGGTTCCGGGGTCGGCGTCGGCCCTGGGGTCGTGGTTGGCCTTGCTGGTATGCCGGTATAGATGGCATTCAGACTCTGGGCGAGGGTGGGCTCCATGGCAATGCGGTTGCCACTGACGACGATGACCCTCTTCAGCTCCGGCAGCTGGCCCCGCTCCGCCCGGAGGTAGACGGGCTCCACATAGAGGATCGA
The DNA here is from genome assembly GCA_043821265.1 of Chloroflexota bacterium. Taxonomy (GTDB): domain Bacteria; phylum Chloroflexota; class Dehalococcoidia; order Dehalococcoidales; family JBDRCY01; genus JBDRCY01. Next base: position 14,855 of record JBDRCY010000021.1, read on the forward strand.
GTTCTTAATAGGGATTACCAGCAGGTTGCCCCGGATGACGTCGGAGCCTTCCTGACCCCACAGGGTGAGCTGGCTGGAGATGACCGTGTCCTGGTCTATGCGGGCCTCAATCTGCCGCGGCCCATAGATCAGTTTATCCTTGGGGAAATTATAGGCTATTAGCTTACCGTACTTGTCGCCATCGCTGCTGGCGGCCAGCCAGGTAATCATATTGTCCTTCTGGACGGGGGTGAGGGGGAGCATCAGCAGGAATTCATCCTTTTCTTCACCCGGCAGCTTCATTATCACGTAGTAGGGCTCCATGTTTTGTTCTACCTCGGCGTAGGTCTCGGAGGGAATGGTCCACAGGTCTTCTTTGTTGTAGAAGACGCGCGGGTCTTTCATATGGTAGGTCTGGTACATGGTGACCTGTATATCTGGAACAGGTCGCTGGGATAGCGCAGGTGTGCCCTGAGCGACGGCGGCATGGCCTCTATGGGGGTGAACAGGGAGGGGAAGATGGCCGCATAGGTCTGGGCTATGGCATCCTCGGGGTCGATGAGGTAGAAGGTGACCGAGCCATCGTAGGCGTTGATGACGATTTTAACACTGTTGCGGATGTAGTTGATGCCCGCGGTGGGCTGGGAATAGGGGTACCTGTCGGAGGTGGTATAGGCATCCTGCACCCAGAGTAGCTGGCCGTTGTCTATTACAATATAAGGGTCCCTATCCAGCTTCAGGAAGGGGGCCAGGTGCCGTACCCTCTCCTGAATATTACGGCGGTAGAGCAGTTGACTCTCGGGGGTTAATTCCCCGCTGATAAGGATATTGAAATCGCCGAGCTCCCAGGCGTAAGCCGCCCTGCGCAGAAAGGAGTTGAGCCTTATGCCGCTCTCGCCGGCGTATTTGGTATATACATTGGTGTTTCCCTTGGGGTAATCGAACTCCTCGGCCTCAGCGTTTACAATCACGTAACTCTTGGTGCTTTCCCCATAGTAAATCTCGGGGCGTTCGATACTCATCTTGCCTATCGGGGGTATGTCCTGGACCCATAAATGGGGTAGGCCCTCCTGGCTAATCTCGTTTACCGGACTCAGGGCTACCCCGTAGCCGTGGGTGTACTGCAGGCGCTGGTTGAGCCATGTCTGGGCCTCCGAGACCAGCTTCTCCGGTGAAAGCTCCCGGGCGGAGAGTAATACCTGGCGGTAGCTGCCGTCAACTATATAGCGGTCAACGTCAACGTCCAGGAAATCGTAGTATGGTCTTATCGACTGTATCTGGTTGTAGGTATCCCTCATGGGGCGATAGTCCCATAGCCTGATGTTGTTGATGGTGGTACTGTTATTGGCAATGTCCTGCTTGGTGGGTGCCGCCTCAAACGGGATATCCCTTTCCTCGATATAGTCAAGCCCGAAGGCTAGACGGGTCATCTGGATATTGCGTTCGATATAGGGGCGCTCTCTGGCGAGTTCGTTGGGCTCTACCTGAAACCGTTGCACTATGGCGGGGTAGATGCCGCCGAAGATGATAATTGCCACAATCCACAGGCCTATAGGTAGCGGTAATGAGCCTCGCCAGCGCCAGCGGCGGAGGAGATTGGCCAGGAGCAGCAGGCCGCTGATAATAGCGGTAACCATGATTACTATATAGGCCAACTGCTGGGCGTGAACATCGGTATAGCTGGCCCCGAATACCACCCCGCGCTCGGAATACAGGAGGTCGAATACCTTGAGCCGGTAGCCCCAGGCAATCAGGAAGAATACGGCGGCTCCCAGTGCCAGGAGATGCCCCTTGATGGTGGTGGTGATAAGGGAGCGGCGGAAACCGAGGTTAAGGCTGTATATGGCGGCGGTGATTATCAGGGTGAGGATGATGGCCCACATCAGCCATCCGTGAACGTAGTTGTAGAAGGGTAGGTTGAAGATATAGAAGGCGACATCCCGGCCCAGTAAGGGCTCGGTAGTGCCGAAGTTGGTGGCGTTAGAGAAGCGCAGCACGGTTTCCCAGCTACCGGCGGTAACCAGGCCGAAGATAAAGCTGATGAAGATGGCCACCCCGAGCACAATTAGGTCCAGTACCCGGCGGACCAGCACCCAGGCCTGCCCGATAGGGACGTTATGGGCCACCGGTGGCGATAGGCGCCGGGCCAGAAAGAGGTTCCCGCTCAAGAAGGCCAGGAAGATGAGTGCCCCCCCAAAGAAGAGCCATACCCTGGTGCTGAGGATAGTGGTGTATATGGTGCTAAAACCCAGGCTGCCGAACCAGAGCCACTCGGTGTAGATGCCCCGGACGATGCCGGCGAGTATGAAAAATAGTATGATAGCCCCGATGACGATAAGCCCCCGCCTTACCGGGCGGCGTTGGCTCCGGGGACGCCTGGGGCCGCTGCTATTTTTCGACCAGGCTTTATCCAGGTCACTGAAGAAGGTCATGCTCCTCGCTTCCTACCGGTTAATCTATTTACTCCTCATTTTAGCAGAAAATGCCGTAAAAGGTTAGTGGGCGGGATAAATCACGGGTATCGGAGGGGGGCATTACCATCTGATGTTAAAAAAGGTCGCCGGTTGTAGCCGCGGGTCTCTAGGCAGGACTAGCCCTGGGGGTCTTTGCGGTAGCGGGCCTTGCCTTCCTGGTAGAGGTCGCCGCCGTAGATATCGTTTACCACGGTAACGGGGAAATCCTCTACCTCCAGGCGGCGAATGGCTTCGGCTCCCAGCTCCTCGTAGGCTATTACCTCTGCCTTCTTGATGCTCTTGGAGATGAGGGCGCCGGCACCGCCGATGGCGCCCAGATACACCGCCTTATGCTGCTTCATGGCGTCCTTTACGGTCGCTGAGCGCATGCCCTTGCCGATCATCCCCTTTAGCCCCCCGGCAATCAGGCGTGGGGAGTAGCTGTCCATGCGGCCGCTGGTGGTGGGGCCAGCCGAACCGATGGCCTGGCCCGGTCGGGCTGGGGAGGGCCCCATATAGTATATCGTCTGTCCCTTGATATCGAAGGGTAGTGGCTTGCCCTGGTCCAGGGCCTCGATTATCCGCTTATGGGCCGCGTCGCGCCCCACATATAGCACGCCGGTAAGCAGGATGTTATCCCCGGCTCTGAGGTCTTTTAGAATCTCATCTGTGAGGGGCAGAGTAATCTTTTTGGCCATACCCTTCTCCTTGAGCCTATATTTTCAGCCCCTTTAGGATATCCCGGGCGATGATTTTTCTCTGGGCTTCCAGGGCCAGCTCGGTGGCGCTGGTGGCCAGCGCATGGCGGCACAGCCTTTCCATGGGCAGTCCCGCCACATACGGCGGCCCGTTGTAGATGTGGGCCACGCTGCTGGCGACGCTGTGAACCATCTCGGTAGCCATTAGCTTGACCATGGCCGCTTCACGGCGTATGGGCCGTCCCTCGTCCGCCTTCCAGGCGGCCTCGTATACCATGAGCCGGCAGGCGTGGATGGCGGTGGCTATATCGGCCAGCGCCGCCTCGATGCTGCTTCGCTTGTGGGCTAGCTGCCCGAATGACTCAAAGGACTGGGCCTGGGTGGTGGCCTCCTCCAGCAGTCTTGAGGCTACCCCGACGGAACGGGCGGCCCTGACCACCCGCCTTGAGGGGAGCCACTTTTTGCCCAGGTGAAGGGCCTGGCCCTCCTCCCCCAGGATATTTGCAGCCGGCACCTGGCAATTATCGAAGACGAGCAGCATGGGTTCCCTTACCTGGGTTCGCCAGCCGGTGGGTTCGCCGTCGCCGCTTACCCTGAACCCGGGGGTATCCGCATCCACCAGGAAGCCGGTCAGGCTGTCCCGGCCTTCCTTTTCACCGGTAGCGGCGAAGACGACGGCAAAATAATCATCGCCGGGCCGGGAGAAGGAGACCTTCTGTCCGTTCAGGATGTAGTGGCCGTTTTCTTTCTGGGCCTTTAGCCCCATGCGGGTAAGCTCTACCGCTTTGCCTGGCTCCATCAGTGCCAGATAGGCCTGTTTCTGCCGGTTGAGCGCCGGTAAGAAGTAGCTCTCTCTCTGCTGGTCATTGCAGTCGAAGAGGATGGGGGTGACGTCGCCGAAGTTGAAGGGGATGACCGTTTGCGCCAGTTCCTCGGCGATGAGGCAGTTACCCAGGGTGCTGAAGCCCACTCCCCCCAGCTCTTCCGGTATCCCTATTCCCCACAGGCCCAGTTCATTGGCCATCTTGACCAGTTTGGCCTCGGTTTCCGGGGGCAGGTATATCCGGGCATCGCTTAAATTGGCGGCCCGTCCCAGTAAGTCCCTCTCCAGGGGCTTTAGCTGCTCGCTGACAAAGTCGCGGGCCAGGCTCTGCACCATCTTTAGTTCTTCGTCTATCTCGAAATCCATTTGTGCCTCTCTCGCTAGCTCAGCTTATGGCTTCCTCCAGGAATAGGTCCAGGTCGGGTTCTTCATCGTCGCCTATCCGCTGCTCCAGGCGGGACATGACCTCCAGCATGCGATGGTTGATAACATAATTCTTGATGGTAGTATCCACCTGGGGGCAGACCAGTATGCAGGCATCGCACTGGTCACAGTCCTCGCCGACGGTGCTCTCCAGCGCCATGGAGGTGCGCTGCTCCGTCTTCTCGCGCCGGGCGGGCTCACGGGACAGGAAGGGACAGATATCTATGCAGTTCCCGCAGGAAAGGCATTCCTTGTGCCCGCTGATATCCTCGCTTATGTTCAGCGCATGGCTGGGGCTGAAGCCGCTGGAGAGCAGGCGACAGCGGCCTACCGGCGGGCTTTTGGTATTCAGTACCTCGTTTAAGACGCCTTCGATATTTTTGACATCGGTTTGCTTGCGCAGTGGCATATGGTCCCCCCGAATCTTAGGCCAGTTTTAGCTTGCCGGACGTTAGTGTCTTTTTAGTCTGTTCCGATAGGAAGTCCTGTGGCTGCCGGGCATAGTTGGGCAGCAGCATGGGCGCTATGGGGCGCGATTTGGCGAGGCCCTGCTTGGCTAGCTCACCCTGCCATTTGCCTACATGAGCTAGAGTGAGGGAGCCTAAGTTTACCTCTTTAGCATATTGCGCCGCTGCTCTACCGGCCCTTCTGCCGAAGACGAATAGCTCCAGCGTGGAGTTGCCGATAAGCCGGTTCCGGCCGTGCACCCCTCCGGTGCACTCGCCGGCGGCAAACAGCCCCGCCACGTTAGTAGCCCCATCGGCGTTTATCTTGATGCCGCCGTTCTGGTAGTGCAGCGTGGGATAGACCAGCATCGGCTCCCGGCTGATATCGATATTGAAACGGCCGAACTGGCGTACCATGGCCGGCAGCTCCCGGGCGATGGTGCCTTCTCCCCGTATGATGTCAATCATGGGCGAGTCCAGCCATACCCCCACCTCGCCGGTGGGGGTGTCTATGCCCTTTTTACGTTCCTGGCATTCCCGGATATTGGCCGAGGCCACCACGTCCCGCGGCTCCAGGGGCATGATAAACTGTTCCCCATCGCTGTTGACCAGCTGCGCCCCCAGCGTTCTCACCTTTTCCGTTACCAGCTGTCCCAGTATCTGGACCGGGTAGGCGGCACCGGTGGGATGGTATTGCAGGGTGTCCATGAAAACCAGTTCGGCACCGACCCGATAGGCCAGTACCAGCCCGTCGGCGGTAGCCCCGTAGTGGTTGGTGGTGGGGAAGTTCTGCACATGCAGCCGCCCCATGCCACCGGTGGCCATGATTACCGTCTTGGCTCGTACCACGATTAGCTCGGTGGTCTCCAGATTGACCAGTACGGCTCCCGCTATCTGGCCCTGCTCATCCAGCAGTAGCTCCAGTGCCGGTGAGAATTCCAGGTAGTTTATACACCGGTTCCTGACTTCGTCACGGAGCACGCGCATCTCTTCCAGCCCGGTGTAGTCACGTGCCGAGTGCAGCCGCCGCCGGGAAGCACCGCCGCCGGACAGTTCGTGCATGGAGCCATCCGGGTCCTTGTCCCAGTTGACGCCCAGTGTCTCCAGCCATTTAATTGCCGAGGGGGCATCCTTTACCAGCGCCTCGACCAGTTCGGGTATGTTAGCATAGCGGCCGCCGCCCATGGTATCCAGGTAGTGGATGAGCGGGGAGTCATTGGGCCTATCGGCAGCCTGCGTTCCGGCCTGGGCACCCACGGTATTGGCATCGCCCAGGCGTAGCTTGGTGGCCAGGAGCACATTGGCCCCGTTTTCCTGGGCCAGTATTGCCGCAGTGGCACCGGCCCCGCCACAGCCAATTACCAGCACATCTACGTCGTAGTCAACCTCAGCCAGGTTGATCTTATCGGGATTAAGGTAGCTGTTTCCCTCCAGCAGGTCGGCTACTTCTTTATAGACAGGCTCGCCCTTGTTGGGGCCCATCTCCAGAGGGCGCGAGCTGCCGGCGGCATAGTCCGGGTGATATTGCTCTAACAGGGGTTTTTTCTCTTCGTCGGTAAGGCGGGAGAAGGCCTCGCCGAAGCGCTTCTCCCGGGTAGCCTCTATTTTGCGGATGTTTTCTTCCATATAAGCAGGATACATTTTATTTACCTTCCGTCCCTCGTTTTTTAGTAAGCGGGTTCTATATGGCGCTTGACATATAGCCGGGCTGAGCTTACTTTTTATTTACCTCTCCGTCCCTCGTTTTTTAGTAAGCGGGTTCTATTTCGCGCTCGGCATACAGCCGGCTGAGCTTACTTTTATCCGCCTTTTTTAGCTCTGCCATTTCGCCGTCGAATTTACCCGCCTCTATCTCGGCTATCCGCTCCTCCAGGTGCTGGGAGGTGGGTGCCAGATAACGGCCGGTAAGGCGTCGGCACAGCAGGGCCACATTATAGGGCACTATTCCTTGGGGACAGCGGGCGGCGCATAGACCGCACATTACGCAATCGAAGGACTTACTGGTTACCTCCTTGACATCGCCCCTCAGGGCGTCGGAGATAAACCACATCACCTCGATATCCTGGGGGCAGGTCTTGGTGCAGGTGTTGCAGCCGTAACACTTGGCGATATCCGGGTAGCAGCTTAAGAGCTGTTCCGCAGTGGTCTCCATGTCCTCCAGGTTGTAGAGGGCCTTGGCCGCCGGGAAGAACGGTATCTGCACCAGGTACATGTCCGGCTCCACCGTCTTTTGGCAGGCCAGGTCAAACTTTAACTGGGGGTCTCCTTTGAGATTATAGACGATGGCGCAGGCCCCGCAGAATCCGGCGCGGCAGCCGCAGCCACGAATCATCCGGTAGCCACAGTACTCCAGTGCCGTCAGGATGGTGAGTCCTTCCGGGACTTGGTAGTGGCGGCCCGTAATGTAAATATCGGTCATGCGAGTTGTTTCAGCCATTACTCTTTACCTCGATTCAGAGAATTGCTTCCTGGTGGCGGGAACTATGGCACTGTAGATTAACCGCTACCGGCATGCTGGCGATATGACAGGGAGAGACCTCGATATTAACGGCGAGGGCAGTGGTGCTGCCGCCATATCCCATCGGGCCGATGCCTAGGTTGTTGATGCGCTTGAGTAATTCCTTCTCCAGTTCCGCTACCTCGGCATCCGGGTGGTGGGCGCCTATCGGGCGCAGCAGCGCCTTCTTGGCCAGCAGCAGCGTCCTTTCCGAGGTGCCGCCGATGCCCACGCCGACCACAATCGGGGGGCAGGGGTTGCTGCCCGCTTCCTCGATAGCGCTTATCACAGAGTCAATAACCCCCTGGCGACCCTTGGCGGGGGTCAGCATGGCCAGGCGGGTCATATTCTCGGCGCCGCCCCCTTTAGGCATGGCCGTGATTTTGAGCTTATCGCCCGGCACGATATCGGTGTAGATAAGGGCCGGGGTGTTGTCCTTGGTATTAACCCTGGCGGAGAAGGGCTGGAGCACTATAGATTTACGCAGGTAGCCCTGCTCGTACCCTTGGCGTACCCCTTCGTTTATGGCGGTATAGAGGTCGCCACCGGTGATATGGACTTCCTGTCCCAGCTCCAGCATGACCACGGCCACGCCGGTATCCTGGCACAGCGGGGTCTTTTCCTGCCCGGAGATTTCGGCATTCTCCAGCAGTTTACCCAGCACCTCGCGCTCCACCGGTGATTCCCCGCTCTCTTGGGCCTGCTTTAGGGCGGCCAGTACATCGTCGGGCAGGGAGGTATTGGCTCGCTGAAAGAGCTCCGCCACTGTCCGGGCAACCTCGCTGGCCTTAATCTCTTTCATCGCAAGTAAACTCCTTTAGCCATGTCAGGCCGGTGAGCTAAGGTATCTGGTTTATACCGGGACCATATTATTTCTTCGGGCACCGGTGGAATTAGGCCTGACTCCATAAGGAGACGGGTAGCATCTCTGGCTTCTTTAATCATATCATCGGCTCGCTGGGTTAGCTCCCGTCGGCAATCATTTTTCTTATCTCAATGCACATTGCCGCGGAGTCAATATCCATGGGACATCTCACCTTGCAGCGGCCGCAGGTAAGGCAGGTGTAGGCCATGGCCGCTGCCTTTTCGGCGTCCTGGTCGATCATGGCGGCCCAGACAGCGCCGATGCCGGTAAAATACTTGTCGCCGAAATGGCCGGCGGTCAGGGCAAATACGGGGCACTCATAAAGACAGCCCCCGCACCGCAGACAACGTAGTGCCTGGGCAAAGATGGGGTGCTGGGCCAGTTTCGTCCTCCCGTCATCCATGAAGATAACGTGGAACTCTTTGGGGCCGTGGGCCCCAAAGGTGGTTACCTTCTCAATATCACCGGTCTTGCTGGGGCCGGAAACCAGGCTTACGTAGGAGGGAACGGTATAGTTAGCATATCTCCAGGTTACCTCGGCTACCTTGTAGGCATCACCGAGCGTGGGCACCAGTTTTTCCATGCCAATAAGGGCGATGTGTACCGGTGGGGCACCGGTAGCCAGGCGGATATTGCCCTCGTTCTCAATGAGGAATAGCGTGCCGGTATCGGCGGCCACCACGTTGGCGCCACTCATGCCGATGTCCGCCTCAAAATATTTACTGCGGAGTAGCTTCCTGGCGGTGGCTACCATCCTGCCGATATCATCCGGGGGTAGTTTCTCCCCGGTAATCTCGGAAAAGAGGGCGGCTACGTCTTCCTTGGGGACGTGAATGGCCGGCGATAGTATATGCATGGGTCTGGAGTGGAGCTTCTGGATGATGAACTCACCCAGGTCGGTTTCATAGACCTCGTTGCCCCATTCCTCCATGTGCTCCCGTAGCTCAATCTCCTCCCCGGTCATGCTCTTGCCCTTGACGATTAATTTTTCGCTTCCTACCAGGTCACGAATGATTTTCAGGGCGTCATCGGCGGTCTGGGCGATGTAGGCCTTGCCCTTATTGTACTCAATGGCTTCGCAGGCCTGCTGGGCCAGTTTTGCCATCTCTTGAATGGACCGGTCCTTTATTTCCTTCACTTCCTCGGCCATCTTGATGGTGTGGGGGAATTTCTTTAGGGCATTATTGGTGTTATTGCGGTAGCTTTTGATAGCCCGCGATAGGGCCAGCTTTATACGCTCGTTATGAGAGGCATCCATTAACGTTTTTTTGTATTCGCTGAAAACAGACATCTTTTTATACTCCCATCGACATGGCCACGACCTGAGCCAGGTCAAGGACCTTTACCTTCTTATTTTTCAGTTCCTTGAGTCCGCCTTCTAACTGCATAATGCAGCCCGGGCAGTGGGTAACGATGATATCGGCCCCGGTCTCCAGCAGTTCCGCGGTCCGGTTGGCGGCTATAATTTCACTCATCTCCGGGAAGACCGCCTCGAAGCCGCCGCCGCCGCCGCAGCAGGTGGCCCACTCTCCCGAGGTCCATTCCGTTTCAACAAGCTCGATGCCCTTGATAGCCTTAAGTATCTGGCGTGGTTCTTCTATCAGGCCTAGGTAGCGTGCCAGTTGACAGGGGTCGTGGTAGGTGACCTTAACCTCCTGGGGGAAGCGTAGCTCCTGGGTCGAGATGTTTTCCAGGACGACCTCGACGAAATGCTTGACCTGGAGGTCATACCCGTTCCGGTAATCGCTGCCCAGGTCGCGCAGGGTATAGGTGCAGGAGGGGACTATGCTGATAATACGTTTTACGCCACTGGCTTTCAGGGTATCGTATGTCTTGCCGATATGCTGGGCGAAGTCCTGCTGCAAGCCAGCGTAGTTCAGCAGCCCGCCACAGCACGGCTCCTCCTCGCCGAGGTAGCCGAACTCTACGCCGAGGTGCTTTAGCACTCTTACGGCATCCCTGAGCGGGGTACTGGAGCTATCGCCCCGGCTCATTACCTTGCGGTATATCCCGGCCGCATCTACTCCCAGCTTCTTCTGCAGACCGGCCAGCTTCATAGTCCGCTCGACACCGATGGCGCTCTTATCCAGCTTTCTGATGAGGGACATGAGGGACTCCAGGTCGCTGGTGTACTGGTAGCCGCACCCGGCAAAGAATATGGTGTCACTGTCCTTGGCCAGGTTCAGGTCTTTGGCCCACTTGGCCTTGCTTTCTTTGGCGGCGCCCAGGATATTGTTCTTGGTGGTAATGTTATCTGCCAGGTAAGCCAGGCCCGGGGGAATCAGGTCTTTACGTTTATTGTTCACTTTCACCACTACTTCCTTACTTGTTTGATTAATAGCCTGGTTATGTCGCTGGGCTTCTCCGCTACGGGCACCCCGGCTGCCGCAAAGGCGTCAATCTTTGATTTGGCGGTTCCGGTGTCCCCCATTATTATAGCACCGGCGTGTCCCATGCGCTTGCCCGGTGGGGCCAGCCGGCCGGCGATATAGGCTACTACCGGTTTGGGGTAGTTGGTTTCCCTGATATACTGGGCGGCCAGTTCCTCGGCATTGCCGCCTATCTCGCCGATTAAGACAACGCCCTTGGTCTCTGCGTCGTCCCGGAACATTTTTAGCACCTTGATGAAGTCCAGCCAGACGACCGGGTCTCCGCCTACGCCCACACAGGTGCTTTGCCCCAGGCCGGCATTGGTGATATGCCAGGCAATCTCATAGGTCAGGGTGCCGCTTCGGGACGCAAGACCGATAATGCCGGGCGCAAAAACATGGGTGGGCATCACACCGATGTGTATCTTCCGCTCGGGGACTATTATGCCGGCTGTATTCGGGCCGATAATAGTTACATCGCCCTTCTGGTCGGCTCTGGCGATGAACTCGATAACATCCTTCTGGGGGATTAGCTCGGTGATGGCTACCACTGTCTTTATGCCGGCATCGATGGCTTCCAGCACCGCACCCCGGGCGAAACGGGCCGGGACGAATAGGATAGAGGTGTTAACCCCGTGGTTAGCGACGGCTTCGGCCACTGTGTTATATACGGGTACGCCACAGGCCTCCTGCCCCCCCTTGCCGGGGGTTACGCCGGCCACAATGGTGGTCCCGTAGCGCATCATCGACTCGGTATGGAATCGGCCTTCATTACCGGTTATGCCCTGGACAACTACCTTCGGTTCTTTATCTATTATGATGCTCATAATTAATCTACAGCGCCAAAATCTCCCGGACAGCCTCTTCCATATTGGAGTTAACATGCACTCCGGCCTGGCGCAACATCTGTGTCCCCTTCTCTTCATTGGTGCCCACCATTCTGATGGCGATGGGCTTTCGGGTGGGGGACTCACTCAGGGCTTCGAGAACCCCCTGGGCGACCAGGTCACATCTGGTTATACCGCCGAGGATGTTTATCAGCACGGCCTTGACCTCCGGCTTGTTCATGACCAGCTTGACCCCTTCCTTGATAATGTTGGCAGCAGCGCCGCCGCCCACGTCCAGGAAGTTGGCTGGCCGGCCGCCGAAGGTGCTGACCAGGTCCAGTGTGGCCATAACCAGCCCGGCGCCATTACCGATAATGCCGATATCGCCATCTAAGTCTACATAGGCCAGGTCCTGTTGTTTGGCTATTATTTCCCTGGGGGTATGCTCTTCGCTCCCGGAGTCCCTGTTCTCGAATTCGGGATGGCGGAAGATGGCGTTATCGTCCACTATTATCCTGGCGTCGGCGGCTATGAACTCACCGGAAGCTGTTTTGACCAGGGGATTGGTCTCGATTAGCTCGGCGTCATAGTCTATGGCAATTCTATAGAGGGCATCGATGACTATAGCGAACTGGGCGGCATCGTCCTGGGCTATGTCGGGGAACTTGGCCAGCATTGATGCGGCATCCTGTTTACTGAAGCCACTGATGGGGTCAACCCAGTGTTTGGCTATCTTTTCTGGGGAGGCCCGGGCGGTCTGCTCGATATCCACTCCGCCGTCAGTCGAGGCCATGACAACATATGATTTGGCCTGCCTGTCTACGGTAACGGAGGCGTAAAACTGCTCGGCGATGTCCAGCTTTTCTTCGATGAGCAGGCTGTTTACGGTGCTGCCCTTAATGCTGCTGCCGAGGAGGCTGGCGGCTAATTTCCCGGCTTCGGCTGCCTCATCGGCGAATTTAATACCCCCGGCCTTACCTCTACCGGAGACCAGTATTTGCGACTTCACCGCTACCGGTTTGCCTATTTTCCGGGCTATTTCTTGAGCTTCCTGGGGGCTGGCGATGTTTCGCCCTTTGGGGGTGGCTATGCCATACTTTTGCAGTATCTCTTTGGCCTCAAACTCAAAAAGCTTCATTTCCCCCCTACAAGCTCAATACTTACCATATTACGCCTAAGTAAGTCAAAGGCGATAAGACTAGATTACATGCGCCTCCCGGTATTCTCCGAATACATCTCTCAGGGCGTCGCTTATTTCACCCACGGTGCCGTAGGCCTTGACCGCTTCAATCAATACCGGCATGAGGTTCTCGTCGCACCCGGCCACCTCTCGCACCCGGCCCAGCGCCTCATTTACCCTGGTATTGTCTCTTTGCTGCTTTAGTCCCTTCAGCCGGCTTACCTGTTTATCTTCGATTTCCCGGCCAATCTCCAGGGTGTCAGGCACATGCTCGGCCTCGGTGACAAACTTGTTGACGCCGACGATGACCTGTTCGCCGGAATCAGCCGCCACCTGGTACTTATAGGCGGAACTGGTAATCTCTTTCTGGATGTAGCCCTGCTCTATCGCCTTCGGGGCGCCGCCAATCTTATCGATTTCGTCAATGTATTTCATCGCCTGTTCTTCTATGCTATCGGTTAGCCACTCCAGGTAGTAAGAGCCGCCGAGTGGGTCAATGGTATCGGCGATGCCGCTCTCATAGGCGATGATTTGCTGGCTTCTCAGGGCGACCTGTACTGACTTCTCGCTGGGCAGGGCCAGCGCTTCATCGAAGGAGTTGGTGTGCAGGGACTGGCAGCTCCCCAGTGTGGCCGCCAGGGCCTGTATGGTTACCCGGATGATATTATTGAGCGGCTGCTGTTCGGTGAGGGTAAAGCCGTCGGTCTGCACATGGAATCGGAGCATCATCGACTTGGGGTTCCGGGCATCGAACCTTTCCTTCATTATCCGGGCCCATAGCCGCCGCATCGCCCGGAACTTGGCGACCTCCTCCAGCAGGTTGGTGTAGGCGGCAAAGAAGAAGGAGAACCGCGGGGCGAAGGAGTCCACCTCCATCCCTTTTACCTGCATCGCCTGAACATAGGCGATGCCGTTGGCCAGGGTGAAGCCGGCCTCTTGAGCGGCGGTGGCACCGGCTTCCCTCATGTGATAGCCGCTGATGCTGATGGCATTCCATTTGGGCATATTGCGGGCACAGTAAGAGCAGAGGTCGGTAACCAGCCGCATGGAGGGGGCTGGCCCGAAGATATAGGTATTGCGGGCGATGTATTCCTTGAGTATGTCGTTTTGGACGGTGCCGTTAAGCTTGGTGATATCCGCCCCCTGCTTTTCGGCGGCGGCGATGTACATGGCCAGGATGATGGCTGCCGTGGCATTAATGGTCATGGAGGTGCTTACTTCAGCCAGCGGGATACCCTCCCAGAGCTCCTCCATGTCCTGGAGGGAGTCGATAGCCACCCCGCATTTGCCCACTTCTCCGCTGGCCAGGGGATGGTCGGAATCATACCCTTCCTGGGTGGGCAGTTGGAAGGCCACGCTAAAGCCGGTCTGTCCGTGCTCATGGAGGTATTTATAGCGCTTATTGGTATCTTCTACGGTGCCGAATCCGGCATACTGGCGCATAGTCCATAGCCGGCCCCGGTAGCCGGTCGGTTGTACATGTCTGGTGAAGGGATACTCTCCGGGGAGGCCTAGGTCGGCGGCTTTAAGGTCCGCTATGTCGGCCGGGGTATAGACCCTCTTAACTACGGTGCCACCTACAGTGGTCCTGAACTCATCCTTTATTTCCGCTGGCTTGGTCTGTTTATTGGTATCGGGCATGTGCTCCTTATGGGCGAAACCGATGTTGGCTAGTTACATGCGGGCAATCTCTCATCCAGTTCCATTAGGCCGTTCTCGTTTCATTGCCCGGTGCGGCACCGCTAGTAGATAAGGATGCGGCACTTTGTTACCAGCGTCAAAGACATCCCTCAACTCGTGGTAGGGAGCTGTGGTAACCCGGTTGAAATAGAAGGGATGCCTTTGTTTTATGCTATAGCTTGGAGCGAAAACTCCCACCCACGATTATATCAGAATCCAACGGGGCGGCGCAACACTAAAACCATGTATTATCTTGCCAGGTAATAGGGTATCCAATCGATGTGCCTTGACAAAAGTCTGGTGGGGAAATATACTCCTATCTCAATTGTGGAGGTAGCAAAATGATATATAGGGACTTGAGGGAATGGATTGGCCACCTGGAAAAAGAGGGCGAGCTGGTGAGGCTTAAGGAGGAGATTAACCTAGAGCCTGACGTGGGAGCCATCGGCCGGGCCATCTGTGATATTGAGGGGCCGGCAGTCCTGGCGGAGAATATAGTCGGTTTTACCGATACCGGCCGCCTGGCAACGGGGCTGACGGCTACCCAGCAGAGGATAGGTATGGCACTGGGATTAGCCAAGGATGCCCCGATGAAGGAGCAAAAGAGGGCATGGCTTACGGGTTACAAGCGCTATCCCATTAAGGCCAGGATGGTAAAGGATGCCCCCTGTAAAGAGAATATCGTGCGCGGCGAGGGGGTGAATCTCTTTGACTTTCCCATACCGAGGTCCAATCCCCACGACGCCGGCCCCTTCCTCTTTAAGACATCGGTTATTACCAAAGACCCCGATTCGGACTGGATAAATAGCGGCACCTATCGTATGCAGGTCCTCGACCGTAATAAGACCACCATGTACTGTAATCCGCACAAGCACTGGGGGCAGCACTATGAGAGGTGTCGGGAGTTGGGGAAGGATATGGAGTGCGCCGTTGCCTTTGGCACCGAGCCGGTCATAAACATGGCGTCAGGGATGAAGATACCGCGGGGGTGGAATGAATTCGATATGGCCGGGGCACTGAGGGAGGAGCCTGAGGAGCTTATTATGGCGGAGAGCGTGGCCCTGCCGGTGCCGGCCCCCGCGGAGATGATTCTGGAGGGAGTGATAAGCCTGACTGAGCGGGCCTTTGAGGGTGGCTGTGGCGAGGCTACCGGTGCCTCTTCCGGTGCGGTGATACTGCCCGTTTTCCAGGTAAATACTATCACCTATCGCTCTAACCCTATCTTCGATACGCTCTACATGGGTCGGCCGCCGGAGGAGAGTGCCAGCGCCTACCGCACCATGAATTCGGCCATGCTGGAGCAGGAGCTGAAGGCCATATTCCCCCAGGTAACCGAGGTGGCCTTCCTATGGCCCGGCACCAGGAACGTGGTGATTCAGGGTAAATGGGGGCATCGGGGTGAACCCAGGAAGGCTATTGCTGCCTTCTTCGGGTCCTTAAATGCTGCCTACGACGCCAAGATAGTAACCATTGTCGACGAGGATATCGACCCCTGGAATGTCACTGATGTCATGTGGGCTATAGTCAGCCGGGCTCAGGCGAACAAGGACTACGTTATCATTCCTGGATGCAAGACCGACCTTGACCCGTCGGCCGGGCTGGATGATACCAGCTGCTGGCTGGGCATCGATGCTACCAAGGCTAAGCCGCCCTATGACCGTATCGTGGCCGATTGGGTCGTTCCTCCACCGGGAACCGAGTTCTGGAGGGAGAAACTCAGGAAGTTAGCCAGGAGGGGAAGATGATGAAAGAGCTTACCTGCCCCCATTGTGAATCTCTCAAGGTGCAGAAGGTGGCTGATTCCCCGGTTAAAGGGAAATGGGATTCTTATCGCTGCGCGGAGTGTAACTTTGTGTGGCGCTCAACCGAAGACCTTAGGGATTACCCCAAGAATATAGACTACTTACGGGAGCGCGTAACCAAGGTTTATCCCTGGCCGGAGGGCTAACTGGCTGGCATTACCTGTTTAGCTGGATTGGATGCGACTCCGGGGGGCACTGGCTTCTGAAGTGCAAATTGCTTACTCAGTAGAGATATTATACCCGAATATCAAAGAGATTACTGCTTCAACTAGAAAGTTATCTATTTCACAACAGGCACAGATCCGTAAAAACCTCAGTAAAAAGAGTCTTAG
>JBDRCY010000022.1:0-29240 GCA_043821265.1 Chloroflexota bacterium
ACCCATAATTTTTCTTCTTCTATTTCTATATCACCTAATCAGACCTCCGTATCCACAACGAAGTAGAGAGGCTGATTTGGTAATAACATATAATGGTGCAGAGGTTGAATTGTCCCCAGAAAATGTGGGATTACCGAAACCCAAGAATGGGATGCAGTGGATTCTAGTCCATATGGCTGTTGAAGCACGCCTTTCTGTTGAAATTAAAGATTTAGCATTACAAATAAAGAGCAAGGAATGGTCGGCATACCAATGGCAGCCAAATATGAGTGATAAAATCCCAACTCCGTGTGGATACCATTTCCAAATTCCCACTTCGGTTGATTTAAAAAAGTGCAGAGCTGAATTAGTAGCATCTACTAACGACGAGGATTATGGCACGGGTAAATTTCAAATCACGCATTAGTGCACATCAGGAGAGTGAAATGTGGAAAGAATTATGGGAGGGTTCACTTTTCAACCCGTCATTATACAAAGGATGGACTAGGAAAGATACTAAGGAAATCTTGCGCACTCTTGGAGAACTACTGCTAATAGTACTAAGTTGGGCGCTCCCACATATATTCTCTATGCCCTGGTATTTTTTCGCTCTTTCCTATTTAGGGGCAACCATAATTACCCTGACCTTTGTATGGATAGAGCACAAGCGATATTTAGAAAAGAACAAGTAATTTAACTCAAGGCGTAAGCCATTGGCTTACTTATTTGATAGATAGCACTATGCAAAGCGTGAGCTTGGACAACGATGAGAGACAGGAAACAATGAACAGTAACCTTATGACGACGACGCACAGTGATGTAAAACAGGCGTTACGGTACAGCGTCCCAGAGGTCGTAGAGACCGGGTCCGAGACTACCTTTGCTTACCCTGAGTAGTCCCCTATCGGCCAGACCTGTTCACCGATACCCTTCTGTGACGGGAAAGCGTAGGTATCCGGCCCCACCGTAAGCACCGCCCGGCCGCGAGTGAGTTCGACAGCCATCTCGGCGCCCGGTACCCGGCTACGGAGGATATTGGCGAGGAGGACGGCCTTTTCGGCGCCATCGCCACGGCCGTAATTCCATACTTCGTCAGGCTGGGCCAGCCGCCCGGGCTCATCATATATGGACTCGCCGGGCAGCGCCTCGATTTTCCGTGCTACGGTCTGAATATCCAGCGCCTTAGTGCCTTCGATGGAGACAGGGTTGCGCTCTACGGCGGCCAGCAGGAAGGGCCACGGTTCGGTACGGCCCAGGTCACGATAGGCATAAAATGCCAGCCCGGCCATCTCATTACGGTCGCGGATGGCCAACAGCCGGTCGATGATTTCGGCACGAGCCATCCCCGGGGTAATTCCCAGTAGTTCCCGGTCAGGGGAGACGAATTCCTTGGTTTCAGGGTCGGGCAACCTGGGCTCGATATGGCAGAACTGCGCCAGTCCCTCGATGGCAAGCTGCGACTCCAGGCAATCGGAGGCGAAGCGTTCCTCCAGGTTGGCCAGGTCTTCGGCCCGGTCAAAATCTACTGTGTTCTGCCGCACGAAGTCCTCAAGCTCATTCAAGACAATGCGCCTACGTATCGGGGCCGGCTTAAATTCCTCCTGTTCAATCTCCGCCAACAGCTTATCGCGTGTCTTACGGTTTACCCGGTGGGGGCTACCGTGCTCATATGCGAATACCCTCTCAGCAGCGATATAGCTATCAACTCCGTGTAACGGCCACCTAACCTGAAAGCACTTCTGGAGGTCACGGCTGTGCCGCAGAAAATTGGCGATAATATCCTCGTTCAGCGTGACCTTAAGGTAGCCCTGCAGGCGGTCCACGAAGTAAGCGTACGCCCCCGCCGATATAGTCGCTGTGGGGTAAATCGTGTGTACGTAGCCCGTCTCATGGGTAACAATGGTAACACGCTCGTTCTCGAGGGCCCGGCGGGCCTGCGCCGAGAGCGCCGTACCGTTGAACCACATATTCTTCGTTACCAGCCGGCGGTTATTGGTGAGAATGCCATCGCCGACGTCGATGAAATTCTGCGAATGCAGGGGCGTGGCCATCAGGTAGATGTCCTTTAAGGGTACCCGGGCGACGACGAATAAGGCGGCGGCATACAGTGCCGCCAGCGAGACGCATTCACCGCCTCCCTTAGCGTAGCCCGGCTTGTAGCGGAAGGCATCCATCGCCTCCACCGTCTCGGTCTTCCAGTACGGGATGATGCTGCCATCGTACTTGTCCAGGCCAAAATGGGTACGTATGTCCATATCGAAATAGTATTTATCGCCCTCGTAGCCAAACAGGACATTGGCTTTACTTAACGTATCCTCGCTGATGAAGCCACGGAACCGCTCAAGCTCCCGCTCCTTGGTAGTAAGACCCCAGGTATCCAGGTCGAGGTTGAACACGTAGTGGTCCATAATATACTGTCTCAGCTTCAGGATGCGACGATACGGGTTCATCCCCTCTATTCCGGCAAAGGAGGGATATTGGCGCCAGGCCCATATGCGCGGCGACATGATGTTGGCCAGGACCAGGCTGTACAAAAGCTCCGGGAAGATGAACATCTCCATGTCAGAAAGGGTAACCGCCGACGATTTCCGCTCCAGGTCTTTGCCGGTACTCATGCTGGTTCCTCTCATCTCTAAAGCGCCTGCAGAAATATTATGAGGGATACAGGTAGCTGTTATCAAGCAATACTGGGGCCACTTAGTAGTGGCTACTTTAAGTGGCCCGGCCAGTTTTTTCAATGGCGCTACCTAAAGTATAGCAAAAGCGTAATAAAAAATGATAGGACTAAAGCCAGGCCAGCCAAAGCCAGACAACCTGGCTTTAGCTGTAATATCACCCTTCGTCAGGCAGGCGCCTTATCCTCCAGACGCTCCCCTCAGGTAGCTAATCATGGGCCCCGTAACCAGCGGGACCACATCGCCAATCATGTGTGGCATGAGATTGTCCATGACCTGGGGCATCATCTGGGGCATCTGCTCCGCCATATAGTCCGGCATGGGAATGCGCTCGGCTACCCGCTCCAGCATCACTGGCATCACCTTGGGCATCATCATGGGCAGCAGCCTGGGGAACAGTATGGGGAACATCGGCTTCATAAGCTTCAGTGCCCCCGGAATCTTACCCATGGCTCGCATCATCGGCCCCATGCCGAAAGGCATGGCATCAATGAGCTCCGGCCACATCGTACCCATCAGGTCAGCGAAGCCCGGCGGTGTCATCAGGTTAATCATAGCCTCGAAGACCGCCCACTGCCGTTGCACCTCAGGGTGGGGGTCGGGGAAGTCGTAGCCCAGGGCCGACGCCGCGAAGCGGGCCAGGTCCGTTACCTCGATGGGTACCTGTTTCTTCTCCGCGCTGACCCGGAGCTGGAACTCGCAGCACGGGCAGAGGGCCAATACCTTCTCCGCACCGGCGGCCAGCGCCTCGTCGAGCCGAATCTGGCCCACATCGGCGGCTACCGACGGCTCCTTAATCAGCGTCAGGACACTGCCGCAGCAATGGGCCTTCTCCCGGTTATACTCCATCTCCACCAGCTTTACCTGTGGCATAGCCTCGATGATCTGGCGCGGCGGCTCATACACACCCGATACCCGGCCGATATGACAGGAATCGTGCCAGGTTACGGTAACCGTCTTGCCCCCATTCTCCGGCTGTGGGAAGGCAAACTCACCGCTGGCTATCTTCTCCGCCAATATCTCGCTATAGTGTCGAGCCTCGATACCGTACTCCATTCCCAGCTTCTTGGCCCATACGGGGTAAACGTGCCGCCACATCATATTGCAGGCCGGGCAAGAAGAGACCACCGTATCGGCGCCCGCCTCCTTAACCGCCCGGATATTCCGCTTCATCGTCTCAACGAAGGTATCCCACTTGCCGGCTACCAGCATGGGGGTCCCGCAGCAGCTTTCCTTTTTCCCCAGTTGGGTGAAGTCTACCCCGGCTCTATCCAGCAGGCGCACACTGGCCATAGCGATGTCATGCTCAACGTAGCTGGCCGTACAGCCGGCGAAATACGCCACTTTGGCCCGATGTTTCGGCCCGTGCTTCTCTTCGAGGTCTTCGGGAAACCAGTCCGTCCTGTTACCGCGATAACCGGCCCAGATATTGCCCTCCTTACGCAGGGCAGCGGCCATCATCTCGAAGGGCGGGAAGGTCATCCTCTTCTCCTCGTGCACCAGCTGGCCGCGCAATTTCATCCACGAAGGTTCGATGGGCAGGGATGCCGAGCAGCGCTGATTACATAGCTCACAGGTGGTGCAAGCAATGATGGAGTCCACCATGAACTGGCTCCACTGCTCACGGCCCTCCAGGTACTCCCGCAGCCAGTACCACTTGCCGCGCGGGCTCTGGCTCTCCCAACCGCGCCCGTAGAACTGGTCGCATTCATCGACACAGTAGCCGCATTGAGAACAGCTATAGGCATACCAGGCTACATCAGCCGGGATACCGCGCACCGGCTTACCCAGTAATTCACCCACCCGGGTAACAACATAGTTGCCCAGTGGCCTGATGAGGGGTTCAAGGGCACCGGCGGTAAGCATGGCCATACCCATAGCCCCGCCACCGATAACCTTGCCCGGGTTGAGAATAGCGTTGGGGTCCACCTCCCGCTTAAACGCCTTCAGCCTGGTGACCCTCTCCCTTCCCAGCACCTTGGGAGCTTTTACGGAGAAGTAGAGACCGGTGGAATAGGGACGGCCGCCATGCTTCTCGGCGATTTTCATGATAGTGAGCGACAGAGCGAAGATAAAGTTATAGCTGAATTTGCGCTGGTCGCTGGGAATGAAACCCAGAATCACCACCTCGGGTTGACCGTTGGCACCTTCCCGTATGACCACCCCCTCCTTGACCACGGGCTGGTCTACCTTGGCCTCTATCTCGGCCATCATCTTGCCCAGATTGGCCAGGGGGACTACTACCTCAGCCGGGACCAGGCTGGGGCCCAGGCGCTTTACCACCATCAGCTTAAAGCGGTTTTCCCACAGGTGCCGGGCGATTTCATCGCCCAGCAGTTCCGCGGCGCAGGGCTTCATCAGTTCGGGCAAGCTGCCCATGACAGCATCGTGGTCCTTCTTACGGAATGTCAGGGTAATAATATAAGACACCGGTAAGAGCACTCTCTCCTCCGCCGGATGCCCCAGGTGCTCCTTCAGCGGGACCCGGTTCTTTAACTCGGCCATGCGCGGATTAATGAAGATGAGCGACCAGATGGGGATCTTCTCCCCGATAATAGACTGCACCAGCTGCTGCAAATGGTGGGCATCGGGGCAGCCGATAGCTACCACCTCCATCTCCTCCAGGGGCTGGATGCGGAGCGTCACCTCGCTGATAAACCCGGTAGTGCCCTCAGCATCGGATATTAGGTCCAGCTCCGGCCCGCTAAACTGGCGGACTTCGCCGCCAGGTAGTACGACACGAGCGCTGACGACGTTGTCACGAAACCATCCGGCCTCGAAGGAGCCGATGCCGGTCCCTCCCTGGGCCAGCCATCCGCCGACGGTAGCCGCCGGGTAACTAGAGGGGTAGAGTCGAAGGGTAAGCCCGTGCTTTTCCAGTTCCTGGTCCAGTTTCTCCCACACCACGCCAGCCTGAACCGTGGCCGTCATGGCCTCAGGGTCAACCTCGAGGATGCGCTTCATCCGGTAGAAGTCCACGACTATGCCGCCCTTGATGGGGAGAACACCCCCGTAGCCCGACGATGCCTTACCCCGAGGGGTAAGCGGCACCCTGTGTTCGGCGGCCCAGCGTACCAGGTCAACCAGTTCCTGCTCGCTGTCCGGCTGGACTACAGCATCGGGAACGGTGTTGCCGATGAACGGCTTAATAAGAGCGGGAATGGCCGCCACATCGTGACCGTATAGTTTTCTTTCTATCTTATGAAAAGACACGCGGCTGCCAAATTTCTCTTCCAGGTACGAGCGCTGCTTTACATCTATCCTACTCATTAGTACTCTCCTCCTGCTAACCGGGCAAGCCGGCTAGGTCATTACGGCTTTTCTTTGTGCTTAAGGGGAAACTTAAGGGAAATGTCACGAGAGATTTACCAGGCTCTGCTTTCTCTGCGCCTGCGCAGCGATAACCTCCCGCACCAGGTCGCACGCCTGCGCTATCTTCGGGTCGACCAGGCTGTAGTAGACGGTGCTGGACTCCCGGCGGGAGATAACTATCCCCGCCTTCCTAAGTATCGCCAGATGCTGCGAGGTATTGGACTGCTTCAGCCCCAGGCTCGCTGCCAGTTCGCCCACTGACCTTTCACCCTCGCATAGTTCGTGGATAATACGGAGTCGCTTGGGGTCGGAAAGGGACTTGCAGAATTCCGCCTGAAGCTGGAAGACCTCTATTTTGCCAGCGCCGCTTAAGCCATCTGCCACTATGCTCCTCCCGTTATTATATTGTTGTATGCTAATATGACTATATAATAACATCATCCCTACCGCCTGTCAACCTGTGGGGCCAGGCCAGAACCACCGAGGTACCGCCAGCTTTTCAGGCATTGACAGCCGGTAGCCGGGGGTTCTATCATAGCCGAAGGCCGTTACTATCAATACAACTATCAGGGGGACGCATATATGGATGCCGACATAGAGAAGTATTGTAAGCTGGCCGTGGAGAGAGGGGCCACCCACGCCAAACAGGTCAGCCCCGATAGCGTGGTGACGGCGCCCTGGGTCAGGTGGAAGTGCCAATTCGGCTCCCGCCACTACGGGCGGAGCTACTGCTGCCCACCGGATAGCCCCAAACCGGAAGAGACCAGAGCGCTCCTCGACTGCTATCAGAGGGCCATCCTGTTCCACTTTGAAACGGAGAGAACTCCGGAATGGCAGAGCCGGCTGATGAAGGCGACGGATATGCTCAGGGACCTGGAGGGAGAAATTTTCAAGGACGGTTACTATAAAGCGCTGGTGCTCCTATCCGGGCCCTGCCTCCTCTGCAAGGAATGCGGCAAGATTAAGGGAGACCCCTGCAGCTTCCAATACCGCATCCGACCCTGTATGGAGGCATGCGGCATAGACGTATTCCAGACGGCACGCAATAACGGCTTTTTCATCCAGACCCTGAGAGATAAATCGGAGACAACCAACCACTACTGTATGATGCTGGTGGACTGAAGAAATCCGGTAATGTACCAGGACCTGTTCGACGAATTCTTAAGGAGCCACGATACCCTTCGGGTATACGCGGGTAAACGGTTAATCTTTGGCTCCGGTGAGGGCAGATTGCTACCCTGGCTGAAATACCTCGGCCAGTCCGGCCCCCGCCGGCGACCGGTTATCTGCGATAAGGTAATGGGCAATGCGGCGGCACTACTAGCGGTCAAGGCGGGCTGCCGGGAGGTCTATAGCCCGCTGGGCAGCCAGCTAGCCATAAGGACTCTGGACAAATACGGCATTAAACACCACATCGCCAAGACTATACCCTATATCCAAAAAGGCGACGGGGAAGAGATATGCCCCATGGAGGCATTATCTATAGATAAAGGGCCCGAAGAGTTCTACGAGGCGGTTAAGGACATCATCAAATAGCCGAGGGGAAAGCCATGGAGAAGATAAGGCTGGGCCGGACCAACCTGATGGTATCGAAGCTGGGCTTCGGGGGCATCCCCATTCAGCGGGTCTCCCCGGACGAGGCGGCGGCCGTGGTCACGAGGTGCCTCGACCTGGGCATTACCTTCCTCGACACCGCCAACGCCTATACCAATAGCGAGGAGCGTATCGGCCAGGCGGTTTCGAGGCGGCGGGAGGGGCTTGTCCTGGCCACCAAGTCCACGGCCAGGACTGCTGAGGATATAGAAAAGCACCTCCGCCTGAGCCTGAAACGGCTGGGAGTCGCCTCCATAGACCTCTACCAGTTACACAGCGTGAGCGACTTCGAGAGCCTGGAGATGGTCCTCGACCCCAAGGGGCCGATGGCGGTGATAAGAGAGGCCCAAAGGGCCGGGAAGATCAAACACATCGGCGTTACCTCACACTCGATGGACGTGGCCAAGGAGGCGGTGAAGTCAGACCAGTTCGAGACCGTCATGTTCCCCTTCAACTTCATTACCTGCGAAGCCGCCGAGGAGCTCCTGCCCCTGGCCAGAGAACATGACGTCGGTTTCATCGCCATGAAGCCACTGGAGGGGGGTAGGCTGGACAACGTTACCATCGCCTTCAAGTACCTCCTCCAGTTCCCGGACGTGGTCACCATCGTAGGGATACAGAGGTTATGCGAGATAGAGGAAATCGTGCCCATAGTGGAGGGGTCGCTGCAGATGACAGCGGCCGAGCAGGAGGAAATGGAGCGACTGCGGAAGGAACTGGGCCGGAAATTCTGCCGCCGCTGCGACTACTGCCAGCCCTGCTCGGAGGAAATACCCATATCCACGGTGATGCTCGCCCCCAGCGCTAAAGGCCGCATGCCAGAGGCGATGCTCTTCTCCAGATTCATCGCCGACGCCATGGAGAAAGCGGTCAACTGCACCCAGTGTGGCGACTGCGAGCCCAGATGCCCCTACGGCCTGCCGATTAGAGAAATGATAGAGGAACACGTAAGCTGGTACCAGGAAGAGAAGAGACAATACGAAGAAGAGAAGGCTCCAGGCTAGCTGACACCAGAGTCAGGCATGGATGCTATTTCGCCACCGGTACTATAATGAGGCTCAAATGACGGTAGTAGTAACCGGCGCCAGCGGGCATGTTGGGGCTAACCTCGTCCGCGCCCTGCTGGACCAGGGCCGCACGGTGCGCTCTCTGGTCCATGTAAACCGGCAGGCCCTCGCCGGGCTGGACATCGAAATAGTCGAAGGCGATATCGGTAACCCGGAGTCGCTGCTTAAGGCATTCGACGGCGCCGAGGTGGTCTACCATCTGGCAGCCGCCATTTCCCTGTTAATGAGTTCCTGGCCATTGCTGGAGCGGGTCAACGTCATCGGCACCCGTAATGTCGTCGAGGCCTGTCTCCGCTCCGGAGTACGCCGCCTGGTCCACTTCAGCTCTATCCACGCCTTAAGACAGGAGCCGCTGGAGGCTGCGGTTAACGAATCGCGCCCCCTGGTGGACTCTCCCCGTTGCCCGCCCTATGACCGCTCCAAGGCCGCCGGCGAGATAGAAATATGCCGGGGGCTGGAAAAGGGGCTGGATGCCGTTATCGTCAGTCCCACCGCCATTATCGGCCCCCACGACTACCGGCCCTCGCACTTCGGGCGAATCCTGCTGGACCTCGCCCGCGGCCAGCTAGCGGGCCTGGTGGCCGGCGGCTTCGACTGGGTGGATGCCCGCGATGTCGCCTGCACAGCGATACGGGCCGAAGAGGTGGCACCAACCGGCGCCAAGTACCTCCTTTCGGGCCACTGGGTATCGCTGTGCGACCTGGCCGACATGGTAGCGGCAATAACCGGCACGGCAGCGCCCCGCTTCGTCTGCCCCCTGTGGCTGGCCCGCGCCGGCGCCCCGCTAGTTACCGCCTTTAACCGCCTGGCGGGAAAGCGGCCGCTCTATACCAGTGCGGCTATTTTAGCACTCTGCGGCAACCGGAGTATCAGCCACGACAGGGCGACCCGGGAACTCGGTTATGAGCCACGGCCACTACGGGAAACGCTTGCCGCTACCCTCGAGTGGTTCGTCGCCACCGGTCAACTCGACCGCCCGCTTAAGCCGGAACCGGGGCCACGGTGAACGAGCTAACCCTTTTCAACGGCCTCATCTTCGGCTGGTTCGCGCTGGCAGCGGTAGCCTTCCTCAGCCTCTTCTTCGTGGTGGCCCCCTACGGCCGCCATGCCCGCGGCGGCTGGGGAGCCACCATCGACAACCGGACGGGCTGGGTGATTATGGAGGCCATCGCCCCCCTCATATTTGCCGCCTGCTTCCTGCTCGGTAACAAAAACAGCCCGGCGGTGCTAATCCTCTTCGGCCTGTGGGAGGCCCATTACCTGCATCGGGCGTTTATCTACCCCTTTAGCCTGTGCGGCGGGGCCAGACGCCTGCCGCTCGTCATCATGGGCTTCGCCCTGGTCTTCAACGGGGTAAACGGCTACCTGAATGGCCGCTACATCTTCACCTTCGCCCATAGCTACGGAAACGAATGGCTCGGAGACCCCCGCTTCATTATCGGAGTGCTGCTGTTCATCGCCGGCTTTATCATCAACCGCCAATCAGACCGGATACTCCGAAACCTGCGCAGTCCCGACCAGCCCGGCTATAAAATAGCCCGTAGCGGGCTGTATCGGTGGGTATCCAGCCCCAACTACCTGGGAGAGATTATTATCTGGCTCGGCTGGGCGGTAGCGACCTGGTCGCTGCCCGGCCTGGCATTCGCCGTCTGGACAGCCGCCAACCTGGTGCCCCGCGCCCGCTCTCATCATGCCTGGTACCGCAAAAATTTCCCGGATTACCCGCCGGGGCGCAAGTCACTGGTGCCGGGGATATGGTAAATTTAATACCATAACGGCCGGGAGGTAAGTAATGCTGAAGTACAGCGGATATATACTGGTGACTATAGCTATCACCTCATTATTACTGGGGTGCGCGACCACGCCTGGCGAGGTTAAAGCCGGCCTGGACGAAGAGTTCTCCCTGCGCATCGGCCAGACCGCCCGGATAACCGGGGAGGACTTAACCATCAGCCTCCAAGAGGTGACCGAGGACAGCCGCTGTCCCCGAGACGTAAAGTGCATCTGGGCCGGCCAGGCCAGCTGTATCGTCAGGCTGACCCATAACGATTCTTCCTATAATATGACCCTGACCGAACCCGGCCTCAGTGAACAATATACCAGGGAAAGCTATAACGGGTATCAGCTGGCCTTCCGCGTGCAACCCTATCCCCGGGAGGGCGAAAAGATACCTGCGGATGACTACCAATTACTCCTAATCGTCAGCAAATAAGCGGACAGCACAACATATGGCTTATGACCTTGACTAGCCGCCCGAGAGCACCTATACTCGGCTACTAGCCGCAAACGAAGGGGAAAGGTGGTAACTACCGATGGAAGCGGTCAACCTAGTGCTTACCTATGCCATAGGTGCAGAAACTCGGCGCCGGATTGCCGACTTAAGCCCCCGGGTAAAACTACATGATGCGGCGGACCTGGTCCTGGCCGAGCGCAACGGTGACTTCTCCTCCCGCGAGCAGCTTGATGCCATGTTAGCCGAGGCCGAGATAATCTACGGTTTCAGGCTGCCCACCAACGTCATCAGCCGCGCCCCCGGGCTGAAGTGGATACAGACCATGCTCGCCGGTGTAGACCATATCCTGGACAGCGAACTGTTAAACAGCCCGGTGATACTGACCAACTCGGGGGGCCTGCACGGCACCTCGATGAGCGAATTCGCCCTGCACCTGATGCTGATGTTTGCCAAAGGGGCACCGCGCTGCTTCGAACTGAAGCAAAGCAGAAAGTGGGAGCGCTTCAGCCCGGCCATGCTGCGTTCCCAGACGGCCGGGATAATCGGACTGGGCAAGGTTGGGCACGAGGTAGCCCGGCTGGCCAAGGCCTGCGGTATGAGGGTGGTAGCCGTAGACGCCAAACGCCTGGCCCGGGCAAGATACGTTAACATGGTACTGCCCCCGGAAAGGCTGGGGGAGCTGCTTAAAGAAAGCGATTTCGTGATAATCACCCTGCCCCTCACCCCCGAGACCAGGAATCTGATGGGCGAGGCCCAATTCCGGGCCATGAAGCCGGGCGCCTATTTCATCAATATCGGCAGGGGGGCCATAGCCGACGAGGCCGCCCTAGTCCACGCCCTGGAGGAAAAATGGATCAGCGGGGCCGGCCTGGACGCCTTTGCCACCGAGCCCTTACCCCCTGACAGCCGGCTCTGGGACTTCCCCAACGTAATCTTCAGCCCCCATATTGCCGGCACATTGCCCAACTATCCCGTGGCAGCAACCGAGCTATTCCTAAAGAACCTGAGACACTACCTGGAGGGCAGGAAGCTATTTAACATCGTAAACAAGCAGCGGGGATACTGAGAACCGGGATAGCTAGCTAACACTCAAGCCAGGCCCACCGGGTCGATATCCACCGTCCAGCCCCGGGGAATCGGTATCGGCTCCAGGAAGCCAGCCAGCTCGTGGCCACGGACTACCAGCTGCCAGCGAAACCGGCCCCGCAGGCGATGAATGAAGGCCGGGGCGGGCCCTATCAGGCTGAGGCCACCTATCCCCCGGCGGTCTCTCTCCGCAGCCAGCAGGCGCCTCATTCTCTCCGCCTCCCCCTGGCCAATGGCGTCACTGGTATGCGTATACAACAGGCGCGCCAGCTGGGTAAAGGGGGGATAGTGCAGCTTGAGCCGGTAGGCGATTTCCCGCTCATAGAAGGCGCCGTAGTCATGGAGGGCGGCCGCCTGAATGGCATAGTCCTCCGGGCTATAGGTCTGGATGATAACCCGCCCTCCCCCGGCACCCCGCCCGGCTCTCCCCGCCACCTGACCAAGTAGCTGAAAGGTCCTCTCCCCGGCCCGGAAGTCCGGCAGGCCCAGACCAATGTCGGCATTAACCACCCCCACCAGGGTAACCAGGGGCAAGTCCAGGCCCTTGGCCACCATCTGTGTGCCGATGAGTATATCGGCTTCGTGGGCACGGAAACTGTCCAGTATCTGCTGGTGAGCATGCCTCTCCCTGGTAACATCGCTATCCCAGCGTAGCAGCCTCGCCCCGGGAAAGGCTAAGCCGGCCTCCTGCTCCAATCTCTGGGTGCCGAAACCCAGGAAACTTATACGGCGGCTCGAGCAGCGGGGACAAGCCTGGGGGACGCCCGCCCGGTAATTACACTGATGGCATACCAGCCTGTTCTCAAGCAGATGATGGGTAAGGGGGACATCGCAGTGGCGGCAGCGCAGGACGAAGCCACAATTACGGCACTGGACAAAGGTAGCCCCACCCCGGCGGTTGAGAAATAGAATCACCTGCTCCCCGCGGGACAGGGAGAAAGCCACAGCCTGTGACAAGGAGCGGCTGAAAAGGCTCCGGTTCCCCGCCTTAAGCTCCTCCCTTAAATCCACCACCTCAACCCGGGGCAGCAGTGTACCGACTGCGGGGGTAAGCCGCCCCGGCAGCTCAAGCCGACGATAGTCTCCCGTCTGCGCATGGTAAAAGCTCTCCACGCTGGGGGTGGCGCTGCCCAGAATAACCGCCGCGCCGGTTAAGCCGGCCAGCTCTATCGCCACATCACGGGCCTGATAGCGGGGGGACTTATCCGGCTGCTTATAGGTCCACTCATGCTCCTCGTCGATGACGATAAGCCCCAGGTCGGGCTGGGGAGCGAAAATAGCGCTCCGGGAACCGATAACGACATCGAACTCCCCCCCTCTTATCCGTTGCCACTCGTCGAAGCGCTCGCCCAGAGAAAGCCGGCTGTGGAGTACCGCCACCCGGTGGGGGAAGCGGGCGGCAAAGCGCTCTATCGTCTGCGGGGTAAGGGCAATCTCCGGGACCAGGACGATACCCCGCCGGCCCCGCTTCACCACCTCAGCCAGGGCCTGCAGATATATCTCCGTCTTGCCACTGCCGGTAACCCCGTGCAGCAGGAAAACGGGTGGTGATGCGGCCACGCCCCCCTCCACCCCGGCCAGAGTCGACCTGATAGCGGCCAGGGCCCGGCCCTGGTCATAAGTCAGTGCCAGAGGCGAGGACAGGGTTATATTGGCATAGGAAATCGGCTCACGGGTTACGTCAATATCCTCGATACAGACTAAACCCTTCCTGACCAGGGCATCCGCTACCGCCTTGGTGGCATTAGCCCCCTTCCGGGCCTCGGCCAGGGGTACGGGCTGGGCTGCCTCCGCCAGAAACTCCAGCAGGGAGACCTGCCTGGCGGCCCGCCCCCGCTCCCGCAGCCGGGCCGCTTCCCCCCGTGCCCGGTCAACCGCCACCGCCAGCCGCAGATAGGGCACCCTCTTCGGGCCTACCCTGACCCTCTCCAGTTCATAGCTTCTGTGGACCAGACCCCGCCTCACCAGCTGCAAGACGACAGCCGGCGCCCTCCTCTTACCCAACACCCTTTCCAGTCCCTTAAGGCTAACCCTCCCCCGCTGCCAGAGCAATTCAAGGGCCCCCTGCTGCTCCCGGCTTAAAGAGGATATATTGGGCGCGTCAGGGGACACGGCACTCTCGATAAAGGTAAGCGCCCTGCGCTCGAAACCGGGCGGCAGCATCAGGGCGACGGCATCAAAAAGGGGAGATAAGTAGTGCTCGCTTATCCAGTGAGCCAGCAGTACATGAGGTGGAGATAATAGGGGGTGAGGCTCAATAATCCCGGCTATCTCCTTGGTCTCCTCTACCGCCGGCCAGTCGCTTAAGTTAACGACTACTCCCTGCAGCAGCTTCTCACCAAAGGGAACCCAAACCGCCTGCCCCACACTAACTTCCAGGCCGGAGGGTATAGCGTAGCTGAAAGTGCGACGCTGGGCGGCTGGTGAATTAACGCTGACCTCAGCATACCCCACTAGCTATACTCCAACCGAGGTAGGCCGACCTGGGTTTTAGCTCTATCGCCTCTCTTTGAGACGGGATGCCTTGGCACTGCGCCCCCGCAGATAATAAAGCTTGGCCCGACGCACCTTACCATGCCTTACCACTTCGACACTCTCCAGAAGTGGTGAATTAAGGGGAAAGGTGGTCTCGACACCGACGCCAGAAGTAACCCGCCTTATGGTGAAGCTTCGGGCAACCGCACCACGGCGTACCCTAATCACCACCCCCCGGAACAGCTGGACGCGTTCCTTCTCGCCTACCCCAACCCTCATTCTGACCCTTACGGTATCACCGGGAACAACATCGGCGACCTTGGGATTCGCTTTTACCTCAACCAGAGATGCCACATCCATTTTACAAGACCCTCCAGGTTAAACTAACCTTCCTTCAGGCTATCTAATAACTTCTCTTCCCGGGCGCTGAGATCAGCCTTATCCACTAATTCGGGACGGCGCGCCAGGGTGCGCCGAATAGACTGCTCGCGGCGCCACTTCTCGATTCGGGCGTGGTCTCCCGAAAGCAAAATGTCGGGCACCCGCCACCCTCTATACTCCGCCGGCCGGGTATACTGGGGGTACTCCAGCAGCCCCCCGGTGTGAGAATCATCCTGCGGCGAGGCCTCCGAGCCCAGAACCCCGGGCAGTAACCTGACCACAGCATCAACTATCACCATAGCCGGCAGCTCACCGCCACCGAGCACATAATCACCGATACTAATCTCGTCGGTTGCCAGCGACTGGCACACCCGCTCGTCAACACCCTCGTAGCGGCCACAAATAAGCATCAGGTGGCTGTACCGGGCCAGCTCTCCAGCCACCGCCTGATTAAAGAGACGCCCCTGCGGGGTAAGCAGAATGACAGGTATCTCCACTTCGCCTACACCTGCGTCTATCTCCGCTTTTATCGCCTCCACCGCCTCAAATATAGGCTCCGGCTTGAGCACCATCCCGGCACCGCCGCCATAGGGATAATCATCGGTGGTGCGATGCTTATCATGAGCATAGTCCCGAATATTGTGCAACCTGATGCTGAGCAGGTCCCGGCTGGTAGCCCTGCCCAGGATACTGGTGCTGAACGGCCCGGCAAACATCTCGGGAAACAGGGTCAAAATATCGATACGCACCGACCCAACCCTTCTGAGTATGGGACTAAAACTCATCCGCCGCCCATCGAGGCAACGCTGTCTATTCTACCATATATGGGCCGTCCCGCCAAACTCAAGAATAAACTATTTTCCCCAGGGACTTGACAAACGGTCGGTTTTGTGGTTTAAATGTGTCTTATACTGGGAAGAAGTGGAGAAATATGGTAAATAGTGGTAAACTATACCCAGTAACCGGAGATAAGGTAAATGTTTTTCTTTGGCGAATTTGAATACAAGATAGACGAAAAGGGCCGGGTCCTTATCCCGCCTCGGTTCCGCCGGGAACTGAAGGACGGGGTGGTGCTGACACCCGGGACGGAGAAATGCATCAATGCCTACCCGCTGACGGAATGGAAAAAACTGTCCGATACCCTCACCGCTGGCAGCGGTTCGCTGGCCCGCAACAAAGTAAGGCGGCTAAAGCGAGCTATGTTCGCCACCGCTTTCCTGCTCAATACCGATGGACAAGGGAGAATAGCCCTGCCCGTCCCACTACGGCAGCACGCCGAGATTGAGGAGGAAGTAGTTATTACTGGAGTCAATAATTACCTGGAACTATGGAATAAAGAAGAATGGGAGAACGAGAAGGCTATTAGTCAAGAGCAAGCCTGGCAAATTATTGAGAGCCTAGAGAATCGCCAGTGAGGCTAGAAATGTTAGCTCATGCTCACATCCCAGTGCTGGTTAAGGAAGCTGTAGAGGCGCTGGCCGTTCAGCCCGGTGGTCGCTATATAGACTGTACCCTGGGCGCCGGGGGCCATGCTGCCGCCATCCTAAAGCACAGTTCACCCGGCGGGCAGCTGCTGGGCATCGACGCCGACCCGGAAGCCATCGAAACAGCCCGGGAAAGGCTTAAGGCCTACAGTAACTCCACCCTCCTCCTCAAGGAAAACTTCGCCAACCTGGAAGCTATCTGCCTCAAGTATGACTTCTGGCCGGTACACGGCATTCTGTTCGATATAGGGCTATCGTCCCTTCAGCTGGACAGTGACCGTGGCTTTAGCTTTCAGCACGACTCCCCTCTGGATATGCGCCTCAGCCCCAGCCAGAAAACCACCGCTGCCGATATCGTCAATACCTCCTCCGAGGCGGAACTACGACGGATTATCAAAACATACGGCGAAGAAGGTTTCAGCCGTCAGATAGCCCACCGGATTATCCAGGAACGCCCGCTAAGAACCAGCCTCCAGTTAGCCGAAATCACTAAGCAGGTCGTCGGCGCTAGAAGAGGCAAAATCCACCCGGCCACCAAGACCTTCCAGGCACTACGCATCGCCGTTAACCAGGAGCTTAAGCACCTGGAGGGGGCGCTAAAACAGGCAGTAAACCTGCTGGGCTTCGGCAGCCGGCTAGTGGTTATCAGCTATCACTCCCTGGAAGACCGCATCGTGAAACAGTTCATGCAGCAAGAAGCCAAGGACTGTATCTGTCCACCGGGCCTACCAGCCTGTGTCTGCCAGCACCAGGCCCGCCTGCGACTGATAAGCCGGCGGATTATCATCCCATCTCCAGAAGAGGTCAAGCTTAATCCCCGCAGCCGCAGTGCCCGTTTAAGGGTGGCGGAGTCCCTTACCACCCGCGAGGAACTCTACCGGACCGTGGAAAGACTGTGCCACCTCACCGCGCCCGAGTCGAGAGGGTCCCGAAGGTCGGCGCCCCTAAATAACTGGGAAAGTCCCGTCTACTGCCTGAACCTAGGCAGGAGTTTTCAGACCATATAAGGGGGGTTTTAAAAATGATATGAAGCAGCATTTTTCAAATAAGGCAGAATATACAAAAAAAGGAGGGGGAGATGAGAAAGACGACTCTAACTTCTATCGATGTTGGTACCACCAAGGTGTGCACCGTCATCGCCGATGTGAGCGAATCGGGTGACCTCCGCATTGCCGGTGTCGGCATCACTCCGTGCTCCGGCCTGCACAAGGGACTGGTAGTCAACATCGAGGACGCCAGAGAGTCAATCCGCGAATCGGTAAAGAAAGCCGAGCAGGCCAGTGGCTACAAGGTAGAATCGGCCTATATCGGCGTGACCGGCCGGCATGTTGTCTCGCAGAATAATCGCGGGGTAGTGGCTATCACCCGCAACGACCGGCTGGTGCGCCCGGACGACCTGAACCGAGTACTCCAATGCGCCCGCAGTATCAAGGTTCCCACCGACCGGAAGGTGCTCCATATCATCCCGCGAGACTATGCTGTTGACGGCCAGTTAGGCGTCAAAAACCCGGTAGGGATGTACGGCTTCAGGCTGGATGTGGAGACACATATCATCACGGCTGCCGTAACCTCTATCCAGAATCTGGTAAAGTGCATCCGGGGCATCGGCATAGAAATCGAGGACCTGGTTCTGGAACCCCTGGCCAGCAGCGAAGCCGTACTCACCGAGGACGAAAAACAGGTGGGGGTTATCCTGGGCGACATTGGCGGCGGCACCACTGACATCGCTGTCTTCAGAGAAGGCAGCATCTGGCATACCTCGATTATACCGGTAGCTGGCTATCAGCTCACCAGGGATGTCGCCATAGGCCTGGGACTCCCGTTCGATGTGGCCGAGGAGATGAAGAAGAAGTATGGCAGCGTCATGCCGGTATATGAAGGCAAGGTCGAGACCGCCAGCTCCATATCGCAGGACGGGCACGGTATCTCCCACCAGGACCTATGCGAAATCGTCCGAGCCCGGGTGGAGGAGATAATAAGGCTCATCATGCTGGAGCTACCACGTTCCGATTACGAGACTCTGGTGCCGGCAGGCCTGGTGCTCACCGGCGGTAGTTCCAACCTCGCCGGAATGGAGGTACTGGGGCGCGAGATACTGCGACTGCCGGTCAGGATTGGTTCTCCTATTAATATGTACGGCATCACCGACGTCCTTCGCGACCCGGCCTATGCCACCAGCGTCGGTCTACTACTCTGGGGAGCCAAGGGCCGGGGAGAACACAGTAGCTGGCGACGGCACGGCTTCGGCTCCGCTTTCCGGCAGCTGTTTTCCCAGCTGGCCCGTATATTCCGTTAATAAAGACAACTAAGTTAATCAAAAGGAGGAGGAGATGGCAAAAACAAGCTTTGTCCCAAACCCAGCCAGGATAAAGGTTATCGGCTTGGGTGGTGGTGGCTGCAATGCCATAACTCGTATGGTCAACGAGCAAATCCAAGGCGTGGAGTTCATCGCCATGAACACCGATGCCCAGGCCCTGGCTATTACCGAGGCCCCAGTTCGCGTGCAGTTGGGTGAAAAACTAACCAAAGGACTGGGCGCCGGCGGAGACCACGTCATCGGTCAGAAATCAGCCGAAGAAAGCCGTGACGAACTCAAGGAGGTTGTTTCCGGGTCCGATATGGTATTTATCACCTGCGGTATGGGTGGTGGTACCGGTACCGGGGCGGCCCCGGTTATCGCCGAACTGTCCAAGCAAGGTGGCGCCCTCACCATCGCCGTAGTCACCAAGCCATTCACCTTCGAAGGCATCCGCCGCACCCAGGTAGCCGACGAGGGTATTGCCCACCTGCTAGGCAAGGTTGATACCCTGATTATCATACCCAACGACCGCCTGCTCGACCTCTGCGACCAGAAGACCAGCGTGGATAGCGCCTTCAAGATGGCTGACGACGTGCTACAGCATGGTGTTCAGTCAATCGCCGAGGTTATCACCGTACCGGGAATGATTAACCTCGACTTCGCCGATGTCAAGACGGTAATGAAGGACGCTGGCCCGGCCTGGATGTCCATCGGCACCGGCTCCGGCAAGAACCGGGCTGTCGATGCCGCCAAGGAAGCCCTGGCCAGCCCACTACTCGATGTCTCTATTACCGGTTCGAATGGGGTATTATTCAACGTCGTCGGCGCCAGCAACCTCACCCTGTTCGAGGTCAACGAGGCCGCCGAGGTAATCAAGCAGGCCGTGGCCCCCAATGCCAACATCATCTTTGGCGTGGCCCATAACCCGGCCATGGATGACGAGGTAAGAATCACCCTAATCGCCACTGGATTTACCTCCCGGACCGGGTCAGGGGAGGCGGCTCCAGAAGATGAACTTACCCGACTCCTTAAGGGGATGAAGAGCGAAAGTGAGCTGGATATGCCCTCTTTCCTGCGCCGCCCACTGTTCAGCCAGCGGCGCCAGTCCATGCCCATCCCGGCGACCACCTTCGACCGGCCGGCACGGACTCCATCACAATAGCCCTTCCCACAGGAGAAGAGACTAAAGGGAGATAAATGGCCTTTAGCATAAACTAAGGGCTGTGGATACTATGCTGTCCACAGCCCTTATGTCCATTAAGCCAACCAGCCAGGCGCGGGAGCTATCTGACGGAGGTGAGTCGCCTGACGTCTATCCCGATTCCTCGTCGCGCCGGGGCACTAGATTCACTGCCAGCGGAATTTCCATCTTGGTCTCTCCCCCCACCAAGACACAGAAAGAATAGTCCCCGGCACCATCAAAGCTCAAGTTATTGAGGAAGATGATGGAGTTGATAGACACCTTCTTGCCCGGCTGCCCCCGCGGAACCCTGAGGTCAGCCCCCAAGGCAAACTTTTCATGGGCGTCCTCATCAAAGAGCTTGACCTCGACCTTCTTGACCGTATCCCATTCCCCCGGCCCGGACTCAAATACCAGTACCAGCTGCATCTGAGGATGCGTCCAGGGAAGCCTGGGCACGTTAAGCACGTTGAAGAGACCTAAGAGGTTCAGCTTCCCCTCCTTGGTCACATTGGCATAATCGGCCAGTACCGCCAGCTTTACTTCCATATCCGTGGCCCCATTGTATCACATCCATCATATTATCTCTAAGCAGCCAAAACCGGCGAAAAAAGGCCCGCAGAGGGCTTGACAAATACTATATATTGTGTTACATTCATCACTCTATACAACATAATGTAGGATATAACCATGAACTGTCCCTATTGTAACTATTATGATTCCAAGGTTATCGACTCCCGGGACGTGGAGAACGGTATACGACGCCGGCGCCAGTGCCTGGGCTGCGATTCCCGCTTCACCACCTACGAGCGGGTGCAGCCCGCCGGCCTGTTTGTGAGCAAGAAAGACCAGCGGCGCGAGGAGTTCAACCGTAATAAGCTCCTGGCCGGCATCCGCAAGGCCTGTGAAAAGCGGCCGCTACCCACCGGCGCCGCCGACAAGCTCATCGACGATATAGAGGCCGAGCTCTACCGCACGGGCAAGGCCGAGATACCCAGCTCCCTCATCGGCGACATGGTAATGGCCCGCTTGAAGAAGCTGGACAACATCGCCTATATCCGCTTTGCCAGCGTCTACCGGGACTTCGCCGATATCACCGCCCTGAAGCAGGAAATAGATACCCTGCTCGAAGCTGAATCTATAAGGCCTACCAGCCAGTTGCCCCTGCTACCCACCACGAAACCGGGCTGAAACGGCCGAGCACCAGTCAAGGATATTAAAATGAACGGAAGCGACCGAGCCAAAAACAGGACCAGAGGCCCGGGTGCCCCCCGGGTTGACCGCACCCGGATTGCCCGGACCATCTTTGCCGCGGCCGAGTCCATGGGCATATCGGACAGGGGGCTGATTGAAAAGCTCACCAGCCAGGTAATCGAGCGCCTGGAACGGCCACAGGCCCTGCCCGGGATGGAGCACCTGGTACCGAAAGCGCACCTGAAAGAAAGGCGCCTGCCCACCGATGCCGAAATCGAGGCCATGGTAAGAGAAATACTAAACAGCGATAAGCCAGATAAACGAGAGGAGGGCCAGCCCGATATGGAACCAGTCATCATCGCCAAGACCACAGTCCAGCCCGCTCCCCGCCTGAACCTCAGCGAAAACTCCCTCCGCGTCCTGGAGAGAAGATACCTCAAAAAGGACAAAGAGGGCAAGGTTATCGAGACCCCCGAGCAATTATTCAGCCGGGTGGCCCAGGCCATCGCCGCCGCCGAATTTATCTTCGACCCCCAGGCCGATGCCAAGCTAAGGGAAGCGGAATTCCATCAGGTAATGACCGATCTGGAGTTCCTGCCCAACTCTCCGACACTGATGAACGCCGGCCGGGAACTGGGGCAGCTCTCCGCCTGCTTCGTGCTGCCGGTGGAAGACTCCATGGAGTCCATCTTCGACGCCGTTAAGTACACCGCGCTCATCCACAAGAGCGGTGGCGGCACCGGCTTTTCCTTCTCCCGGCTGAGGCCGGAACAGGACCGGGTCGGCTCCACCGGCGGGGTGGCCAGCGGGCCGGTATCCTTTATCCGGGCCTTCGATATCGCTACCGATGTCATTAAACAGGGCGGAATGCGCCGCGGGGCCAATATGGGCATTCTCAGCGTTGACCACCCCGACATCATGAAGTTCATCACCGCCAAGGAAGACCTGAGCACCCTGAACAACTTTAATATCTCCGTAGCCCTGACCAATGAGTTTATGCAGGCGGTAGAGGCCGGCGCCGATTATAACCTGATAAACCCGCGCACCAAGGAGGTATCCGGCACACTCAACGCCAAAGAGGTATTCGACAAGATAGTGGATATGGCCTGGAAAACGGGAGACCCGGGTATCGTCTTTATCGACCGTATAAATCAGGATAACCCCACCCCCCAGCTGGGCGCTATCGAAAGCACCAATCCCTGCGGCGAGCAGCCCCTCCTCCCCTACGAATCGTGCAACCTGGGCTCCATAAACCTGAGCCGGATGCTGAAGGCTGACGGCGCCACCACCGAAATTGATTATGTCAAGCTGGCCAGGACGGTAAAGACCGCCATCCGCTTCCTGGATAACGTCATCGAGGTCAACAGATTCCCCCTGCCCCAGATAGAGGAAATGACCAAGAAGTCCCGTAAGGTGGGGCTGGGGGTGATGGGCTTTGCCGATATGCTCATCCAGCTGGGCATCCCCTATAACTCGGCGGCCGGGCTGGAGGCTGCCACCAGCATCATGCGCTTCGTCAACGAGGAGGCGCACAAGACCTCCGCCGAGCTGGCCGAGGAGCGCGGGGCCTTCCCCGCCTTCGCGGGCAGCATCTACGATGTCCCCGGCGGGACCAGGATAAGAAATGCCTCCTGCACCACCATCGCCCCCACCGGCAGCCTGAGCATTATCGCCGGCTGTTCCAGCGGCATCGAACCCCCCTTTGCCCTGAGCTACACCAGAAATATCCTGGACGGCGACCAGCTAATAGAGGTAAATTCCTACTTCGATGAAGTAGCCAAAAGGGAAGGCTTCTACTCCGAAGAGCTTATGAAGGAGCTGGCCGAAGGCGCCAGGCTCGGCGAGATGGCCGCAATACCGGACCAGATCAAGCGCCTGTTTGTCACCTCTCACGAAATAACCCAGGAGTGGCATATCGAGATGCAGGCGGCCTTTCAAAAGTCCACCGATAACGCCGTCTCCAAGACCATTAATTTCCCCCACGCCGCCACACGGGAAGACATCGCCAAGGCCTACATGCTGGCCTATAAGGAGGGGGTAAAAGGGCTGACCGTTTACCGGGACCGCAGCCGCGATGCCCAGGTACTTACCACCGGTAAGAAGGTAGAGGCAACCGAGCCGACCGGCCGTACCCCGAGGAAAAGGGCCAAGGTAACCACCGGGGTAACGGAGAAGGTAACCACCGGCTGCGGCCATATCTATGTAACCATCAACTCCGACGATGAGGGAATATGCGAGGTCTTCTCCCATCTGGGCAAGGCCGGGGGCTGTGCCTCCGCCCAGCTGGAGGCCACCTGCCGGCTTATCTCGCTGGCACTGCGCTCAGGGATAGAGGTCGCCCCGGTGGTGAAGCAGCTCCGCGGCATCCGCTGCCCGTCCATCGCCTGGGAGAAAGGCAAGTCCATTCTCTCCTGCGCCGATGCTATCGCCAGTGTCCTGGAAAAGCACATACAGGTTCAGGATGGCGACGAGCCCCCGCTCCAGGACTACGGACTGGCCAAGAACCTGGCCGGGCAGTGCCCGGACTGCGGCAACCTGCTCGTCTTCCAGGAGGGCTGCTTTGTCTGCCCCTCCTGCGGCTACACCAAGTGCTGAAGAGCGAGCACCCCTAAAACCTCTATACTCCTAAAGCTACTAAAACCTTTTCCTGGGTTAGTAATAATTCCCCCTCGCAGAAGGCGGGGGGAAAGATGACTTTACCGTGCCTCACTTAAGGCCCTTAAAACCTTTTCCGGGGTTATGGGCAGTTCGCTTAGCCTCACGCCGATAGCGCTATAGATAGCATTGGCTATGGCGGCATGGGGACAGATGGCCGGTGATTCGGCTATCCCTTTGGCCCCGAAGGGACCGATGGGGTCTATATTATCGGAGAATATAATCTGCATCGGGGGCGCATCCAGGGCGGTGGGCACCCGGTAATCGGCGAGGGCCAGGTTCAAGACCCGGCCGGTGGCGGGGTCAAAGACCACCTCCTCCATAAGACCATAGCCCAGGCTCATCAGCGCCCCGCTATAGACCTGGTTTTCGCTGGTTCCCGGATTTATTATCCGCCCGGAATCGTGGGCCAGGACTAGCTTGAGCACCTCTACCCGACCGGTCCCGGTATCGACCTCCACGTCGGCAAAGCCCACCACCGTTGCCTTCACCTGCGGGCCAATCGCCGAAACGCCGTGCCGGTGGGCCTTGCCGATAACTATCGGCGCCAGCACCGAGCCGACCACCTCCTTAACACCAGCCCGCCGCTGTGGGTCGGCCTTCACGTAAACCATGCTGTCTTTTATGTCAAGTTCTTCCGGCGCGGTAATCCCCTCCTTGAGAACATCGGGGCTCCAGGGAGCCCTAGCAGCTATCTGAAGTATCTGCTTTTTGGCATCGGTGGCGGCTATCTGGATGGCC
Organism: Chloroflexota bacterium; assembly: GCA_043821265.1. GTDB lineage: Bacteria > Chloroflexota > Dehalococcoidia > Dehalococcoidales > JBDRCY01 > JBDRCY01. The sequence continues at coordinate 24,355 of JBDRCY010000022.1, forward strand.
CGACCCGAGTTGAACAATGATATGGAACCGGCCGTCATCGGCGCATAGGGAACCGTCTCCGTATCGATAATCTTTTCCACATAGACGTCCCCAATCCCGAGGCCCGATGCCTCCGCGCCAATCTGGGCGAAGGCCACCTTGCAACCGGTGCCGATATCGCTGGAGCCGACCAGCACCTGGGCGGTGCCATCGTGGTTTATCTGCACCCGGGCCGACGCGGGGAGCCGGGTGGAACCACCGCCCTGGTGGGCCAGTGCCATCCCCACCCCCCTTCTGCGGGCACCCATGACCTGATAGGGCCTGCCCCAACCCTGCCACTTCTCCCCCCACCCGATAGCCTCGGCCCCCCTCTCCATCAGCTCATCATAGGCCTCGCTGCTCAGGGTATTGGCCGGCATTTTCCGGCCCGCCGCCGGGTCGCCGGCCCGGAAATGGTTCTTCCGCCAAACGGTGAGCGGGTCCAGACCCAGCTTCTCGGCCAGCATGTCCACCGTCTGGTTCAGGGCCATACCCTGGGCCACATTGCCAATACCCCGGTTAGAGCCGGTGCTGAACTTATTGGTGGCTACACCGACGGCATCATACCTTACGCTGGTCTCCCTCAAGGCGTTATGCTGTGTCTGATAGCTGGTAGGCTTGAAACCATAGCCACCGTTATCGTGCAACTGCTTGAAGTACAGGGCGTTCAAGGTGCCGTCACTCTTACCGCCCAATTTCAGCCGCATGACCGCGGACTCACGGCTCTTATATACGCCGAATTCCTCTATGGTCATCTTGTAGATTACCGGCCGGCCGGTTTTGCGGGACAGAATGGCCGCCATATTCCAGAACCGCTGGTCACAGTTGAGCATGCCGAAGCTGCCCGCTATCGGGGGGGCGATTATCCGCAACCTGTTCTCCGCCAGGCCGAAGCCGTCGGCGGTGGTCCGGTAAATATCATAAGGGCACTGATGCGAGAGCATAATGGTCAATTTATCGCCCTCCCAGTGGGCGATACAGGCCGGTGGGAAAAATGAGCCGTATATCCGCTGGGTCCTTACCTCGTGCTCCACCGTAGCGTCGGCCTGGCTAAAACCCTTATCTACATCCCCCCATTCCTGAAGGGAGGCCACCGGTCCCCCCACCGGAGGAGAGGAGACGATATTGGTGCCCACCCCCCTCACATCGGGGGCATCGGGCCTGGCCGCCGCCTCCACGTCAAAAACCGCCGCCAGTTCTTCATACTCCACCTCTATCAGTCCCAGCGCCCGCTCGGCTATCTCCTCGGTTACACCGGCCACCGCCGCCACCTCGTCGCCGACATAGCGCACCCTGGAGCCCAGAATACGGCCCTTAAAGTCGAAGCTCTTAAGCTGGAACTCCTTCTGGGGCGCATCCCGATGCGTTATCGCCGCGCCTGTGCCCGCCAGAGCCTCGGCCCGACCGGTATCAATCCTTTTTATCCTGGCGTGGGCATGAGGGCTGCGCAGTATCTTCATCCAGAGTGCACCGACCAGGCTGTGGTCAGGTGCGAATTTCATGGCGCCGGTAACCCGGCCATAGCCTTCCTGTAACGGTATGGCCTTACCCACCACGGCCATCTCTTCAGCCATCCTGCCTTCCCCTTTTTGCTCCGGCCTTTGACACAGCCTGAAGTTGCCCCCTATAATTAGCTTATCATAATCCCACGGCAGGTGTAACTATGGCCAAGGAAAAGGAAGCCGAGAGCGCAATAAGCCAGGAGGAGACGCTGGACCCCGAATACGTCAAGCGGCAACTGGCAATGTTCGACCAGCGTCTGGACAATATTGATTCCATGGTCAGCGCCGTTATCGAGCGCTTAATGAGCCAGCCCATGGCCATCAATATAACCTGCCCCCACTGCGGTAAGAACATAGAGGTTGCCCTCATCGGCAGTACCAAACCGGGCAGGTAGCACTCCCGCCAGAGCCGTAGATACCACCTACCAGGAATCTCAACCCATTTAAACGCAAAGGGAGAATATATATGCTCACACTAATAATTATTATCGTCTATTTTCTGGGCGTGCTGGCCATCGGGATAATGAGCAGGAGACAGGCCAAGGGGCTGGATGATTTCTTTGTCGCCGGCAGAAAGGGGTCCTCCCTGTTCATCACCGGCTCGCTGCTGGCCACCATCGTCGGCGGCTCAGCCACCGTGGGCATGGCCGGGCTGGGCTTTACTCAGGGGTTGACCGGGGCCTGGTGGCTGCTGGTCGGCAGTATCGGCCTGATAGTTTTAGGGCTTTTCTTCGCCGAGAAGGTGAGGAAATTCCGGCTCTACACCCTCCCCCAGATAGTGGAGAAACAGTACGGGCGGGCGGTAGCCCTGGTCGCCTCCCTGCTCATCGTGGTTTCCTGGACGGCCGTCCTGGCCGGTCAGGTTATAGCCTCCGGGAAAATAATGAGCGTGCTGGGATGGGGTAACCCCATTATATGGATGGTGGCCTTCAGCCTGGTCTTCATCGCCTATACCATACTGGGCGGCCAGCATGCGGTTATTCGCACCGATACCCTGCAGGCCGTAATAATATTTGCCGGCATCTTCGGCACCCTGGCCCTGGTCCTGTCGCGCCTGGGTGGTATCAGCGGCCTGAAAGCCAGCCTGCCGCCGGAGCAGTTCGCCTTTCCCCTCAGTCCCCAGTTCGGTCCCGGGGCACTGGTCTCATTCCTGCTGCTAATCGGCCTGACCTATGTAGTCGGGCCGGACATGTATTCCCGCCTGTTCAGCGCCCGGGATGAGAAAACGGCCCGGATATCGGTACTATCCACCGCCGTGCTCATAATCCCCTTCGCCCTGGCTATCACCGTAATCGGCATGGGAGCCGCCGCCCTGTTCCCCCAGATTTCCCCGGAGCAGGCCTTCCCCACCGTAATCAACGAGGTCTTACCCCCCATCCTCGGCGGGATAGTCATGGCCGCCCTGCTCTGCGCGGTTATGTCCTCGGCGGACACCATTCTACTGAGCGCCAGCACCATACTGACCGTGGACATCATAAAGAAGGTCAAGCCCGCGCTCAGTCCACAGAAAACGCTATCTGCCTCCCGCTGGGCAATAGTAGCCCTGGGGCTAATCTCCCTGGTCCTGGCCCTGGTCCTGAAAGGGGTAATAAGCGCCCTCCTCTTCGCCTATACCATATACAGCGCCGGCCTGATTCTGCCGGTAATTGCCGGCTTCTACCAGCGCCGGCTGAGAGTCACCCCCAGGGGAGCGCTGGCCGCCATTATCGGCGGCGGCGGAGCCGCGCTCTCAAGCCAATTGCTGGGCATAAAACACCTGAAATTGGGCAGCCTGCTGGTTAGCGCCGTGCTCCTTTTTGTGGTAAGTTTTATCGATTATAAGCTCACTAACAAAGGAACGAGGCCAGGCCCACCGGGTTTGACTAAACACTAATTGTTTAGTAGAATTATTATTTCAAGGGGCGGTTAGCTCAGTTGGTTAGAGCGTTGCGTTGACATCGCAAAGGTCACTGGTTCGAGCCCAGTATCGCCCACCACTTAACAGTTCACATAATGTATTCCATCTGATAGAATACATTATCGCTTCTATAGATCCACATTTTGCGAGGCGGCTGGAGATGAGGCAGATGAGCAACCACGACCTCTTCAAGCGCTACGACACCGAACTGGTATTGAGACTACACAACAGAAAGAACCTTAGCGATACCAGGAAGATACTCGGGAGGTTTGAGGCATTACTTGATGGCCGTCCCCCTTCGGTAGACCTGGCAAAAGAATTATTATCACAGTATGCCGACCGAAAACCCAGGACACTTTACCGCTATGCCCAGATGGTCAAGTCCTTCATGAAGTGGTACGGGCAACCCCTGGAAGAATTCAAGGTGAAGATACCGAGGACGCTGCCTGCCTATATCGAGGATGACCAGATTGAAAAACTTCTTAAAGCGATAGATGGCAAGAGAACCCACAAGGCGTCCATCGTGAGAGACCTGTTGCTGGTACAGTTGGCTGTTAAAACCGGCCTGAGAAGGGCCGAATTGGCAAAACTTGAAGCAAAGGACGTTCATAATGATTTTGTGGTGGTCAGAAGCGGCAAGGGTGGCAAGGACCGCGTTATACCACTGGCACCATCTATAGCACAAAAGATCGGCGCATTCGTAAAAGATATGAAGCCGGCTGACAAGGTGTTTAAACTGTCGGCCCCAGGCATAAGCATGAAGATAAAGAACTTCGCCCGGAAAGCTGGTCTTGAGGATTTTCATGCTCACTCAGCCAGGTACAAATTTGCCATAGATTTACTTGAACGTGGCGCTGATTTAAAGGTGGTGCAGGAACTGTTGGGGCATGAAAACTTATCAACTACACAGGTATATCTTGCTGTCACCAGCGAACGCATGAGAGAAGCGGTAAACTTGCTTGAAGGCTCTAAGAAGAAAAGAGAAGTGCCGTATGATCCTACAGCTGGAATCAGCCCAATAATACGATAAGTTTAAATCTAACTAATATGGCAGTCATCAAACAATAGAACCCAGTTCGTAGTTAAGGCCTTTAGAGTTACCGAATTGAGCACCTGACTACCAATTAGAAGAACATATTAGTGGACGTCGTAGTAGCCAAAAGCATGGACTTGCAGGATGCAATTATAAAATTGGAATTAAGAGTAAGTCTACAGAAGGTAAAGGGCATCGCTAGGTGCATATTCCGGAGCAAATCGGCCGGCGTTCCGGAGCAAACCGGCCATCATTCCGGACGAAACCGGCCACCATTCCGGAGCAAATCGGCCACCCCTGCCGGGTAGGCAGGGGGACAGGGTAGGGAGCGGCGCTGGGTAACGTAATGCCATAAAATCGCCCAAGGAGGTGATTCTATGGCGAACAGGAGGTTACCCATGCGCAAGATCAAAGAAGTCCTGCGCCTAAAGTATGA
>JBDRCY010000023.1:0-22631 GCA_043821265.1 Chloroflexota bacterium
CCCGCTTGAGCAACCGGTTGGCGACACGGGGTGTCCCCCGGGCCCGGCAGGCTATTTCCCCAATCCCGCCATCGTCTATCGCCACCTTAAGAATACTGGCGGAACGCCTGAGAATCAGCTCTATAGACGCCTGGTCATAGAAATCGAGACGGTAAACGGCACCGAAGCGGTCCCGTAAGGGCGAACTCAACAGGGCAAAACGGGTAGTAGCCCCGATCAGGGTAAAGGCGGGCAGGTTCAGTCGCAGGCTGCGGGCACCCTGCCCCTTGCCGATAATAATATCCAGCGCAAAGTCCTCCATCGCCGGATATAACACTTCCTCCACCGCCCGATTTAAGCGGTGAATCTCATCGATAAAGAGTGTATCCTGACTGCGCAGGTTGGTTAGGATAGCCGCCAGGTCACCGGTCCGCTCTATGGCCGGGCCGGAGCTGACCCTGATATTAACCCCCATCTCGGCAGCCAGGATGCCAGCCAGCGTGGTCTTGCCCAGGCCCGGTGGGCCGTAGAGCAGTATATGGTCCAGTGCCTCCCCCCGGCCCTTGGCGGCCGAGATGGCTATGCCGAGATTTTCCTTAATCTTAACCTGCCCGACGAACTCATCAAGACACCGGGGCCGCAGGCTCAAGTCCAGCGGCACATCCTCAGAGCTAGGCTTACTCGATATAATACGCTCTATTTCAACCCACCCCTAAACTTTTCATAGTCCGGTAATCCTAGAGGGCTAGCATGTCTTTATCCTCACTGGCCGCCTCTATCCCGAGCAGCCCGGACTCGGGCACCTCCAGCTCCGGTACTTCCTCTTCCTGAATTAAGCCGCGGGCCGGAATCAGCTTACCGATGATTACATTCTCTTTGAGCCCTTTAAGATAGTCAACCTTGCCACAGATGGCGGCCTCGGTAAGCACCCGGGTAGTCTCCTGGAAAGAGGCTGCCGCCAGATAGCTATCGGTGGTCAGCGAGGCCCTGGTTATACCCAATAGGACGGTATGCGCGGTGGCCGGTTCGCCCCCCTCCGCCAGCACCTTGGCGTTGATATCCTCATAATGAAAACGGTCAACCAGCTCTCCCGGCACTAGCTCGGTATCGCCCGAGGAATCGATACGCACCTTGGTCAGCATTTGACGGACAATGACCTCAACGTGCTTGTCATTGATGTTCACCCCCTGGGAACGATACACCTGCTGTACCTCATTTACCATGTAGCGCTGGACCGCCTCCTTGCCCATGATAGCCAGCATATCCTGGGGATTAACCGAGCCATCGGTAAGCTGCTGACCTACCTGCACCTGATCCCCGGTCTGCACCCGGATATGGGCATGAGCCGGAATAAGGTGAACCCTCTCCTCGCTCTCAGCATATTTGATGGATAACTGGGTGCCCTTACCCTTACCCTTAAGGCTCACATCACCGGCAACACGCGCCAGGACAGGTTGAGCCTCAGCGGCGCCCTCCGATTCGGCGGTTTCCGCTGCTTCCGGCGGAGAGGCCAGTACGGCCCCAATATCCACCCACTGGCCGCGCTTCACCATAACCTGCCAGTCAGGGGGCAATGGATAGTCGTCGTGATATACCTTGAGACTGGAGACCCTAATACTCTTACCCTCCTCGTTATCCACCACCTCGACCACACCATCTATCTCCGACAGCACCGACTGCCCCTTGGGCAGCCTGGCCTCGAAGATCTCCTCCACCCGGGGCAGACCGCTAGTAATATCCAGACCCACCACCCCACCGGTGTGGAAGGTACGTAGCGTCAACTGGGTACCGGGCTCGCCGATACTCTGGGCAGCGATGATGCCTACCGCCGTATTCAGCTCAATCAAATGACGGCGAGCGAGGTCCCGGCCATAGCACTTCTGGCAGATGCCCTGCTTCGACTGGCAGGTAAGGGGAGACCGGACATAGACCTCAGTTAGTCCGGCGCTGATGATCTCGGCTGCCTTCCCCTCATCAATCTCCTCATCCCGGCCAACGATAACCTCGCCAGTTTGGGGGTTGAGCGCCTCAGAGGCCGCTAAACGCCCTATTATGCGCTCGGTAAGTGGCGGCAGCAGCCCCTTCTCCTCCGATTCCTCAATCCGTACTCCATCCATGGTGCCACAGTCTTCCTCGAAGACAATAACGTCCTGCGCTGCGTCAATCAGGCGCCGGGTGAGGTAACCGCTATCCGATGTCCGCAGAGCGGTATCAGCCAGACCCTTGCGGGCACCATGGGTAGAGATAAAGTATTCCAGCACACTCAGGCCTTCGGCCAGGCTCGATTTAATCGGGAAATCAATAATCCTGCCCGCCGGGTCGGTCATCAGACCACGCATGCCGGCCATCTGCCCAATCTGCGAGATATTGCCCTTCGCCCCCGAGGTAGCCATCATATAGATGCTACCCTGACGGTCGAGGGCCTCAGATACCCGGTTAAAAACCCTATCGGTGGTCTCCATCCACACCCCTACCGTGCCATTATACTTCTCGTCCTCGGTGATTAATCCGCGATTATACTGGCTTTCAAAGGTGGCCATCCTGGTCTCCGCCTCCTCCAGCAGCGCGGCCTTGCCCTGGGGAATCTCCACATCGCTCATAGCGATGGTTACCCCCGACTTGGTAGCATAATCAAAGCCCATCTGCTTGAGGTTATCCAGCACCCGGGACGTATCCTCAGCACTTATCAGCTTGTAGCACTCGGCCACTATCTGTTTTATGCCCGACTTGTCAATCACCTTATTTAAGAAGCCCAGCTCTTGCGGCAAGACCTCGTTAAGAATGATGCGTCCGACACTGGACTTAATCCGCTGGCCGCCCTCAGCCTCTCTGACTTCAATCTCGCCGCGGAGGTCAACTATGCCCAGATCATAAGCCAGTCTCGCCTCCTCGAAACTGCCGAAAACCCTGCCCTCGCCCCTGGCCCCGGACTTTATAGTAGTCAGGTAGTAGCACCCCAGAACCATATCCAGGGTCGGGGTTACTACCGGCTCACCACAGCTGGGCAAGAGCATATTATGGGTACTGAGCATCATCTCTCTGGCCTCTCTGACAGCCGCCTTAGACAGGGGTAGATGAACCGCCATCTGGTCGCCGTCGAAATCGGCATTGAAAGCAGAACATACCAGGGGGTGAATCTGAATAGCGCTACCGTCAATGAGCACCGGCTCAAAGGCCTGGATACTGAGGCGGTGCAGGGTTGGCGCCCGGTTGAGCAGCACCGGCCTCTCCTTAACCACCTCCTCAAGGATGTCATACACGTTCGGTTTAGCCCTTTCCACCAGCCGCCGGGCGCTCTTAATGTTATGGGCCAGCCCTTCCAAGACCAGCCGGGACATGATGAAGGGCTTAAACAACTCCAGGGCCATCCGTCGGGGCAGACCGCACTGGTGCAGCTTTAGCTCCGGGCCGGCCACGATGACGGAACGCCCGCTATAATCCACCCGCTTACCCAGTAGATTCTGGCGAAAACGCCCCTGTTTACCCCGCAGCATATCGGACAGCGACTTCAACTTATGATTACCATTGGCCGAGACAGCTCGACCCCGGCGGCCATTATCGATAAGGGAATCCACCGCTTCCTGGAGCATGCGCTTTTCGTTGCGGACGATAATCTCGGGTGCCCCTATTTCCAACAGGTGGCGCAAGCGGTCATTGCGGTTAATAACCCGCCGATATAAATCATTAAGGTCACTGGTAGCAAAGCGGTCACCGTCCAGCTGAACCATGGGACGAAGGTCAGGAGGCAAGACCGGGAGCACGGTCAGTATCATCCACTCCGGCTTGTTGCCGCTACGCCTGAAGGCCTGCGTCAACCGCAGCCGCTTGCTGGCCTTCTTGCGGCGCTGACCGGAACTGGAATGAACCTCCTCCAACAACTGGCCATGCAGCTCATCGAGGTTAATATCCTTAACTACCTTAAGAATAGCCTCAGCCCCCGTCCCAACCTCAATAATCCGGCCATATCTCTCTTTAAGCTCCTGATACTGGGACTCCGTCAGCAGCGCCCGCGGGCGGAGGTCTTTGAGCTGCTCCACCTCGATAGACACCTTTTCCTCAAGCGTGGCTATTTCATCGGTAAAACGGCTCCGGAGTTGATTTATCTCCTCTACCGTCGCCCCCTTCTGTTCCATTTCGCCGATCTCGGTCTCCAGCGCCTGCTGGCGCTCGGCCACCATCTGCGCGTCATTATCCTTAAGCTGCCCGATGGCCTCCTGGCGCGCCTCTTCATCTATAGCAATGACCACATAATGGGAGAAATACAGGACCCGCTCCAGGCTGCGGGGCGGCAGGTCCAGTAACAGCCCCAATCGGCTGGGTGTCCCCTTAGCAAACCAGATATGGCTCACCGGACAGGCCAGCTCGATATGCCCCATACGCTCCCGACGCACCTTGGCCCGGGCTACCTCAACGCCACACTTATCACAGATAACCCCTTTATAGCGTATCCTTTTATACTTACCACAGTAGCACTCGAAGTCCTTGGTCGGCCCAAAGATTCTCTCACAGAAAAGCCCGTCTTTCTCTGGCTTCAAGGTGCGATAGTTAATAGTCTCCGGCTTGGTCACTTCCCCATACGACCAGCTCCGGATCTGCTCCGGGGACGCCAGCGAAATGCGAATCGCATCGAAATCATTAACCTCAAACATCTTCTTCTTTCACCTCTACCTGAGTCGAATCTTCTGCCCCTACTGCTTCCTCTGCCTCTGCCGAGTCCTCCGCCTGAACCTCTGCCGAGTCCTCCGCCTGAGCCGCTGCCGAGTCCTCCGCTTGAGCCACTGCCGAGTCCTCGATAACCGGAAGCTCTATCTCCAGCTCGGAAACCTCGCTCACCTCATCCGCCGGGGTTACCCGGTCCTCTTCCTCATTGATTACCTCAACGGCCAGCCCCAGGCTCTGTAATTCCTTCACCAATACCTTAAATGACTCGGGCACACCGGGTTGGAGGATATCATCATTCTTAACAATAGCCTCGTAGGCCTTGGCTCGCCCGGTCACGTCGTCGGACTTAATGGTCAGCATCTCCTGAAGATTATGGGCCGCACCATAGCCCTCCAACGCCCATACCTCCATCTCACCAAAGCGCTGGCCGCCAAACTGGGCCTTACCGCCCAGGGGCTGCTGAGTAATCAAGGAATATGGCCCGGTAGAACGGGCATGAACCTTGTCCTCAACCATGTGATTCAGCTTCATCATATAGATATTACCCACCGTTATCGGCTGGTCAAACGGTTCGCCGCTATGCCCGTCACGGAGTATCACCTTGCCCCGGATAGGCGGAACCACGCTTTGCTCAACACTGGCCTTATCCGCCGCCGCCATTAGCTCATCTGGTTCGATGTCCCGGCTAGCTACTCCCAGGTCTTCGAGCCACAAGCGAAGGCAGACCTCCTTGGCAAAACCGGGGTGGCCATCGCCGAACACCCAGTCGGCCTTATACCCCTGGTCCTTGAGCCAGGCCTTGGCCAGGCTCAATTGCACAGTATAGCCCCCATCACCCGAAGTGGGGCTCACCGCCCCGCTCCGCTGCGCTATCCAGACCCTGGCTAAGGCATCCTCAATATCAATCGCACGGGCGCCATCGAAGACCGGGGTAAGCACCCTGAAACCCAGTATCTGGGCCGCTCCCCCCAGATGGGTCTCCAAAATCTGGCCTATGTTCATACGGGATGGGACACCTATGGGATTGAGGATAACATCAACCGGAGTACCATCGGGCAGGAAAGGCATATCCTCAACCGGGGCTATAATAGAAATAACACCCTTATTGCCATGGCGTCCCGCCAGCTTGTCCCCGACACAGACCTTCCGCTTTTGAGCCACCCAGACCTGCACCCATTGATTAACACCGGTGGGCAGGTCATCACCACCTTCACGGGAGAACAGCTTCACGTTAATCACCTTACCCCCCTCACCATGAGGCACCCGGAGCGAGGTATCCTTCACTTCCCGAGCTTTCTCGCCGAAGATAGCCCTGAGCAGCTTCTCCTCCGCCGACAGCTCACTCTCCCCCTTAGGAGTAATCTTACCGACTAATATGTCGTCCGGCCCCACCTGGGCACCGATTCGAATAATACCGGTCTCATCGAGTTCACGCAGACTCTCCTCACCGACATTGGGTATATCCCGGGTAATCTCTTCCGGGCCTAATTTGGTAGTCCGGGCCTCCACTTCATGCTTGGAAATGTGGATGGAGGTAAACTTCTCCCTCTCCACCAGACGGCTGCTAATGATGACAGCGTCCTCGAAGTTATAGCCGTGCCAGCTCATAAAGGCGCACAGCACATTCTGTCCCAAGGCCAACTCACCCTGTTCGGTGGCAGTACTATCAGCCAAAAGCTGGCCCGTCTCCACCCGGTCACCCTTACTAATTACCGGGTGCTGATTAATACAGGTCCCCTGATTCGTGCGCACAAATTTCATCAGGTGGTACACATCTTCGTTACCGTCATCCCGGGTAACCACTATCTCAAAACTGGTAACCGAGGTTGCCACCCCGCCATTTCGCGCCAGGAGCACCTGACCACTATGCCGGGCGGCCTCGATTTCCATCCCGGTAGCCACAATAGGCGCCTCAGCACAGAGCAGCGGCACCGCCTGTCTTTGCATATTAGACCCCATGAGCGCCCGGTTGGCATCGTCATGCTCCAGGAAGGGTATCAGCGATGTCGCCACGCTGACCACCTGCTTGGGTGATACATCCATCAGCTGAATATTATCCGGCACCTCCCACAGGTAACGGTCAACCACCCTCACCTCAACCTTTTCGTGGGCGAACTGGTTATGCTCGTCGAGCGCGGCGTTAGCCTGCGCAATGGTATATTTATCCTCCTCGTCCGCCGGCATATAAACTATCTCATTAGAGACGAAGGGCACCACCTTTATCATTCCCGGCGACAGCTTGGCCAGCTTGGTGACCAACTTGGGAGTAACAATAGTCCGAGCCTTGAGCACAGTCTTACCTTTATCATCGAGAACGGCCTCGCTCAAGGTTCTACCCACCAGTTCCTCAGCGGTGTTACCCACCTCGGTAAAAACCCGCCGGTATGGCGTTTCGATGAAACCGTATTTATTAATCCGGCTGTAGGTAGCCAGTGAGCCGATAAGCCCGATATTGGGCCCCTCCGGTGTCTCTATGGGACAGATTCGGCCATAGTGGGAGAAGTGCACATCACGCACGTCGAAGCCAGCCCGCTCCCGGGATAGACCCCCAGGCCCCATGGCCGAGAGGCGCCGCTTATGCGTTAGCTCGGCCAACGGGTTGGTCTGGTCCATAAATTGCGAGAGCTGCGAGCTGCCGAAGAACTCACCAACCGAGGCTACTAGTGGATGAATATTGACCAGGGCACTGGGGGTAATAGCGTCATCGCTAATGATGCTCATACGCTCCCTGGCCACCTGGGCCAGGCGCAGCAATCCGATGCGAAATTGATTCTGGAGCAGCTCGCCGACAGTGCGCACCCGGCGATTACCGAGATGGCTGATATCATCGCTGACATCGCCGTCGTTATTAATGATAATGACACGCCTGATTATGGCTACGACATCTTCAGCATCCAGGGCCCTGTTGATCTTCGACTCTCCCAGCCCCAGCCGCTTATTAAGCTTATAGCGACCCACGTCACCCAGGTCGTAATGCTGGGGCTTAAAGAACAGGTTATTTACCAGTTTCCTGGCATTCTCGATATTAGGCGGGTCACCGGGCCGCATTTTCCGATAGATATCAATCAGCGCCTCGGACTCATCTCTAATCAATGGCTCGTGCTCAAGAGTAGACCTGATATACTGATGCTCCGGCGAGTTGTCATCCTCAGCGAAAAGCTCGAGCAGCTGCTCATCGCTACCGTAACCTATAGCCCTGAGCAGCGTAGTGACCGGAATCTTTCGCTTACCATTTATCTTGGCGGCTACCACATCCCGCTTGCTGGTCTCAACCTCCAGCCAGGCCCCACGCGCCGGTATCAACTTGGCATGGCATAAACCGCGCCCGCTGGACGCTTCCTCTTCCACGGTGAAATAAACACCCGGGGAACGAAGGAGCTGGCTCACTACCACCCGCTCGGCGCCACTGGTAATAAAGGTGCCCTTAGCGGTTATCAGGGGAATATCACCAAAGAACAGGTCCTGTTCCGAAATCTCCCCGGTCTGCTTAACCAATAGCCTCGCCCGAACATAAAGGGGGGCCGAGTAGGTCAGGTCACGCTCATGACACTCCTCTTCGCTATAATGAGGGCCACGAAACTCGTAACTGACAAAGCTCAACTCCAGCTTATTGCCGGTGAAGTCCTTTACCGGAGATACATCATCCAGCAGCTTCTTTATCCCCTCCTCCAGAAACCAGCGGTAGGAGCCCAATTGCACCTCAATCAGGCTGGGTATAGGCAGTACCTCGGGCAACTTGGCGTAGGACTTTCGGGGAATAGAAGATAGCTTAGCTTCATGTGTTCTTGACATAAATACCCTCTCCAATGACGCTTTGAACCGTAAAATAATCCTTCCGACTACGCAATGCTATTCGGGCATACAAAAGGTGGATATAAAAGGGATATAAATGAGTAGAATCTCATTTGAGGCATAATAGTAACTTTTTATAATACCACCATTTTTGACATTTGTCAATACCCTGAAGAATATTTTTTTACCGCCACCGCTAATACCTGGGCAAGAGGCCCGATGAACTACCTGTTTACAAATTGACAATCGTGTGCTACAATAATCCGAAATATCGTAAAGGCTGAGAACAAGACTAGTAGCCTCCCAGCGAGTCACAGAGAGCCGGGTAAGCTGTGAGCCGGCGTCAGCGCAGGGGTTGAATGGACTTGGGAGCCGCAAACCGAAAGTCGGGCGGACGAGTAGGCTTTGCCGCCAGGGGAGCGTTAACCGACCCCAGGGTACCAGAGCTGAATAGACCGTTCTATCGCCTCTGTACCCGATAGAGATGGTCACACCCCACTAAGCAACCGACCAATAAGGGTGGCACCGCGAAGGAAGACCCCTCGTCCCTTAAAGGCGAGGGGTCTTTGCGCCTGAGAGGTAAATACGAAGCCCAAATGGTAGCCGCCCGGTAAAGACGGATAATTTAGATAAGAGACTGGTTCCACAAACGAAGACAAAAGGAGGATAAAATGGACAAAACCAAGTTTCTTTTAGCCGAAAAGGATATGCCAACCGCCTGGTACAACATCCTGCCCGACCTGCCGGAGCCACTGCCGCCGGTATTGCACCCGGGCACCGGGAACCCGGTAACCCCCGATGACCTGGCACCCCTCTTCCCCATGGCGCTTATTATGCAGGAATTCAGCCCGGAGAGCTACGTTGAAATCCCGGAAGAGGTGCAGGCCATCTACCATACCTGGAGGCCTACGATACTGCATCGGGCCTACCGGCTGGAGAAGGCGCTGGACACACCCGCCAAGATTTTCTACAAATACGAGGGAACATCTCAGGAAGGCAGCCACAAGCCCAATACCGCCGTAGCCCAGGCCTATTACAACAAGAAGGAAGGCATCAAGCGCATCGCCACCGAGACCGGTGCCGGCCAGTGGGGTAGCTCCCTGGCCATGGGCTGCATGCTCTTTGGCATCGAGCTAAAGGTATATATGGTCAAGATCAGTTACCACCAGAAGCCCTACCGCCGCATCATGATGGAGACCTGGGGGGCCAAATGCGTACCCAGCCCCAGCCCCGACACCAAAGCCGGACAGGCCATGCTGGCCAAGGACCCCGACTGCCCCGGCAGCCTGGGGTTGGCCATCAGCGAGGCGGTGGAGGACGCCGCCACCAGGGAGGATACCCATTACTCCCTGGGTAGCGTGCTGAACCACGTTCTCCTGCACCAGACAATCATCGGCCTGGAATCCCAGAAGCAGATGGAAATGGCCGATGCCTATCCCGACATTATCGTCGGCTGCATCGGCGGCGGCTCCAACTTCGCCGGCATGTTCCTGCCCTTTATCAAGGATAAAATCGAGGGCCAGAAACCGGACCTGCGCATCATCAATGTCGAGCCGGCCAGCTGCCCCACCCTGACGAAGGGACTGTATGCCTACGACTTCGGCGACGTGGCCGGGCTAACCCCCCTCCTCAAGATGTACACCCTGGGGCACGAATTCATACCACCGCCAGTCCATGCCGGCGGGCTGCGCTATCACGGTATGTCGCCCATCATCTGTCACCTCCATAAATTAGGGCTGGTCGAAGCCAGGGCAGTACACCAGCTGGAAACCTTCGAGGCCGGCGTAACCTTTGCCCGCAGCGAGGGCATTATCAGCGCCCCGGAGACCAACCATGCCATCAGGGTGACCATCGACGAAGCGCTTAAATGCAAGGAGTCCGGTGAAGCCAAGACCATCCTGCTGGCCCATAGCGGACATGGTCATTTCGATATGGCAGCCTACGATTCCTATCTCTCGGGGAAACTTACCGACTATGATTATCCCGAGGCGAAGGTGAAGGAGGCACTGGCCTCACTGCCCAAGGTGCCGGGGGCATAAAGAACCCGAGGAGGGCGGGTGTTACCCGCCCTCCTTTTTTGCCACAATCCCGCCCCGATGCTAAAATATAACCAAACCCCAGGAAAATGCGATAGCCTATTCACCGGGAGGGGAAGTGGCCATGAAAAAAGTGAACCTGAAATATCTACTGCTCTCAGTTAGCCTTATTTTAGCCCTCTCCTTGAGCGGGTGCTACCTGATACCCGACTTCGAAAACCCGCTCCCGCAACCCAGCCCGCCATCCCCCGGCATAACCGCCCCCACCAACCCCGTATGGACGCCGCCACCCATCAAGCAGGCTTCTCCTCCGCTACCCAGCATCGCCGATGTGGTAGCCCAAGTAAAACCATCGGTAGTAGCCATTAATACAGAGGTGGTAGGCTATGACATCTTCAACCGGCCCTTTACCCAGGAGGGTGCCGGCTCGGGCTGGATTATAGATGAAGAGGGCCATATTGTCACCAATAACCATGTCATAGAAGGGGCCAATACCATCAGTGTCACGCTGGATGACGGTAGAAGCATCGAGGCCGGCGTAGTGGGCACCGATGTCCTTACCGATATTGCCGTGCTCCAGATTAACGAAGCGGCCCTGGCGGTAGCCGCCGTATGTGACTCCACCGACTTAAGGGTCGGCGACTGGGTAGTAGCCATCGGTAATCCGCTGGGACTGGGCATAAGCGCCAAACAGGGAATAATCAGCCGCACCGGAATTTCAATCCCGGTAGCAGAAGGACAGACCCTGTACGACCTCATAGAAACCAGCGCCGCCATCAATCCCGGCAACAGCGGCGGACCGCTGGTGAATATGTCGGGAGAGGTAATCGGCATCACCAGCGCCAAGATTTCCCAGGTCGGCGTAGAGGGGCTGGGCTATGCCATAAGCACCAGTGTAGCCTACCCCATTATCGAGGAATTAATCAGAACCGGTTATGTCATCCGTCCCCTGATGGGGGTGCAGGGGCTGCTCACGGTGGACCAATCTGTCGCCTCCTTCTTCCGCCTCGAGGTAGAAGAGGGCGTGCTCATCAGGGGGGTAGTCACCGATGGCCCCGCCGAGAAAGCCGGCTTAGCGGCCGGGGATGTTATTTTCGCTTTCGGGGATGAAGAGGTCACCACCAGCGAGGAATTAAGACGCGCCATCCATGCCTCGCAAATCGGTCAAAGCGTGGAAGTCGGCTTCTGGCGGGGCACTACTCAACACACGGTCAACGTCGTCCTCAGCGAAAGCCCGCCGCCAGAATAAACCCGACCTTTAGCATTACCCCCGAAGCGAGAGGGTGAGGTGGTCAGCGGGCCTCCCGTCTCACGCCCAGCTGTACCTGGCAACCACCCAGTTTATAGCTCTCGACAAAGACGTCCTCACCAGGAACCCCGCAGATTAACTCGCGGGACAGCGTCTCCTGCTTAATGTAAGCAGCGAAGGTTACCATTACCTGGAGCAAATAATCGTCGCCCTGGTAATAGGTGGTGATATGGTCGGCGATATCGAAGCCGGCGGAGCGCCTGAGGTTCTGCAAGCGGTGCACCACCTCCCGCGCCATACCCTCGGCCTGAAGCTCCGGCGGAATATCAGTGGCCACAGCCACCACATAACTACCCTCCGAGGTAGCGGCGTAACCCGGCTTCTCCCGAACCTCACTGGCGGCAGCAAATTCCAGGTCTTTAACATTGAGCTCATCCAGTATCTGGGGCTTTAATGTCTCCAGGCTTTCCCGTTCACCGTCGGAGAAACCACCCAGGACAGTTTTAGCCAGCGGCTGGCGCACCTTAATAGCGGCCTGGCTGCGGGCCGCCCGACCCAAGCTGGCCACCTTCATTACCAGGCGCGTATCCAGCGATAAGCGCTCATCAATCTTGCCGGTATCCGCCACCGGGAAATCGGCCAGGTGCACACTATCCGGGGCCTCGGGAAATAGCGGACATACCAGGTTTTGATACAGTTCCTCGGCCAGAAAGGGGGTGAACGGCGCCATCAGCTTCGCCAGGGTAACCAGGCAGTGGTACAGGGTATTATAGGCCGATAGTTTATCGGCATCGTTCTCGCTCTTCCAGAACCGCCGGCGGCTACGGCGTACATACCAGTTGCTCAGCCCGTCAACAAAGACCTCTATCTTCCTGCCCGCCTCGGTGGGATTATAGCTATCCAGCGCCGTATCAACATCGACGATGAGCTGATTCAGCTCGGAGATAATCCACCTGTCCAGCTCCGTCGACGCGGTCGCCGCCTCATCGCCAGGGACGAAATGGTCTATATTGGCATAGGTAATAAAGAAGGAATAGACATTCCACAGCGTGAGCAGAAAGCGGCGGGCTATCTCGGCAACCAGCTTCTCATCGAAACGGCGCACATTGCCCGGCGGCGAGGAGGTATAGAAGTACCAGCGCAGGGCATCGGCACCGTATTTATCAATAACCGCCACCGGCTCAACCACGTTCCCCCGCGCCTTGCTCATCTTCTCCCCCCTGGCGTCCAGGATATGCCCCAGGCAGATAACATGGCGGAAAGAGGGGCGGGCGAAAAGCAGGGTAGATATAGCGTGCAAACTGTAAAACCAGCCGCGGGTCTGGTCAACCGCCTCGCAGATTAGTCGGCGGGAAAACGCCCGTCCTGGAGCAGAGTAGCGTTCTCAAAGGGATAATGGTACTGCGCTACGGGCATGGCCCCGGAATCGAACCAGCAGTCAATCACCTCGGGCATCCGCCGCATCCGGCCCCCGCAGTCAGGACAGACAAAGGTTATCTCATCGACAAAGGGGCGGTGCAGGTCCAATGGCTCCGGGAGCCCGGAGAAACCAGGCTTGGCCTCCAGCTCCCCTATGCCGCCGATACATTCGTAGTGGGAACAACCCTCGCAGCGCCATACCGGCAGCGGTGTGCCCCAGTAACGCTCCCGGGAGAAGGCCCAGTCGACATTATTCTTAAGCCAGTCGCCGAAGCGGCCGTACTTGATATGCTCCGGATACCAGTTAAGCTCATCATTGCCGCTGAGGAGCCTCTCCTTAACCGCCGTGGTCCTGATATACCAGGTCTGCTTGGCATAGTAGAGGAGGGGCGCATCGCAGCGCCAGCAGAAGGGATAGGTTTGGCGAACCTTCTCGCTACGGAAAAGGAGGCCTCTCGACTCCAGGTCGGCCAGCACCAGCGGGTCGGCCTCCTTAACGAACCTGCCGGCGAAGGGGTAGGTGCCCATAATCACGCCCTGCAGGTCCACCGGATGGACAAAATCGAGGCCGCCGGCCTGCCCCGCCCCATAATCGACCTCACCATAGGCCGGGGCGATATGGACAATGCCCGTCCCCTCATCCATAGAGACAAAATCACCGCTAATTACGGGATACAACAGGCCTTCATCCGGCTCACCCGGCTGAAGTAGAGAATGGTGAAACCGCTTTCTCTCCACACCAAAATGGTGCGGATTAAACAGCGGCTCATACCGTAAATCCACCAGGGCACTGCCCTTGACCCGGGCGACGACAGATGCATCGCCCAGGCCCGCCTGCTCCCGCCGGGCCGAGGCCAAGATAAGGTACTCCTGGCCGACCTCCACCACGACATACTCGGCGTCAGCCGCCACCGCCAAGGCAGTATTGCCCGGCAGGGTCCAGGGGGTGGTCGTCCAGGCCAGGAAATAGGTGGGCCTACCCGGGGTAAAGTCAGCCACTCTGGCGGCGCTAAGCCGAAACTTTATGTAAACCGAGGGGTCTTCGGTATCGTCCCGGTAGCCCTGGGCCACCTCATGGGAGCTGAGCGAGGTGCCGCAGCGGGGGCAATGGGGCGTGACCTTGTAGCCCTGATACACCAATCCCTTATCCCACATCTGCTTTATCGCCCACCACACCGACTCGATATAACTATTATTCATGGTGATATAGGCATTATCCAGGTCAACCCAGAAGGCGATGCGCTCGGTAATCCTATTCCAGTCCTCGAGGTAGCGGAAAACGCTCTCCCGGCAGCGGGCATTAAAGCGGTCAATTCCGTACTCTTCAATCTGGGTCTTAGAGGAAAAACCCAGCTCCTTTTCCACCTCCAGCTCAACCGGCAGCCCGTGGGTATCCCAGCCGGCAATGCGCGGGGCATAATAGCCCTTCATGGCCTTATAGCGCGGTATAATATCCTTGAACACCCGTGACAGGATGTGATGGATGCCCGGCCGGCCATTAGCGGTGGGCGGCCCTTCGTAGAGCACGAAGGGAGGGGCGCCCCGACGGGCCTCCACACTCCGCTGGAATATACCCTGCTGGCGCCACCAGAGGAGTATATTCTCCTAAAGCTGCGGGAAATTAACCCGGCTGCTTACTGGCTTAAACATGACCAACAAAACCCTCTCCTATAAATAAAAGTCCCGCCCTGAAGGGACGGGACTCAGTATACCCGCGGTACCACCCAACTTCCCCCGCCCGGGGCGGGGGCACTCTTTCAAGGCACTTCATACTGCCCTCGTCCATGATAACGGTTGACGAAACCGACCAAGCCTACTGGGCGACCCCTAAATTCCAGACCACCGTTCGGTTGACAGCTCGGGAGGGATTTTCCGGGAGATACACACGTCTGCTTCCACCATACCAGACTCGCTGGGTGCCATACTTCCCCTACTCGTCTCCGTCATTGCCTTTACCAGCTAAAACCTAACACACCTGCTTACAGAAATCAAACCCGGGCTATTCCTCTTTCAGGATAACCATAACCCGGCGAGCCTCACCTTCGCCGGTACTCTCGGTAGTTACATCGGGGTCATCGGCCAGGGTAATGTGGATAATACGCCTTTCACTAGCCGGCATCGGCCTCAAGGTAAAGGCCACGCCTTTAGACTTCACCCGCTCGGCTATGCGCTGTGCCAGCGCCTCCAAGGCCTCCTGCCGACGCCGTTTATAGCCCTCCACATCAATGACGACGGGCAGCCAGGTCTTCCTCCGGTGGCTCAAGATAAGGCGGAGCATATACTCCAGGCAGGACAGCGTCTGCCCCCGCCGACCAATCAGGATACCCAGGTCATCGCCCCTCACCTCAAGGCTGATGGGGCCAGCCTCGCCCCTTCCTCCGCTGGCCCAACCTGAACCTCTACCGCCGCATCCACCTCCAGCTTATCAAGCAAAGCCTCTAGAATCTCTTTGGCCACCTGGGCCATGTCATCATCTTCACTGCTCATCGGCTCTAATCGCCCCACCCGAACCACGGCCTCCGCAGCACCCAGACCCAATAGGCCGTGCTTACCTTCACTTAGGACGGCTACCTCCACCTCGTTTCGGCTGGCGCCTAGTTGCTCTAAGGCTTTTTGTATAGCCTCCTCTACTGTCTTGCCGCTTACTTCCAGACTTTCCATAATCCGACCCTTCTCCGCCTGCTGAATCTGATTCGGTAATATCAGCCTCGGCTGGTATATCGCTGGGAGGTAACTGCTTCACCCGGCCATCACCCTGGGTATATCCCTGGCCCGCCGGCCGCAGGAACGAAAGCGTTGACAAGCCACCCCACCCGCCAACAAAATACTGCATGACCATACTGATAATATTGGACATCACCCAGTAGAGGGCCAAGCCGCTGGGGAACTGCATGGAAAAGAAGAAAAAGACCATCGGCATCATCCACAGCATCATGCGGCTCTGCGACTGCTGCCTGGGGTCTGCCGAGGGAATCATAGTCATCTTCTGATGCAGCCACATGGTTGCCCCCACCAGAATAGCCAGCATAAAATTACTCTCGGCTAAATTCAGCCCCAGGAAACTGTTACCCAGGGGCAAGGCCGTATGTACTACCTCCGAGGAATACAGGTACTGAGATAGCCCCAGGAAATCCTCCGGATTGATGGCCAGGACCCGTATAATCGCCTGGTACAGGGCTATCCAGATGGGCATCTGAATCAACATAGGCACCAGGCAACCGGCGGGATTAACCCCCGACTCCCGATACAGCTTCATCTGCTCTTTGGACAGCTTTTCCTTGTCCCGGGCATGCTTCTTCTGCAGCGCCTGAAGCTTCGGCTGAAGCTCCTGCATCTTCCGGGAGGACCGGAGCTGCTTTACCGTGAGCGGATAGGTTATACCCCGGATGAAGATGGTAAACAGGATAATAGTAAGCCCAAAGCTGCTGAAAAGATTGTGGGAGACCACAATCAGGCTGTTTATCACCGGCTGCAGGATTATTAAATCCCAGATGGCCCCGATATTCAAATTAACCTACCTCGATTAGTTGAAGAAATACAGCGTCCGCGCCGCCCCCGTCCTGACATCAATCTCGAGAAGATTCCCCTTCTGAATATGAACATAGACCGCTCCGTCGCCGGCACCGAGCGGGGCATGAGTCTTGGACTCCAGGTCGGCCAGCGGAGTGACCCGCTTGGTCCCGGTATCGATGGTATAGAGCTTACCCTCCTCGGTAGCCACCACGACCAGGCCATCGACTACCACCGGCGAGGAGGAAACGGGACTGCCCAAGTCAATAGCCATTACCACCTCGGCACCACTGCCGGCATCCAGGACATAGACCTTACCATCGAGAGCCGGGGCATAAATAACATCTTCCCAGACTACGGGTTTAGCCCAGAACCAGTTTTCCGCCCGGTGGCGCCACTTCTCGCTGCCGTCACGGACATCCACGGCATAGAGATGCCTGTCCAGGGAACCGATATAGACCACCCCATTATGGACCAGGGGGCTGGCGACGATAGCGCCCTTGGCCTCAAACTCCCACTGCTTACCCCCATCGGTGTTCAGGGCATAGAGTTTACCGTCAAGCGAGGTTACCAGTAGCGTATCGCCATACACCACCGGGGTCGACCAGATCCTATCACCGGTCTCGAACTTCCAGAGCAAACCGCCGGTTTCGGCATCCAGGGCATAGAGCTTGGCATCGGCAGAACCGATGAAGACCTTGCCCCCGGAGACCACCGGGCCACCGATGATATGCTCAAGCTGACCTTGAGCGGGGTATACCCAGCTCAAGGCGCCGGAACTGGCACTGAAGGCGTTAACGACGCCGTTATAGCCGCCGATATAGACCATATCCTCGGAGGCTGCCGGCGTACCATAGATGGGCACTATATTCGCCCCTCCGGTGCCACAAGTGGGCAGGATATTACAACCCAGACCGGAGCCCGTCTCCATAACCTTCAGCGGTTGTGGCGGCCACAACTGGCCCCTGGTCTCCTTATCCAGAGCAACAAGCTCGCCCTTCATCGAAGCCAGGAACAGGGTATCGCCCAGCACGATTGCCCCGGACCAACCCTTGGGCTGAGTCCGGGCGCCGGTGGCACAAGCGGAAGCGAGAAGACCGCTGGCCAGCATTACCACCAGCAGGAGTAGCATCCCCAAGACCAGACGATATTTCAAAATGCGTCTAAACATTCCGCTAATCTCTTCCTATTTCTCCCCTTAAATCAGTAGCAGCCTAAGCAAGCGCCAATATCAATGCCGGCAATCAGGCACCGGGTCATAACCACCGGAATGCAGGGGATGGCAACGGGCCAGCCGCCTGGCTCCCAGCCATCCACCCCGCAGGAGGCCAAAGCGAGCAATAGCCTCATAGGTATACTGCGAGCAGGTGGGAAGATAACGGCAGCTGGGTGGCCTGACCGATGAGATAGCCGACTGATAGAACCTAATTAACCTTAAGGCAAGCCTCTTCATTCTCCCTCACCAATAAATGGGCCGCCCCCAGCAGGCCCCGGACCGACTTGGTAAGAACCGCATAACTAATGCCGGCTACTGCCGGACGGGCGATAAATACAATGTCCCATCCCGGCGCCACCGCCATCACCCTAAGGACCTCACGGAGCAAACGTTTCACCCTGTTCCTGACCACCGCATTGCCCACCCGCTTGCTAACCGAGAAGCCGTACCGGGAAACGGCCAGCCCGTTGGGCATAGCCTTCATCACTATCCGGCTATTGGCCCACGAGCCACCCTTATTAAAGACCAGCGTATACTCTTCCGGCTTAGTAAGGCGTTCTCTTGCCACCGCTGCTTATGTCCTTGGCGATTTACCCGTAATGTTACTGCTCTGCCCTCACACCACAGTTAATCGCTTGCGTCCCTTAAGCCGCCTTGCTTTCAGGACATCACGCCCACCCGGGGTGCTCATCCTCGCCAGGAAACCATGTGCACGCTTTCGGGGAATTTTCTTCGGTTGATAAGTCCTTTTCGGCATCTCTGTCTCTTAACAAATTGAAATGATTATACTTTTGTCCCTTGCCGCTGTCAATTTAGGATACCCGCCAGTCTAGGGGTGCGGAGATTGTGCATTAGCCGATCAAGCAGGGCAAAAAGGGAGGAAGTTAAGCCCAATAAACTAACCGCGTATCCCGATACCAGTGGCATAGATATGTTCGGGCACATAAGGTAAAAGCGCCAGATGTCTGGCCCTCTTTATCGCCAACGCCAGGACACGCTGGTGCTTGGCACAGGTGCCCGTGCGACGGCGAGACGCAATCTTGGCCCTATCCGTTATGTAGCCGCGCAACTTATCCGGGGCTTTATAATCTATCGTCTCACCCTTGTTCTTACAGAAGTAACAGACCTTCCGCTTAGGGGTATACCTCCCTCTCCCCTTCCCTCTCCCGACTTCTTTACTCCGACTCTTAATAAATCTTGCCATAGACACTCACTATAAAATTATTCCTGCTCAAACGGGATATCATCCGTTTTAAGCGACTCGGTAGCATGTTCCTCAGCCCCTTCCTCAGGGAAGGGAGCCGACGACGACTTGTCCAGGAATGATACCCGGTTAGCTATTATTTCGGTGCGATAGTGTTTCTGCCCATCCTGGCCCTCCCAGGTACGGGTGCGCAGCCGGCCCTCGACGTAAACCAGCCGGCCCTTGTTCAGATACTGATTACACTGCTCGGCCAGCCGGTTCCAGGCCACCACGGTAAACCACTCCGTCTCCTCCCGGCGCTCACCCTCCGGAGTGGTATGCACCCAATTAGTCGCCACCCGAAACGAGGTTACCGGCTTACCGTTGGGGGTAAAGCGCATCTCCGGCTCGCTACCCACATTACCAATAATCATCACCTTATTCAGACTAACCATCGTCTCCCCACACTCCTTTGGCTCAATAACTAGCCATTCAGCCTTACCAGCAAATGCCGCAGCACACCCTCGGAAATTTGCAGTTTTGCCTCCAACTCCTTAGTCATCTCAGGCTTTAATTTGAATTTGGTCAGTACGTAGCTGCCTTCCAGGAAATGTTTTATGGGATAGGCCAGCTTCCTTTCGCCCCAGCGTTCCACGTTGTCCACCACGCCACCCTTCTCAGTAACAAACTGGCTCACACCATCCACCATCGCATCTAGGGCCTCACCGGCCAACTCCGGGCTGATAACCACTACCAGCTCGTAGTCACGCCATTGCCCGTTACCTACCTCAGCCACTGGTTCAGACGTCGCCATTCACTCCCCTCTCCGGTTTATGGCACATTATAGCATACCCCGTAAACACAGACAATACTGGAGTGGCCGGATAGCTATTGACACATCCCCGGGGCAGGTTATAATGCTAGCATATATACTCCTGGGGTCTTCCCCCGGTTTTAGTGATGAATTATATCGGAATAGACATAGTGGAAATACCCCGCATCGAACGGGCGATAAACCGCTGGGGAGAGCGGTTTCTGCGCCGGGTATATACCGGACCGGAGCTTGAGACTTACCGCCACCGAACACCATCCCTGGCGGCTCGCTTCGCCGGTAAGGAAGCGGTCATAAAGGCGCTAAGCACGCCCAACTTAAGCCTCAGCTTTACCGATATCGAGATACTCTCCGGCGCCGATGGCAAACCCCTCGTCAAGCTCTACGGCAAGGCGCAGGCACAGGCGCAACGCCTGGGGCTGGCGGGCATGACCATCACCCTTTCCCACTCCCGAGAGTATGCCATCGCCGCGGCTATCGGCGAAGCCAAATAGCCACCCTATGAGTCGCCAGCACTTTGACGATGGGCAAGGTGAGTGATAGAATTAGCTATTATTTACGCTGTGCCAACCAGGGGGTGATTAGCCGTGTCAGGACACTCGAAATGGTCTTCCATCAAACACCAGAAGGGGGCGGCCGATGCCAAGCGGGGCAAGCTCTTCACCAAGCTCACCCACGAGATTATCATTGCCGTACGGGAGAGCGGCTCCAGCCCCGAGTCCAACTCAAGGCTGCGCCTGGCCATACAGCGGGCCCGCGACAGCAACATGCCCATGGACAACATAGAGAGGGCCATCAAGCGGGGTAGCGGGGAGCTGGGAGGCGCCATCATGGTAGAGATGACCCTTGAGGGCTACGGACCTCATGGAGAGGCTATTCTGGTAGAGGCGCTGAGCGACAACCGCAATCGCACCCTGCAGGAAGTCCGCAACATATTCACCCGCAGCGGTGGCAGCCTGGGCGAGGCCGGCTGCGTCTCCTGGATCTTCGACCACAAGGGGCTTATCGTGATAGAGACGACAGACCTGGACGCCGATGAGCTAGCCCTCCAGGCCATAGATGCCGGCGCTGAGGATGTCAAGATAGAGGATGGCTATATCGAGATCTATACCCGGCCGCAGGACCTGGAAGCGGTCAAAACGGCGTTAAAAGAGGCCGAGCTACCACTGGACTCGGCGGAACTGTCCATGATACCCAAGACCGTGGTGGAACTGGCAGAAAAGGCAGCACTACAAACGCTCAAGATGCTGGAGAAGCTGGAGGAAGTGGACGACGTACAGCATGCCTACTGTAACGCCGATTTCCCCGAATCTGCCCTAGAGCAGGCCGGGGCCTAGCTTCACAGCCGGCTTAATGATATGAAGGTTTTAGGTATTGATCCGGGCACAGTAGTCATGGGTTACGGGGTCATCGAGAGTCTGGATGACGAAATAACCCTGATTGATTATGGCGCCCTCAAGACCATAACAGGCTCCCCCATTGGGGAGCGTCTTAGCTATCTATATAATGAACTCCTGGCCATTATCAAGCGGCAGCAGCCCGATGCCGTGGCCATAGAACAGCCCTTCGTGGCCAAGAATGTGCGCACCGCCCTGGCGATAGGCAGGGCCCAGGCCATAGCCATCCTGGCCGCCGCTCACCACCGCATTCCGACCTACGAATATACTCCCCGCCAGGTAAAACAGCAGGTCAGCAGCTTTGGAGCCAGCAGCAAGGAGCAGATTCAGGAGATGGTCAAACTCCAGCTCAGATTAGACCACGTGCCCCAGCCCAATGACGCCGCCGACGCCCTGGCCGTGGCCATCTGCCACCTTAACGAGGTGCACCTGAGCAACCTCCTGGCCACAGCCAACGAGGAGAGCAGATGATAGCCAGCCTTCATGGAAAAATGGAATCGCTGGGCAGCGACCGGGCCATAATCAACGTGGGCGGGGTGGGCTTCCAGGTATTTATGCCCACCTCTACCCTGAGCACCCTGGGAGCCAGCGGAAGCGAGGTACACCTGCACACCCACCTCCACCTGAGAGAGGACAACGCCACCCTTTACGGCTTCTCCTCCGCCGATGAACTGGGACTATTTCAAATACTCATCAGCGTATCGGGGCTGGGGCCCCGGCTGGCACTGGCCCTGCTCTCCGCCATGAGTATCGAGCAACTGGCCATAGCCATCACCACCGGCAGCGTTGATTTATTGACCAATGTCTCCGGTATAGGCAAAAAGATGGCCAACCGCCTCATCGTGGAGCTCAAGGACAAGATAGGCACCGGCTGGATAACCGCCACAGCGGCCCAGGTGGCCCAGGAGAACACCGAGGTACTGGCCGCCCTGACCTCCCTGGGCTACTCCGTGTCCGAAGCCACCCGCGCCGTAGCCACCCTGCCCCCCGCCTCCGACCTGGCCCTGGAGGAAAAACTAAAACTGGCGCTACAGTATTTCGGGGGGAAGTAACAGTTTATTAATTTGTAACCCCATCCCCTGTATCCCCTTCCCCTTTTATGCTATAATATATGCCAGGTAAGTCGCAAACGAGTAATCTCGGTTGTCGGTATTCCTGAGAGATTAAACTATGGTGGTGATAGGACAATGCATACTACACTAGTTACGGAAATAGGCATAACGGGAAACAGGGTCATACCCAGGGGCGGCAGTTTCACGGATAGAGTGAAGAAACTGAAGGAGGACTTTCTGGCCGCAACCCCCAGATTGTGCGGCGAGAGGAGCTACCTCTTTACCGAATACTTCAAGCAGTCGG
>JBDRCY010000024.1:0-2937 GCA_043821265.1 Chloroflexota bacterium
AACTGTCAGGAGTGATTTTGCTGAATATGTATATTACCTGTGCTAGTAGGAAAGCCTCTATCAGATACAACGCAATTAGCTTCATTTCGGAGGCATTATATGGGGTCAAAATTGATATGTCAACTCAAACGGGACAGTACCTAATGGGTTGGACTTGGTAGTTCCCTAGTACTGGAGGTACGATCTTATTATATCCTGAAATCTAGCGGGCAGCAGCCCCAGTACTATGGGAAACTGCTTCAGCAGTATCTGGCCCACCATGGAGTCGGTGATGAGGTTGTTGGGGCCAAAGAAGCTGAGGTAGGCGGCCAGGGCCGCTCCGATAAAGATAGCGCCGATAGCCAGGCCGAGAACGGCGCCGAGAATATTGTCTACCCAGCCCAGCATTACCATCTTGGCGACCTTTCTGACCAGGGAGCCAATCAGGCTGGCCACCCAGGCGACGACGACAAAGATAGCGACGAAGGTTATTATCTGGCCGACGGTTGAGTCGGAAAAGGCGGTGTAGAAGCGGCTGGCCAGTACAATGCCCAGTATGACACCGCCCAGGGAGAAGGCGCCCTTGATGAGGCCTCTCCTTAGGCCGGTGAAGAGCGAAACAGCTAGCATTATCAGGAGACCTATATCCAGATAATTCATAATTACCTCCGACCGGTTGAAGTGGTATTAGCTATTTGGGGTTTACTGCTGGACGCTCCGGGCTGGTATCCGGGCCATAAACTCCCTGGTGGCACTTGTGGACAAAGATTAGCACATAGATCGGGTGCCGTCAATAACCTTTTCATGGTTTGAATCGCCGCCGTTGGGCCGGTTGACTCTGGCGGGGTAAATGACATATTATTCATATGAATGGAGGTTCATATGTCCGCCGAGGACGACCTGGCGAGGTTTCTGAAATGTATCGGAGAGCCTACCCGCCTCCGGATATTGAAATTACTGGCTGGGGGCGAGCGGTGCGCTGGTGAGATAGTCGGCGCTACCCATAGGGAGCAGTCTCTGGTTTCGCATCACCTGAGGGCGCTCCGGGAATGTAATATCGTGGCGATGAGGCAGGAGGGTCAGAAGGTTTACTATAAACTTGCCGATGCCAGGTTGGCCGAGCTGGTTCTTAAGAGTGAGCCCCTGATTAAGGAGCTTTCATTATGTCCGCCGAAAGGAGCCGCTAACCATAAGTAACGATACGGTTAAACAGCCGGAGAGAAGGCTGGGAATATGGGAGAAGTATCTCACCCTGTGGGTGGTACTATGCATCGGTGCCGGGATAGGCCTGGGCGAGGTCTTCCCTCAGATCTCGGGCATATTAGGCGGGCTGACGGTGGCCGATGTATCCATACCGGTGGCTGTTTGTCTGTTCCTTATGATATACCCCATAATGGTGCAGATAGACTTCGCTCAGATAGTAAGTGCCGCCAGGACCCCCAAGCCCATCATCGCTACCCTGGTGGCCAACTGGCTGGTAAAACCCTTTACCATGGCCCTCTTCGCCTGGCTCTTCCTGGGTGTGGTCTTTAAGTCTTTCCTGGCCCCTGATGTCGCCCAGTCCTATCGGGCGGGGATGATTCTGCTCGGGGTGGCCCCCTGCACGGCTATGGTGCTGATGTGGAGTTATCTGGCCCGGGGCAATATGGGCCATACCCTGGTGATGACGGGCATAAACTCACTGACGATGGTGGTGCTCTATGCCCCGCTGGCCGGTCTGCTACTGGGCATTTCCGGGATTAGCATACCCTGGGCGACGATAGCCATTTCCGTGGCTATCTATATCTGTATCCCCCTCTTATTTGGCTACTTCACCCGGCGCTGGGCTATCCAGAGAAAGGGTATATCCTGGTTTCAGTCGAGCTTTGTGCCGCCGCTACGCATCGTATCGGTAGCGGCCCTGCTGATTACTCTGGTGGTGCTGTTCAGCCTGCAGGGCAGCGTGATTACCGAGCTGCCGGCGGCGGTAGGCATGATTGCCATTGGTATCTTCGGCAACATACTGCTGGTTTTCGGGCTGACCTATGTCGCTTCCCGGTTTATCCGTCTCCCTTACGAGGATGCGGCGCCGGTGGCCATCATTGCCGGCAGTAATCACTTTGAGGTGGCGGTGGCCGTCGCCGCCACCGTTTTCGGGCTGTCTTCCGGGGCGGTACTGGCTACGGTAGTCGGCGTGCTGACCGAGGTCCCCTTCATGCTCCTCCTGGTATGGCTTTGCCGCAGGACCCAGGGTTTCTTCTATAGAAAGCCTTAGCTCTTAATACGTGGTAGCGGGTTATTCGAGGTAGTCCTTTAGCTTTCGGCTTCTACTGGGATGGCGCAGCTTACGAAGCGCCTTGGCTTCAATCTGGCGGATTCGCTCCCTGGTAACATTGAACTCCTTACCCACTTCCTCGAGGGTCCGACTTCTCCCGTCCTCGAGCCCAAACCTGAGCTGTAGTACTCGTTGTTCGCGCGGGCTGAGGGTGCCAAGCACTGATTCAATCTGTTCCTTCAGAAGCCGCTTAGAAGCGGCATCAGCCGGTGGTAAGGCATTGCGGTCTTCTATAAAATCACCCAGATGGCTATCTTCCTCTTCACCCATGGGTGACTCCAGTGATATTGGCAACTGTGATACCTTGACTATCTCCCTGACCTTCTCTGCCGGTATTTCCATCTCCTTACCGATTTCCTCGGGGGTAGGCTCTCGCCCATATTCCTGAGCCAGGTGTCTGCTTACCCTGAGCAGCTTATTGATGGTCTCAACCATATGGACCGGGATGCGAATGGTACGAGCCTGGTCGGCTATAGCCCGGGTTATAGCCTGACGAATCCACCAGGTAGCATAGGTGCTGAATTTATAACCCCGGTGGTAGTCAAATTTTTCCACGGCTCTAATGAGACCGATGTTCCCTTCCTGAAGGAGGTCCAGGAGCGGCATGCCTCGGCCAATATGCTTCTTGGCAACGCTGACCACCA
>JBDRCY010000025.1:0-55213 GCA_043821265.1 Chloroflexota bacterium
ACGAGGTAATTATGACCTGAAAAAGTGACTGAGAAGTGAAAAGGGCGGGATTTTAAAAAATCTGGGATCGCCGCAATAAGAAACTACTGTTTGAGTAGGCTTTTTTCGACACTCTCAAAAGCATAGTTTGCTATATAGTTGTGCATAAAATACGCGTATTGCGTATTTGGGAACTTATAAATGTGGTTATGTATAAGTAACGTGGAATTTTGTTACTTATAGAGGATATCCTGACCCGTGCTTAGTCAGGTATGATAACTGGGCTATTTTTTAGGGGCAGGTAAGACCTATCTACGACCTTTCATATGGGATATTGACACTTGTATATCTCTATACTACGATAGCCACATAATTAGTGACCTGGTCTTTTATAGGAGCTTAACCATGAAGATATACATTTTTATTGCAGTAATACTTGGCCTGATAATAGGCTTTGGGGGTGGCTATGCTACAGGTTATTACACATATGTGCCCCAAATTGAAAGTCATAGAATAGCTGTTAACGAATATGTACAATACAGTTCCAAATTAGAGGAAACCATTTCCAGCCAGGACAAAAAAATATCAGAACTTGAATATGACAAGTCATTATTGCAGGCTGGCCTAGGACAAATGGAGAGTAAGTATGAAGAATTAAATAAAGATATTAGTGATGCAAATGATATGCTACAAGATTTGCAGTCACGAATTAATAAAATAACTGCTATTACAATACCCCAGAACTACCAATGGGATTATAACTCTACATCTTGGACTTGGGAATTGCCGATACCTCTACTAGCATATGTAGAAAGCTTGGAAAGGCCAAGACCTTCATTCGCCGATTATGTTGATATGGCGAAAGACCCCAATGATGATTCTTACATTGACCAAATGGTGGCTAATATAAACCAAGCAGCGTTAATGAAAGGATATACAGATACAAAGAAGCTCAACTTCTTAGTAGCCTTCGTCCAGAGTTTGCCATATACAGTTGATATAGAGACCAAACCTTACGATGAATATCCAAGATATCCTATAGAAACACTATTTGATAGGGGAGGGGATTGCGAAGATACTTCCATTCTAGCTGCAGCCCTTCTTGACAGAATGGGTTATGATGTTGCTCTTCTCCATTTACAGGCCGCTAACCATATTGCAGTAGGCGTTTCACTAGATTATCCTGCTGGCATGCGTTATGAATACAATGGCAAAGAATATTATTTCCTTGAAACAACTGGCGCAGGTTGGGAGATAGGTCAGATTCCACCAGATTTCGGCGATGCTATTGCCTTCGTATATCCATTGAGAAAGTGAGTCCTAGTTCGTGCCTAAATCAAACCTCTCTCAGAGCATCTGAAATATATTATGGTATAATTAAAGGTGATAGAAAGCATGATTGAGCGTTATAAACACACGCAGGTTGGTTATATGATCATCGCAGCGATGGCAGCTGTGATGGTGTTGATTGGGTTTGTTTTGACTAATGCTGGCATCAATTGGATTGCTATCGGGGTTTTGGTTGTCATTGCGGTAGCTTTGGTGTTATTTTCTAGACTGACAGTGGTTATCCGAGGAGATGAACTTGAAGCGCGATTCGGTCCTGGGCTAATCCGCAAACAGTTTAAGTTGAACGAGATAGAATCGTGCCAAGTTGTTAAGAATCAGTGGTACTATGGCTGGGGCATTCGTTTGACACCTCACGGATGGCTATTCAACGTATCCGGCTTTCACGCCGTTGAGATCAAACTTAGAACGGGTAAGAAGTTTCGAATTGGCACCGATGTCCCGCAAGAGCTTGAGGGAGCCATTCGGCAGGCCATTAATGTCTCACCAAGGTGATGACTAGACTTTCCAGATAGAGTTCTCTCCATAATACCCTCCCAACCAACCATCCCAATTTGCAAATCTAAGCCAGCATAAATACAAAAGCATATTGCTATACACTTGTGCCTAAAATACGCGTATTGCGTATTTGGGAACTTCTAAATATGGATTTGTGTGTGGGTAAGTGGTAATGTGGAAATATGTTACACTATTGCATCCATCCTAATTTTGGGGTAAAGAGACACCATATTGACTGAAGCGAAGATATTGATTGAACAGTGGAGAATGGACTATAATCATATCCGACCGCATAGTTCATTAGGTTAGCGGTCACCTGCTTCTGAAGCTGTTATGGTAAAATACTAACTTAAAAGGTGGACCAATTAACCGGGGCAGGTCAGTATCCTTTATGTAGGCAGGTCACCATTACGAGAAAAGAATAAGGAGAGGAAAATGAGAGAAATAATACTGGTTCCGTTGGATGGGTCAGAAGTCGCTGAATCAATCCTGCCATATATAAAAGATGTAATTTCCAAATTGGCAAGTGATGTTAAGGTAAAAATCATCTTACTCCAGGTATTGGAAGAACACTACTATTCATATGGAGATGATGTTATGCCTTATCTTGCTGTTGTCCCATTTACCAAAGATAGGACAGAAGCAGATAGGGGTAAGGCTTTTAACTACCTCGGTGAGGTTGCACAAAAATTGGTAGAAAAGGGTGTCAGAGTTGCTATTAAAGTAGAATTCGGTGATGCTGCTCATCAAATAGCCAGAGTTGCCAAGAAATCACGTGTCAATATGATTGCTATGTCAACACATGGGCGTTCGGGATTAGCTAGATTGGTTCTTGGTAGCACGACGGATAAACTTCTTCATATAACTACTAAGATACCAATAACAGTTGTAAGAGTACCAAAAGAGAGTCTCAGAAATAAATAAAGATACAAGACAGTTGCTAACATTACAACTGGATACTTAGAAATGAAGGCTAAATAATCAAGAGAACCTACACGCCAGAGCAAGTCATTTACTTAGGGGAAAATCGATATCACAAACTTTATCGCCAATAGTGTACTTCTACTAAAGGAGGTGGGGGCAGAAAAACGACTACTGGATGCCCTAGGAATGGCCCCAGCCATCAAAATAGGGAGGGTATACTCTCACCCGAATCGTCTATTTCCCTGAGCTTGCTGGCCGTATCCGCTCGCTTCACCTTGGAGTCTTTCATAAAGCTAGCTGCCTTGGCATAATATGACCTTACCTTTTCCACATCCTTAAGCTCCGAAAGGACCAGGGTGATATCTATGCCACCCCTCCCCCGAGGATAATCGCCATTCCTGATGATAGCCTCCGGAGCCAGGTTCTTCAGGTAGTTCCCCAGCTCCTTAATCAGGTCCATGTTTATTTCCCTGGGCGGGGCCGATAGCAGATAAACGGCCCTACCCGAATCCGAGGGGTTGCAGGTCAGCGAGAGTTCGCTGATAGCCTCATCCATGACCTGGACTCCCTTGTGGATTTCGGTACTCTTCTTCCGGAAGTGCCCCCGGCGTTCGAAGGGAAGCCGGAGCATAGGTAGCGGCGACCTGCCATAACCGATTACCGTCCAGCCGGCCAGGCTCTGTATAATATCACCGGCATCGAGCATCTTGGCCCCGATAAATTTTGGCTTCTTCTCCTCGCCGGCACAGAGCATATTATAGAATGGCTCGACTATCATATCATTAATCTTGGTCAGGTTAGTTTTCAGTGAGAAGTCCTTCCTGATATACCTCTGGTTATCAACCAGGATCATGGCATCGGCAACTGCATTAGTAGACTTTATGCAAGTAGCTGCGTTATAAATAGTCCTTTCCTCGGTCGACTCCTCATGTTCAAAGGGAAGGACAACCAGGCAGTAGATGGGTTTATCCCCGTATCGCTCTTTTATATGCTTGGTCATTATCGGTAATGTTCCCGAGCCGGTGCCACCAGCCGCACTGGCCACCAATAAGAAGGCATCAGACTCGAAGAAGCGCTTGGTAGTCCTGATAGCATCGATAACCTTATCGGCATCCTCCCTGGCCACCTCAGCCGCCAGTTCATTTATCTTGCCCACTCCATGGCCGCCGGTCTTGCGACCACCAATGAGGATTCTATGCTGATAATCGGGCCTTATAGCGGATAGTCCGCTCAAATCCGCAGCATCGGTATTTACCGCAAAAACACCGGTAAATATCTCTATGCCCCGCTGGGCACGCGCTCTCCTATTTAAACGAGCAAAGCCATCAGCAATACGCCCCCCGCATTGCCCGAAACCTACAACCACTAATTTCACATGCCACCTCCAACGTAGAAATAGCCAAACAACCTGCCTTCTTTTAGCATACCCACCCTACAATGTCAATCCCGGCCGCCGCCAGCAAGCTGTTTGGCACGGAAGGCTACCGGCAAACGGCCCAGCTGGCTAAGCTTCGACAGCCTTGCTTTTCTCCTCAGCAACGTAATATAATGACCTAGTGTTATACACTGAGCCGAGAATCTGTCCCAAGATGGAGGTAAACTATGAGTTGGCGTCGGGTAACTACCTATTTTCTTTGCTTTGTTCTACTCCTGAGCGTATTTGGTGGGCTGGTCACTAACCAACCGACACATGCTGCCCAAGAGGATAGTATTGGCCCGTGGGTGCTACTACCCAACCAGGAGGACCCTGTCGAGGATAAAATAGCGCTGGAGTGCCAATTCCCCATCCATCGGGGTGAGCCGGGCGACATCTTCGAATTCGAGGTCTACCTGAAATACCACGGCAGCGCCCCCAAGCTATTCGACCTGACCTACACCGAACCGCCACCGGGCTGGTCGGTATCGCTCCTGGCCGGTTTCCCGGAGGTGGAGGTGCCGGCCATCCGGCTGGAGTCGGACAAGGAATATCCCGACCGGCTCAAGGTGAAGTTCTTTTCCGGATACGGGGTGAAGCCGGCGGAGCCGGGCAACTACTCGATTAGCATTACCGCCTCTTCCGGCAGCCTCAAGGATACCATCGAGCTGACCGCTGAGGTGGTCAATATTCCTCGCTATGAGGTGGTCCTGACTACCGAGACCGAGCGGCTCAGCACCGATTTACAGGCCGGTAAGGAAACCCATCTGGGCATCAGAGTGATAAACACCGGCAGCGGCACCCTGGAGAAACTTAGCCTCTCCGCTCTAGAACCGGAAGGCTGGAGGGTGACCTTCAGTCCGGATAAGGTGGACTCACTGGCACCCACATTCTCCCAGGAAATAGACATGGTTATCGAGCCGCCCAGCAAAACGATAGCCGGCGATTACGAGATCACCGTTGAGGCCGAGACGGTAAGGGTATATAAGAGAATGAACCTCAGGGTAACGGTGCTCACTTCCACCATCTGGGGATGGGTGGGTATCGTCATCGTGCTCATAGTCATCGCTGGCCTGGCAGTCATGTTCCGGCGGTTTGGCAGGCGGTAAACAAATTGAGTAAACCATTAGTGGTAGAAACCATAGACCTGACCAAGACCTACGACGGTACTACTGCGGTCGACAGGCTGAACCTCAGCATAGAGGAAGGCGAGGTTTTCGGCCTCCTCGGTCCCAACGGTGCCGGTAAGACCACCACTATACTGATGCTGCTGGGACTTACCGAACCGACCTCAGGAGAGGTGCGGGTATGCGGGTATAATTCCACCCGGGAAGCGCTCAAGGTAAAGCGCCTCGCCGGGTATGTCCCGGAAAAGGTAGGGTTCTACGATGACCTGACCGCCAGGGATAACATAACCTACACGGCGAGGTTGAACTCCTTACCCGAAGAACAGATTCCACCAAGGATAAATGAGGCGCTCAAGGTAGTGGGGCTGGCCAAGGACGCGGAACGCACCGTGAACGAATTTTCCAGTGGTATGAGGCAGCGACTGGCCATTGCCGACCTGCTGGTCAAGGCCCCCAAGGTGGCCATTTTAGACGAACCCACCCTGGGGATAGACGTCGAGGGGATTGGCCAGATTCTCGACCTGATAGTGAAGATAGCCCGCGAGCGGCAGATGACCATCATCATGTCGTCACATCAGCTGTCACAGGTCCAGAGAATCTGCAACCGGGTGGGGATAATGGCCAAGGGCAAGATGGTAGCCGAGGGGTTAATCGATGAGCTGGGCAAGAAGGCCCTGGGCGGCGGGCAGTTTATCATAGAGGTTCAGCTAAGCGAAATCACCCAGAAGGTTACCGACAGTATCCAGCGCATTAAGGGCGTGGTGAGCGTGGAGAGGTCCGGTGAGCTGCTGCTCATCAGCTGCCAGGATGACGTAAGGCCCGAGATAGCCAAAACAATCGTGGACAGTGGCGGCCTGCTGACATATATGAAGATTCAGAGCTATGCTCTGGAGGATATCTATATGAAATATTCCAGGGAGGCCTAGGCTATGTCGGGAATGATAACCGTATTTCGCAAGGAAATGGCCGACCACCTCACCAGCTGGCGTTTCATCATTCTACTGACGATAGTATTCACCGTCGGCCTGGTGGCCATATACCTCGATGCTCAATTCATAGTTATGGCCATAGCGGACACCCGCTTTGTCTTCCTCAAGCTCTTCACCACATCGGGACAGTTTCTGCCCTTATTCACCTTTTTTATTACCTTTTTTATGCCCATCGTGGGCATTGTCCTCGGTTTTGACACCATAAACAGCGAGAAGAGCAACGGCACCCTGAGCCGGCTCATCTCCCAGCCAATCTACCGGGACGCCGTTATCAACGGCAAGTTCCTGGCCGGTATAACCATCATGACTGTTATGCTGGTAAGCATGGTACTGCTGGTAGCCGGCGTAGGGCTCCGCATGATCGGCGTTCCGCCATCATCAGAGGAAATTATCCGGATAATATCTTTCCTGGCCGCCAGCATCCTCTACGGTGCATTCTGGCTGGGCCTGTCCACACTCTTCTCCATATTATTCCGCCGGGTGACCACCTCCGCACTGGCCTCGATAGCCCTGTGGATGCTGTGCAGCTTCCTGTTTATCGTCCCCTTTATCGCTTCTTTTGGGCAGGCTGGGATCGTAGTTATGCAGATATCCCCCATAACTATCTTTCAAGAGATCATCACCATCCTTCTGGAACCCAGTGCCCGGACACTGGGGCAAATCGTTCAGAGCGGAGGGGTACTACCGACCAGCGCCCTCTCCCTGGACCAGAGCCTGCTAATCGTGTGGCCACACCTGGTGAGTCTGGTGGCGCTAACCGCCATATGTTTCGCCGTCTCCTACATCAAATTCATGCGTGAGGAGATACGCTCAACATAACATCCCCTTCAAACCTAAAAACTGGAGAAGGGGGATTTAGCCTTGGCAACCTACTACATCGGCACGTCGGGCTGGCATTACGACCACTGGCGAGATACATTCTATCCCCAGGGACTATCCAGAGCCGAGTGGCTGAAATTCTATGCCAGCCACTTTGCTACCGTCGAGCTTAACAATAGCTTCTACCGCCTGCCCTCGGAGGCAGCCTTCGCCAACTGGCATGACTCCTCGCCGGCCAGCTTCACCTTCGCCGTAAAGGTAAGCCGCTTTATCACCCATATCAAACGGCTCAAGGGGAGCGGGGAGGCGGTAGCCAAGTTTATCGCCAGGGCCGAGGGGCTGGGGGAGAAACTGGGCCCTCTCCTCTACCAGCTTCCCCCCAATATGAAGCGCGACGACGAGAGGCTGGAGTCCTTCCTGTCCATACTACCGCCGGCCAGAAAGCATGTGTTTGAATTTCGGCACCAGTCCTGGCTTGAGGATAGGGTCTTTGAAGTACTGGCCCGGTATAAGGTCGGCTTCGCCGCTTTCGATATGCCCGATACTATCTGCCCGCTGGTGGCCACGGCGGATTTCGCCTATATCCGGTTTCATGGTAGCACCAGCCTCTACTCCAGCGACTACTCCGATAAAGAGCTCTCTGAGTGGGCCAGGAGGCTGGCCAAGTTAGCCCGCCACCTGAAGGCAGTCTATATCTATTTCAACAATGATAGCGGCGGGTATGCCCTGAAAAACGCCCGAACCCTCTCGAACTATCTGCAACCGGGCGCAGGCGAGGGGTAAAAACCGGCAACCGGTTACTGCGCCATCTTCTCCCAGGCCTTAACCACATCCTCGTAGCCGGTCACCACACCATGCCGGCCCATCCGCTTGATAGCCTCCTCGTGGGAGGTGGCCATGCCCTGACAGCAGTTCTCCACTATCACCGTGTAATAGCCCAGCGCAAAGGCGTGGTTATGCGTCCACTCCACACAACCCCCGCTACCCACCCCGGTGAGCAGAACCGACCGGGCCCCCACCGACTTCAGCGCCAGGTCCAGGGGGGTGCCCACAAAAGCATCGTAGCGCCACTTCTCGATGATAAGGTCATCCGGCTCCGGTTTTACCAGGTAGAAATCCTGCTCCCACGGCTCGTTGACCAGCTTCTCGGTAGAATATTCGACGTTGGCCGTCTCCGCCCTAGCCTTCGGCAGGCGCACCGGATTCTCCTTCCAGCTATTGACGGCACCCTTAATAAATATCTTCCGCACCTTGTACTTAGTGGCCGCGTCGAGGAATTTGACCAGCCTCGGCACCATCTCCTGGGCCGCTTTCACCGGCAGCCCCAGGCGGGCCCAGGCCCCCTTGGAATGCATACTGGAATTGACCACATCTATCACCAGAATAACCGCATGTCTGGGGTCTACCTTCTCCTGTAGAGTAACCAGGGGTTCGAACATCGCCCCACCCTCCTTTCTAGTTGCCATCACCGACGTCCAGCTTGATGATACGGGACGCATTCTTATAGCCTATCTGGTCGGCCCCTTGCAGGCTGAAATCGCAGCGATACGGCGCCGCCACCGGCTCCCTATCCCACTGTCTATGTTTACGTGCCTCACTTTAAGTAGCCGGCCCGCTTTTGTCAAGCCCACCCAGCCGATTCCCAGGGATAAACAAGAGCCCCCGGAAAATCCGGAGGCTCCAAATACGACACCTGCTTAATCTAGCATATCCGGGGCAGCAGCTCGCCGCTGAGCATGTCCACGATGCGTAAGGCCCCCAGCGCGGTCTTTAGGACCACCCGGCCCGGATGTTCGGCGGTAACCTCGCCGATGATAGCGCTCTCCGCCCCGTAGCGGTTCCGCTTCATCGCCGCCAGTATCACCTCCGCCGACTCCGGTGAGACTATGGCCACCAGTTTACCCTCATTGGCCACATACAGCGGGTCGAAACCCAGCAGTTCACAGGCAGCCCGCACCGACTCATGTACCGGTAGTTTAGCCTCCTCTATCCTTATGCCGACATTAGACTGCTCAGCCAGCTCGTTCAGGGTCGAGGCCACCCCCCCCCCTGGTGGGGTCACGCAGGCAGTCAACCTGCTTAGAAGCGGCCAGTATATCGGCCACCAGCGAGGAAAGCGGTGCACAATCACTCTCCACCGGAATCTCAAAGCTCAGTCCCTCGCGCTTAGACATTATGGCCATACCGTGGTCGCCAAGGCTGCCGCTGAGAATGATTTTATCGCCGGGCCTGGCATTGGAACCAGAGATAGCCACCCCCGGCGGCACCAGCCCTATACCGGCGGTATTTATAAACAGCCTGTCGGCATTGCCCCGGTCAACCACCTTGGTGTCGCCGGTAACCACCCTTACGCCGGCTTCCATAGCCACCTCTCTTACGGAATCAATAACCGTCTGAAGCTCCCTAAAGGTCAGGCCCTCCTCGATGATAAGGGCCAGGCTCAGGTAAAGGGGGGTTGCCCCCGACATGGAGAGGTCATTAATCGTCCCGCATACCGCCAGCTTGCCGATATCGCCGCCGGGGAAGAATATGGGACTGACGACATAGCTATCGGTGGTGAAGGCCAGGCGGCCATCCACGTCAAAGACAGCGGCATCGTCCATCTTATCGATAATGGGGTTAGAGAAGGCGGTAATAAGCCTTGCCTGCACCAGTTCGTGGCTCAGCTTGCCGCCACTGCCATGAGCCAGTAAAATCCTGCTATCCAATCTCGCCTCCGTAACGGTAGTAGGCCGAACACGTCCCCTCCGAGGAGACCATGCAGGGGCCCACCGGGTGCTCGGTGGTGCAGGTAACGCCGAATAGCTTGCAGTCCGGAGGGGTCTTTACGCCGCGCAGGATATCGCCACAAAGGCAGCCCGGCGGTTCGAAGGGCTCCCCCGCATCAATACTAAAGGCCTCGGCATCAAAACGCCGGTACCTGTCCCTGAGCCTGAGACCGCTACCGGGAACAGTGCCTATGCCCCGCCAGTTGGCCGGACCGGGTTCGAAGACTTCGCTCATCATGGCCAGCGCCCGCTCGTTACCGTCGAGGGATACCACCCGGCGGTAGGCTATCTCCACCTTCGGCTGACCGCTCTCTACCTGCTCCACCAGCCTACTGACACCGTGCAGGATATCCAGCGGCTCAAAGCCGGAGACCACACAGGCCACACCATAATCGCGGGGAATAAACCCATAAGGCCTGGCCCCGATAATGGCACTTACATGCCCGGGGCAGAGAATACCGTCAATCTTGATTTCGCCGGAATCGAGGACGGCCTTCATTATCGGGGGGCACACCTTGGCCAGGGACAGGACATAGTAATTCTGGATACCCTCCTGCTCGGCCTGCACCACGGAGGCGGCAATGATGGGCGCTGTGGTCTCAAAGCCAATTCCGATAAAGACCACCGACTTATCTGGATTTTCGCGGGCAATGGCCAGGGCATCGGCCACCGAATAGACTATCCTCACATCGCCGTCCTCGGCCTTGGCCACCTGGAGGCTGGAGTGGCTACCCGGCACCCGGAGCATATCGCCGAAACTGGTAACGATAACACCGGGTAATCTGGCCAGGGCGATAGCCCGGTCAAGGTCGGTATTGGCGGTAACGCATATGGGGCAACCCGGCCCGGAGAGCATCTCTATCGTTTCGGGCAGCAACTGCCGGATACCGTGCTTGAAGATAGCCACGGTATGCGTGCCGCAGAACTCCATCAACCTGATGGGTCTAGTTGAGCGGGAACAGATATGGTCTATCAGCCTTTTGGCCAGTTCGGGGTCGCGGAATTCGTCAACAAACTTCATCTTCGGACCTGAGTAACTCCATTTCCCGGAAGAGCTTGAGGGTCTCCTGGGCCTCTTCCTCATCGATAACATTGATGGCATAGCCGGTATGGAGCAGCACATAATCGCCCACCCTGACCTCGGGGGTGAGCTGGATATTGGCCTGGTAGGTGGTGCCACTCATCTCCACCCGGGCCAACTTACCATCGATTGCTTTAACCAGTGCCGGAACAGCCAAACACATTTTTTATCTATCTCCTTACACTATAGCCCGGGCAATAACCGCCTGCCCCAGAGAGATGCCGCCGTCATTACAGGGCACCTGGCTATGGACTAGGGGGGTCAGCCCCTCGGCCTCCAGGGCGGGGATTACCTTACGCATCAGCAGCCGGTTCTGGCAGACGCCGCCGCTTAAGGCTACCGTAGCGATGCCCGTCTCTTCGGCTAACCGGGCACACATCTGGCGTACCATCCGCGCCACCGTATTATGAAATTTCGCCGAAATCACCGCCGCGGGAACGCCGCCAGCTACATCGGCGATAATGGCCCCAAACAGGTCTTTTACCCTGATAATCCTCACTCCGTCCTCCATTGTAATAGCGAAAGGATAGACGTCCTCGGTATCGGCCTCATAGCCCAGCATCTCCATCTCTATGGCCGCCTGCGCCTCGTAGTTAATCTGCCCCCTCACCCCCACCAGCGCCGAGACGGCATCGAAGAGCCGCCCGCAACTGGAGGTTAGCGGCGTATTGATACCCCTGTCTATCTGCCTGGTGATAAGCCCTAACTCCGTTTCACCGACACCATTATAACAGGGTAGCTCCCGCTTAAGCCCCTCCTCGCCCAGCAGGGCATAGAGATAGGCGATGGCAATACGATAGGGCTTTTTGGTGGCCGCGTCGCCGCCGGGGAGCGGTAAATACTCCAGATGCCCCCGCCTCTGAAACTTAAGGTAATCGGCCACCAGGAACTCGCCACCCCAGATATGGCCGTCGGTGCCATAACCGGTACCGTCCAGGGAGACCCCGATAACCGGCCCCTCTACCCCGTTGTCCGCCAGGCAACTGACGGCGTGAGCATGGTGATGCTGCACCGGTACGAGAGGCAGGTTATCCCTTTGTGATACCCCTTTCGCCCACTTGGTTGACAGGTAATCCGGGTGCATATCGCAGGCCATAATCTCCGGCTCGATACGGAATAACTGCTGATACAGGCCAGTCGTGTTCTCGAAGTGCTCCAGGGTCTGGAGGTTCTCCATATCACCGATATGCTGACTTATAAAAGCATGGTCGTCCCGGCTCAGGCAGAAGGTGCCCTTGAGCTCGGCGCCGCAGGCCAGCACCCGCTTGCCTTTACCGGGGAGGTGAACGGGATGGGGGGCATAGCCCCGCGCCCTTCTCAGTATCCTGGTCTGGCCACCCTCCACCACCACCACGCTATCATCGTA
Organism: Chloroflexota bacterium; assembly: GCA_043821265.1. Lineage (GTDB taxonomy): Bacteria > Chloroflexota > Dehalococcoidia > Dehalococcoidales > JBDRCY01 > JBDRCY01. Next base: position 12,313 of record JBDRCY010000025.1, read on the forward strand.
GCGGGAGTAGATATCCCGGTTATGCAATAAGAAGTAATCGGCGATACCGGCAAGCCGCCTTACCGCCTCGTCATTGTCCTTGGCGATGGGCTCCTCGCTCAGGTTGCCGCTGGTCATGACCAGCGGCCGGCCGGTATCCGCCAGGAGAAGGTGATGCAAGGGCGTATAGGGCAGCATCACCCCCAGGTATTTAAGCTTGGCGGCTACCTCCGGGGTGACGGAAGAGGTGGGCTTCCACTGTAAAAGCACGATGGGGCACTGGGGCGAGGTAAGCAGCCCGGCCTCCTCGGGCGATACCCGGCAGTGCTCCCGCACCTCTGCCAGGGTGGCCATCATCACCGCCAGGGGCTTATCCGGCCGCCTCTTTCTCTCCTTTAACCGCCTGAGTGCCCCTTCATCGGTAGCATCACAGGCCAGGAGGAAGCCCCCCAACCCCCGGACGGCCACGATATTACCCTGCCGCAGGAGCTCGCTTGCCCGAGCGATAACATCCGAACACGGAATGACGTTACCCCCGACATCGGCCAGTTCGAGGGAGGGGCCACAGACCGGGCAGGCATTGGGTTGAGCATGAAAACGGCGGTCGAGAGGGTCGTCATACTCCGCCTGACAGGCCGGGCACATCTTGAACCGGCGCATAGTGGTCAGGGGCCTGTCATAGGGGATGTCCCGAATTATGGTAAAGCGCGGCCCGCAGTTGGTACAGTTGGTAAAGGGATAACGATAGCGCCGGTCGCTTTCGTCAAAAATCTCCTTTCGGCAGGCCGGGCAGGTAGCCAGGTCAGGGGAAATGAGCTGGTACTCGTCGGGATGGGCCAGGCTGGGACGAATCTCGAATCCCCGGTAACCCGCCGATGGCTTCTCGGTAACGGTAATAGCGCCGATATGGGCCTGAGGCGGCGGCGTTTCCTTGAGGTCGGCTAAGAACCGGGCCAGGTCGCCCGCCTTCCCCTCCACCTCAATCTGCACCTCACCGGAGGTATTACAGACCCAGCCCGCAAGGTTATGGGCATGGGCCAGCCGATAGATAAAGGGCCGGAAGCCCACACCCTGCACCACGCCACGAACCGCTATCCGCCATAATTCCGAGGTCTTTATCGCCTTCGCCATCCCCGCGCCCCCTAGAGCTCTGCCTCCAACCACGATACCCACCCTTCGATACCCTCGCCGGTCTTACAGGACACCCGGAATATCTTGGCCCCGGGGTTTAGGCCACTTACTGTCTTCAGGAAATCAGCAAAATCGAAGTCCAGGTAGGGTAAAAGGTCAATCTTATTAACGATAATCGCCTCAGACTCGCAGAAGATGGCGGGATACTTACAGGGCTTATCATTACCCTCCGGCGTGCTGAGCAGCATGATGTCCTTGTGGGCGCCGGTCTTCACCCCGGCCGGGCAGACCAGATTGCCCACGTTCTCGATAAGCAACAGGTCTATGTCGGCCAGGGGCAGGCTGTCCAGGGCATTACTCAGCATATTGGCATCGAGATGGCAGCCGCCACCGGTATTTATCTGGACCACGGCCACCCCCTCCCTGCCTATCCGGTCGGCATCGATGGTAGAGGCGATATCGCCCTCAATGACGGCCACCCGGACCCGGTCCTTTAAGCCCTTTATCGTCTGCAGGACGAGACTGGTCTTCCCCGCCCCCGGCGAGGCCATCATGTTTATCGCCATAACCCCGTTTTTATCCAGCAGCTCCCGGTTACGGACGGCTATCTGGTTATTAGCATCCTGTATATCTCGCAGCACCTTTATTTCTTTCATTTAGTCTACCTCGATACTGTCAATTATCCGGTTATTGGCATCCTGTACGTCTCGCAGCACCCTTATTTCTTTCATTTAGTCTACCTCGATACTGTCAATATAAAACTCGCGCCCACCCGTTATCTGGGCATCCCACTGGCCGCAGTCCGGGCACTGCCATAGCAGTTCATCCGGCGAGAAGGTAGCCCCGCACTTACGGCAGCGCACACTGAGGGGTATGCGTTTGAAGGAGAGGGTAGCACCACTGGCGATGCTATCGGCGCTCATATAGTCGAAATAGAACTGGACACAGTCCGCGTTAACACCTGCCTTCTCACCCAATACCAGATTTATCCGGGTAATCTGCTTCGCCTCGGCCTCCCGGGCCTTCTCCACAGCAATATCAATTAGCTCTCGGGTAACACTTAACTCATGCATCCTTCTAATACCAAAACCGGAGAGATACCGAAAAATAACGGGGGTACGCAGGCCACAGTCTAATTATATGCTCCCTGAGCGTCGGTGTCTAGGCGAGCAGCCTCCGCGCAAAGCCGACAGCCGGGCCCTCAAGAAGTCAAGCCTTTGTCCAGTTCCCCGATAACCATATCTACAGCGGCGGGGATAGCCTCTTGTACCCGGGGGGTGCATTCCTCACTGAAGATGGTAACATCCCCTGCCTCTATGCCGAAAATCACAATCTCCCGGGGCAGGCTCATGCCCAGCTTCTCGCCCAGCTTAAGCGCCGTGGTAAAATCGATGTCGTGGGGAGAACCAGAGTGCTGGACAGCATCGAAGTCAGCCGGTGCGAGGCGAAATATCTGGCCCGCCTTACCCGCTGTGGTCTGGATGGCATCAACCACGATAACCCGATCATAGCCTGCCAGCATATCGAGCATATCCAAGCCCGCCAGTGAGGCCTCTACTATAGATAAATCCCCGCCGTGGTAACGCTCTCTGACGGCCCTGACCACGTAAATGCCGACACCGTCATCGCCAAGGATAGGGTTGCCCAAACCGATAAGCAGGGTTTTCATCATACTACGTACTCAAACCTCAGGACAACCTTGTAACAGCTCACCCGCACTATTATGGACACTCACGATAAACGGCAAACTCACCGGCAGGTTATGAGTGTCACAGCCCGGACACAGGCCATCTCAATACGGTTAAGCAGCCCTTCGGTTATCTCCTTGCCGGGCTTGATAAGCGCCAGAGCCCCCTTCTTAACGGACATATTGACCGCCGCCTCATTATTATGGTGGCCACAATCAGGTTGGCCCGCTCGATTATACCACTTTCATCGGTAGCATAGTAATGAACCAAGTCCACCAGGCAAGCTGGGTCTGGTTGGAATAGAAGAGAGGATACGCCTCCTAGGCGGTAGTCTGAAAGTACAATCAGAGCCAGGTAAAGGTACAACATTAACTGCCGAAGCACCAATATAGATATTGTCATTCTAGAGCGGATAAGCAGTTTATACCTTTCACCCCGCTAAGCACACCCGAGAGCAAGCAGACAGTAAGGTAAAAAAGAAAGTAGAAGTATCGCCTCTTCAAAAATGGGGTTTGCCCGCACTAATAGACCAGCTTTTAATGGGGTTCAGTACATATCTGGTGTGTCGACAATTACTATAGGGCTCTGATATTAACGTTAATAACCAGATTTAACGTATACACTGGTTATTATAGAAACGATAAGGAAGAGCATGGCCTCATTTCAGGTCGAAATAGGGAATAGCAGCTATAAACAGGCAGTTATACCTGGAAAAACGGTGAACTGAATCTATAGTAGTCAGACAGCTAATATATATGTTAGAATAGGCTGTCGTTCAACAGGCTTTATCCAATTTTCAAGAGGCTCAAATGAAACAGGATGTAGAATGGGAACCCAGGGCGGTAGGTTTTCTCTGTCGCTGGTGTAGTTACGCCGGCGCCGATTTAGCCGGTACCAGCCGCCAGAAATATCCGCCTAATGTAAGCATAATAAAGGTGCCTTGCTCCGGAAGAGTAGACCCGCTTTTCATCCTCAAGGCGCTACGCTTAGGCTTCGACGGTGTGCTGGTCTCAGGCTGTCACCCCGGCGATTGCCATTACCAAACGGGAAATTACCGAACCCGTAGAAGGGTAGCCCTGACCAAGAAATTCCTCGAGTATATGGGAGTCGAGCCGCAGCGTATCCAGGCCAGCTGGGTCTCGGCCTCGGAGGGCAATAAGTTTGCCCTGGTGGTCAGCGAAGTAACCAAGGGGCTAAAAGAGGCCGGCCCCAACCGCTTATTTACCGATGAAAAAGATGGAAATAGAACAACGCTTGCAGAGTGAAGCCAGGACCTTGCTGGAGCAGGGCAATGTTGACTATATCGTCGGTTTTACAACCGGCAGCCTGAAGTTTACCACTACCCCACTGATAACCAGGGACAAAGACGATGTTGACCGCCTGATAATCAACCCCTTTATAGTAAATAACCTCAGCAACTTCCTGACCGGACTTAAGGGACGGGTTGGTATCGTCGTCAAAGGGTGTGACAGCCGCTCCCTGACGAGCCTGCTACAGGACAACAAGGTGGTCAGAGAAGACGTTGTAATCCTGGGCTTCCCCTGCCCCGGCCTAATAGACCTAAACAAGGTGGAACTTCTCCGGGGCAAGGATAGAGATGAACTGGACGACATACTCCGTGAAGGGGACAAGGTAGTGGTAACGGCCGACGGCGAGGCCCAGACCTTCTCTACCGGAGAGGTCCTCTTCGACTGCTGTCTCGGCTGCGAACTCCCCACCCCCCAGGAATACGACATCCTTCTCGGCGAGCCCCGTCCGGCGGCACCCCAGCTAGACACCAGCCGGAAAGGGATAGCCACCCTGGAGTCAACGCCCACGGAAGGTAGATGGGCATTCTGGAAGCAGGAATTCAGCCGCTGCATCCGGTGCTACGCCTGCCGGAATGTTTGCCCCGCCTGTTATTGCCGACGCTGTTTCGTAGAGGAATCCGAGCCACAGTGGATACTACCGATGCCACGCTGGCAGGATAACCTCCTCTTTCAGGTAGTCAGGAATATCCATGTGGCCGGAAGATGCACCGATTGCGGCGAGTGTGAGCGGGTCTGCCCGGTGGGTATCCCGCTAAGGGGCCTGACCAAGAAGATGTACGAGATAGTGGATGATATGTTCCAGTTCAAGGCCGGCCTGGACAAGGATGCGGCACCACTGCATGCCCACTATGAACTTGAAGATGCCAACGATTTCTTCAAGTAGCGGAGATAAACATGACCACCCATAAAATAGCCAGGCAGGATTTAGGCCAGGTCCTCGATAAGTGGAACCAGGGGTTTAACGTGCTGGTACCCTCGCGAGAGAGCGGGCGGGCGCTTTGGGCTGGGTGGGATGGCAGCGATATCAGTTTTCTCGACTGGTATAAGAACACGGTGATACCGGCCAAGGCCAACCTCCTCCCGCCTACGGAAGAGATGTTCGCCTTCAAGAATAACGGAGACGGCTACCACATGGAGCCACCCAACCTGGATAGGCCCAAGCAGCTAATCTTTGCCGTTCGCCCCTGCGATGCCAAGGCCATAGCCATACTGGACGAGTTCTTCGAGGACACCTGTGCCGACCCCTATTACCTCTCCCGGAGGAATAATACCGTACTGGTGGGACTGGGATGTACCTCCCCCTGCGAGAGCTGCTTCTGTACCTCCCTCGGCATCAGCCCCGGGCAGTCGGGTGACGTGGACGTGATGGTTACCGATACTGGCGACCATCTATTACTCGAAGCGGTTACCGCCGCCGGCAAGGAGCTGATAGCAGCGGCCGGTGAACTGACCAGGGCCACCAAGGCCGACGAAGCCAAGGCCAAGGCAAAGAAGGAGGCCGTTTATCAGAAGGTAACCAGGGCGATAGATATGGAGAATATCGAAAAGAAGCTGCTCACCTGCTTCGAGGATGCCGAGCACTGGGAGAAGGTAGCCGCCAAGTGCATAAGCTGCGGTATCTGCACCCTGCTCTGCCCTACCTGCTACTGCTTCGATATTAATGACGAGCTAACTAAGCAGCAGGGGGCCCGGTGCCGGAACTGGGACAGCTGCGCCTTCCCCATCTATACCAAGATGCCGATGGAAAATCCCCGGGAGGAGAAATGGCGGCGGGTGCGGCAAAAGGTATGCCATAAATTCGAGTTCTACCCCATGAGTTTCAACGTTATAGCCTGTGTTGGCTGCGGCCGGTGCGTTCGGCTGTGCCCGGTCAACTGGGATATCACCCAGGTCTTGAGCAATCTACCGGCGGGAGCCGCCGCCAAAGAGGGTTCTTAAGCAAGAATAATTACCGGTTACAGGAGAACCACGGTGACAACTACCGACATCGAGCCTAAGGGAAAGTCCCCCGCCGCAGGCAACATCTACCTGCCCAACGCAGCAATAATAAAAAAGATAGTGGACGAAACCACCGATACCAAGACCTTCCACTTCAACTTTAAGGATGAGAAGCTGCGCCAGGACTTCACCTTCCAGTCCGGCCAGTTTGCGCTGTTTTCTATTCTGGGTACAGGCGAGGCCCCCTTCGCCATTTCCTCCAGTCCCACCCGGAGAGACCATCTGGAGTTTGCGGTACGCCAGGTAGGCAGGCTCACCAAGGCCTTACACCGCCTCGGCCCCGGCTCCGAGATCGGGGTAAGGGGGCCCTATGGCAATGGTTTCCCCCTAGATTCACTGCAGGGCAAGAACCTGGTCTTTGTCGCCGGCGGCATTGGCCTCAGCCCGCTGCGCTCCCTGATCTGGAATGTCCTGGACAACCGGGATAAGTACAACCAAATAAGTATTATCTACGGTGCCCGCAGCCCGTCAGACCTGTCCTTCCGTTATGACCTGGCCGCCTGGGAGAAGGATAAGAGCGTAAACACGGTAATCACGATTGACAAGGAGCATGAGAGCTGGTCCGGGCGGGTCGGCCTGGTCCCCATAGTACTGGCCGAGGTAGCTCCTTCAGCCGATAATACGGTCGCCATTGTTTGCGGCCCGCCGATAATGATACGCTTCACCTTCCCGGCCCTGGCCAAACTGGGTTTCAGCCCCCAGCAGATGATAACCACCCTGGAAAAGAGGATGAAGTGCGGCTTAGGCAAGTGCGGGCGCTGTAATATCGGGAATGTCTATGTCTGCCGCGACGGGCCGGTCTTCAGCTACGCCCAGATTAAGAACTTCGTCTCCAGCGAGTACTAAAGCACACCCTCATATTATCCTGGATAACAGGCTACAGCACGTCGGGGCTTTAAGGATAAAGGGGACTCTCACCCGGTATCAGTGCGCTTCAGAGCAGCCGGAGCGGCTCCCTAGACCAGCAGGCCTTCCATCTCAGCCACAATCTGTTCGTTGGTAAAGTTGCTGAGGGTTATGGCATCGCTCGGGCAACCGGCCACGCAGGTACCGCACCCCTTACACAAGGCCTCATTAACCTCCGAGACCTTCTTCTCCTCATCAAAGGAGATGGCGGTATAGGGGCAAAGCAGGTTACAGACCTTACACCCGGAGCATATCTTCTGATTAACGGTGGCGGTAGCCGCCTCGACCTCTATCTCACCGGCGCTAATCATGGCCAGAACCCGGGCCGCCGCCGCCGAAGCCTGGGCCACCGTATCGGGAATATCCTTGGCTCCCTGACAGCAACCGGCGACAAAGACACCGTCGGTCATGGTAGCCACCGGGTCGAGCTTGGGGTGCTTCTCCAGGAAAAAGCCATCGACGCTACAGCTGATATTAAGCAGACGGCCAATATCACCCGCGTCCGGCCGCGGCTCCAGGGCCGTGCACAGGATGACCATGTCCACCGGCACCCTCATCATCTGGCATAACAGGCTATCCTCAACACGGACAACCAGCTTCCCTTTTTCTTCATCGCTCGTTGCCCGGTTGCTTACCTCGGCCACCTTGCCCCGGATAAAATTAACGCCCTCCTCGGAGAGACGCTGGTAAAACTCCTCGTAGCCCTTGCCGAAACAGCGCATATCGATATACATCTGATAGACGTCGACGTCCTCAATCTTCTCCTTTATCAGGTGGGAATACTTGAGGGCATACATACAGCACACCCGTGAACAGTATTCATGATAGTTCTTATCACGGCTGCCCACACAGTGCACGATGGCCACGCTCTTGGGGGTAGAACCATCCTTGAGCATTATCTGGCCGCTGGTCGGCCCGGAGGCGCTGACCATTCGCTCAAACTCAAGGGCGCTGACCACATTATCCAGCCGCTTATAACCATATTGATAGATGGGCGTGGGATCGAAGACATCGTAGCCAACAGCGACCACTATGGAGCCGACATCGACCTCGATAACCTCATCCTCCTGGTCGAAAGCAATGGCGCCAGTGAGACAGACCTGCTCACAGACACGGCACTTACCCTTCAGATAGTAAGCGCAGTGCTCCCGGTCAATAACCGGTATGTTGGGCACCGCCTGCGCGAACGGGGTGTAAATGGCCTTGCGCTTACCCAGGCCAGCATCGAACTCGCTGTCAGTCTTCCAGGGACACTTTTCCTGGCAGGAGCCGCAGCCGGTGCACTTCTCCGCATCAATGCTTCTGGCCCGCTTCCTTATCTTGGCCTTGAAATTACCGATATAGCCGGATACTTCTTCAACCTGGCTATAGGTCAGCATCTCGATATAGGGATGAGCACCCACCATACTCATCTTGGGGGTAAGGATACAGGCCGAGCAGTCCAGGGTAGGGAAGGTCTTGTCCAGCTGTATCATATGCCCGCCGATGCTGGGCTCCTTCTCCACCAGGTAGACCTTATGCTTGGAATCGGCAATCTCCAGCGCTGCCTGAATGCCGGCGATGCCCCCGCCCACTACCAGGGTATTGGGATTGATGGGAACCTTTCTGGTCTTGAGCGCTTCCTGATTATAGACGCGCCTCACCGCAGCGCTCACCAGGGCCTTGGCTTTCTCGGTAGCCTCCACGGGGTCTTCGGTGACCCAGGAACTGTTCTCCCTGATATTAGCCATCTGGAAGAGGTAGGGGTTCAGCCCGGCACTCTCGCAGGCCTGGCGGAAGGTTCGCTCATGCATCAGCGGGGAGCAGGAGGCCACCACCACCCGGTTGAGACCCAGCTTCTTGATATCCTCCCGGATGATATCCTGGCCCGGGTCGGAGCACATATAGGTATAATTCCGGGCTATCGCTACTGCCGGCAGCCCCTGAGCAAACTCGGTAACCTCGTTAACATCGACCTTACCGGCAATGTTAGTACCGCAGTGGCAAATATATACCCCGATCTTAACTTCGCTCTCCATATCGGCCTCCGTAGTAAAAGCTAAAGGTCACAGCGCAAATAACGATAGTAACGCCTCTTGAGCGCGCTAGATGGCTTCGTCGACCAGTTCGGCGATGTCCCTAATCTGAATGGCGCTACCCTTATCCATCGTCAACACGCTATCGTCAAAGTTGAGCAGACAATAGGGACAGGCAATGGCCAGGATATCAGCCCCTACCTCAAGGGCCTGCTCTACCCTTATGTCAGACAACCTTTCACCCTTCTTACTTTCCATCCAAATCCTGCCACCGCCACCGCCGCAGCAGAAACTATCCTCACGGTAATTGGGCATCTCCACCAGCTCCAGGCCCGGGATGCTCTCTAAGACCTCCCGGGGCTCATCATACACCCCGCTGTGACGTCCTAAATAGCAGGGGTCGTGGTAAGCCACCTTCTTCTTTATCCCCCGGGTAAACTCCAGTTTGCCTTCCTTGATAAGCCCGGCTAAATACTGGGTGAAATGGACCACCTCAAAACTGGCACCCAGTTTGGGGTATTCCTCTCTGAAGGTGTAATAGCAATGGGGGGAACTGGTAATAACCCTGACGGCGCCGGCCTCAGCGAAGGCATTTATGTTGCCTTCGGCCAGGGTCTGAAACAGACTCTCATTGCCCGCCTTGCGCACGCTCTCGCCACAGCAGACCTCCCTAGCATCCAGCACGCCAAAGTCCGCCCCCACCTTCTTAAGGACACTGGCGGTAGCCTGAGCCACCCTCAGCGCCCCCGGGTCATAGGCCGGAATACAGCAGGGAATATATAACCATTCAGTCCCTTCGGTAAAGAGCTTGACGTCAAACTTTTTCGCCCAGTCCACCCTCTTCTCCGGAGCTTCCCCCAGGGGGTTACCGACACTGGAGATATTCTTCACCGTAATACGCAGGGAGTCGGGCACCTTAGCCACCCCCACCTCGGTTATCACCCGGCGCAGCGCCTTCATCACATCGATTATCTCCACGCCGCGAGGGCAGCGTTCCACGCAGGCCTTACAGGTAGCACACTGCCATACGTCCTCATCCTCAAAGTCCACCACGCCCAATTGCCCCTGATGCATCAACCGACGCACCAGGAAGGTTCTTACCTCGCTCCAGGGACAAGCGGCACTACAAAGGCCACACTGATAACACTGCTTAAGGGCTTCTCCACCCTCTTCCAGTATGAGTTCAGCCCCTTCTTTAAAAGGTGATACTGCTTGCATAGCGCGCCTTCCTTCTATTCTTTAGTCCCTGGCCATTCGGAAATAACTTAGTTCGTCCCTGGGAAGGATGACAGGGGGCCTTTTCGCCCACACTTGCACCCTATAATAACACAAGTAAAAAACCAAAACCAACCTGTGCCGGCAAAGTCAGGGCACGATAAAGGCATGGAGCCAGCGGAGGGATTCGAACCCACGACCCACGCTTTACGAAAGCGTTGCTCTACCACTGAGCTACGCTGGCCGCACCCATTATAGCACAAAGCCCGGTAACCCTTAGCGAGGAGACGGCACCCTTACGCAAACTCATCCTACCACAAAAGGGGCTCAGCCTCAGCCAGCATTCCCACCATTTCATCAGCCAGCCTCTCCGCATCGCTACCGTACTCCTGCAGGAGGCTCTCCTTAGCCCACAGGGCAAAGAGATAGCGCAGGCAACGGGCATCCTCCCGCTGCGAAAGCAGGAACTCGGAGTGTTCCCGGTTGATACAGATGGAGCCGCTGTCCGGGTCATACCAGCTCCGGGACTGGGCCTTTTCTTCAGGCGGCGAGAATATCTTGATAGCCGGGATACGAGCATCAAGCTGGGACCGTGGCGTAGCCACCTTTTCCGCCGGCGACTGGGTAGCCGGCAATGTTTTCTCCACCTTGGCCATAAGATGGCGCACCCTTCTTCTACCGGCCCGGGTAGAGGCCGAGCGGTAGGCCATGTCAGCCAGCAGCCCCCTATCACGATAACGCAAGAACTTATCTATCAACCGACCCGCCTTGTTAAGGACCACCCCAAAGCGTTTCTCCAGAGATTCGGCACTCACCTTATCTATCGTTTCGATAACCTCTGATTCAAGGTCGCGCAGCACCGAGGCGAACGCCTGGTAGACATGGTCCTCAACCACCACCGTCTTGTCAGCGGTACGCTTTAACTGGTCACAGCGAATATAACCCTCGAGACGCTTATCCTGCCAGGGAAAGGCCTTGAAATCGTCAATATCGGTGAGCAGGCAGATGCGCACGCCGCCCCGCCCATAGAGGCTTACGGTAGCATCAGCCATGTCCCAGGGTAACACATACAACTCAACCGACACCGAACCCAGCCGCCCCATTGCCATCCTGGTGGATATAGCCTTAATGCCGCGATATCTCTGCGGGGGCACCGGCTCATACTCATCGTCATCGGAGACAGACATAGCATACAGCCCCTGCCGCAAATCGTTGGCAACCTCCCGTCCCAGGGAGTCCTTCAGGCGCTCCTTGGCAAGCTTATCGGCCACCTCGGGCAGGATATTCTCCAGATAGACAACAGTGCCCCGCCGGGAATGGGTATGACGATGGCAGTGTTCAATCACCTCGGCCTCGCCCTTCTTGAGCCAGGAGTTTTTCATCACCAGGCAGCTGGAGGGGACACCGTCGGCAGCCGTCGAAGCAATATGTAACTCCTGGGCGACCAGAGGAAAGGCCAGTATACCGATGCCCTTCTCCCCCCTTAGTGCCAGCTTCACCTTCTCCGAATCGCCGATATGCTTAATTATCTGTTGCATCTTCTCTTTACTCATGCCCACGCCGTTATCGCTAATCACGATGTTCTTTAAGGTCCGGGGCTCCTCTGCGTCCGGCGACTCTTTATACTGAATGTTAATCGAGATACGCCCTCCGTCAGTGCCCAGCTGCTGTATCGCATCAGCCGCATTTTCCACAAATTGGCTCGCGGCGTCCTGGTGGCTGTGACATACATTGGCTAACACCTCAAAGACTCCAGGGCCGGTCTGTAGCGTCAGTCTGGCCAAGGTACACCTCCTTTATATCGATAACATAGCCTCTATTCTTGCTAAATGATATTACTACGAGGATAGAAAAGCAATAGGATTTGCTAACTAAACGACTGCCAAGTAGACCGCAGAGGCCCGGAGAGACTATAATAAACAGGGACAACAAAATCCAGCCCGCTGAGCCAGACGGTCATATCACCGCGGCCGGCTGCCGACAAGTCGTTACCCCAGTTAAGGAAACAGAGTGAAAGCAAGCGACAGCCACCGCAGTGATGCCATGGGGCGGGACTCCATCGGACGATTGCTAGTCCGCTTTTCCGGGCCAGCCATAGTGTCCATGATGGTAGCCGCCAGTTACAACGTGGTCGACTCCATTTTCGTGGGACATCTCGGCCCCGAAGCCCTGGCCGCCCTGATGGTCGCCTTCCCCTTAATGATGCTATTTATGGCCATCGCTACGGCCACCGGTACCGGGGCGGCCTCCTTAATCTCCCGATACCTGGGCGCCGGAGACCGGGAGGCAGCCAACCGAGCCGCCGCTGTCACTCTCACCCTTACTATACTGCTCGGCGTCCTCATGACCGCTATCTGTCTGCCCAATCTGGAGGCTATAATGCGCCTCTTTGGCGCTACCGGCTCCATCCTGCCTATGGCCAAGGGCTATATGTCCATACTGGTCAACTTCGCCGTGATAAACCTGTTCGCCTTTGTGGTTAGCAGCATTATCAGGGCCGAGGGTAACCCCATGCTCGCCAGCGCCGCCATGATTGCCTCAGCCTTAATCAATGTTGCCCTGGACCCGGTCCTGATATTCGGCCTGGGACCAATACCGGCTATGGGTGTAGCCGGGGCCGCCACGGCCACGGTAATAGGGCGCAGCGTAGGGGCGGTCATCTTCCTGGTCTATTTCATCACGAAGAGGTCATCGTTCCGTTTCCAACCCGGCTATTTCCGGCTGAAGCTCCGGATAATACTGGAGATATACCGCGTGGGGTTAGCCTCACTGGTCCGCATGGCTGCCGGCTCCGCAGTCATGGTTATAGGCAACAGGATTGCTATATCCTTCGGGGTCATACCCCTGGCCATTGTCGGGGTTCTCCTGCGCTCCGCCAGCTTTGCTTTTATGCCCTGTGTCGGCCTCGGCCAGGGGGTACTCCCGCTGGTGGGCTATAACTTCGGGGCCAAACAGCTAGAGCGGGCCGGCGAAGTGGTCACCAAGTCCGCTCTAGCCGGCCTTATCTGGGGGACAGCGTGCCTCATGGCTGCCATGCTATTGCCCTCCCAAATCATATCCCTCTTTAACACTGACCCCCAGTTTATAGCCGAAGGCACCCGGGCCTTAACTATATTTGCCATCTCCTTCTTTACTGTGGGCATCCAGATACCCCTGAGCTTCTTCTTTCAGGGAATCGGCAGGGGAATCGCCTCCCTGGTACTGGCCTCATCCCGCCAGATTATCTTCCTTCTGCCCTGCCTCCTGATACTGCCCTGGCTGTTCGGGCTAACCGGACTGTGGGTTGCCTTCCCCACCGCCAATATCCTATCAGCTCTACTCACCCTCATCTGGACTATCGTCGAGTTTCGCAAACTACATATACCCATTCGCTGGCGTTCACACCAGTAATGCCCGGCTTTACAAACAAAACCGCCTGGGCTATGATACTGAAGGACACGCCACCACGTAGACAGATTCCGTAAGGCCGAGCCAGGCGGCTACTGGCAACCGGGGGACTATCACATGATTAAAGCAGTCTTTTTCGACCTATACCATACACTGGTCCACTACGAGCCACCCCGGGAGGAACTCCTGGCGAAAGCGCTCAATGAACTCGGCGTGGACCTAAAGCCAGCAGACTTAAGCCGACCCCTGGTCATCGCCGATGAATTCCTGTATGCCGAGCATGCCCGCCTCCCGATCGGCAAGCGCTCACCCAAAGAAACCATGGCCCTGTATTCACGACACGCGGAGATAATGCTCAAGGAGGCCGGCAGAGAGGTCTCCCCACAGCTTATCGGCGACCTGACGGCTAAATTCAGGCACTTCAAGCTCCAGATGGTACTCTTCGACGACGTTATAGGGGCCCTGACCGACCTAAAGGGCCGAGGGCTAACACTGGGCCTCCTCTCCAACGTAGACAAGGATATATCACCCCTCTGCCAGAAATTGGGATTAGCCCCACTGCTGCCGATAGTAGTAACCTCACAGAACACAGGCTTTTACAAGCCGGGGCCGGAAATATTCGCCGAAGCCCTGCTGAGAGCCGGGGTCCCGGCCACGGAAGCGCTATACGTGGGCGACCAGTACCAGGTAGATGTCATCGGGGCCAGTAAAGCGGGCATGAAGGGCATCTTCCTGGACCGGGGCGGCCACTTTGAGCAGACCTACGACTGCCCCCGCATCCGAAACCTCAACCAGATAGTTGAGCACCTGGAGTAAATATAAACTCAGGCAGTGGCACCCTCTTTCTCCAGCACCGACCACAGCCGGTCGGGGGCCCCGCCGAAGTACTGCGGCCACTGTGCCTCAACCTGCTTCATCCTCTCCCGATGGGGCGCCGCCAGTTCATGGTCCCAGTCCTCATCACGGGTGGCGTCAATACCCATGCGGGAGATAACGGTGCCGCGACTGGCCTTTCTGCCGATGGTATCAGCCTCGATGCTCTGTGCCACCTCGGGAATGATGAAAACATCCCGGCAGGGCGAAACATGCGTGGCCATAACCCACTCCACCTGACTCAGGTTAAAGGGGTCAACATCATCATCCACCACCACTATAGTGTGTACGTTGGGCCTCATCGCCCAGATGGCGTCCATCACCTGCAAGGGCTGCCCCGGATAGGTCTTAGAGATGGAGACAATCATATGCTGGCAACAGGAGCTTAAGGTAGCATTAAGCGCTCTCACCCCGGGCAGGATGCGTCTCAGGTTGGATAGAATGGCGGCAGAACCCGCCACGTGCGGTATATAGCTATTCTCCGCCGGTGGCGAGGGGTAGGCCACATAGATGAACGGAAAAACCGGCGCCCGACGACGGGTAATCGCGGTTACCTCAATTACCGGCTGCGGCGGCGGGCTTTTTACATAGAAGCCCCAGAAGTCGGAAAAGGGGCCGAAGGTCTCCCTTAATTCGGGCAGCATCCGGCCCTCGATAACCATCTCGGCATGGGCGGGCACATTCAGGTCAACGGTCTTACACTTCACCACCTCTACCGGCTCCCCCCTTACCGTGCAGGCCACCTCCAATTTGTCACGGCCGTAGGTTATCGAGGCCCCGGAGAGCATATGCAGCACCGGGTCAACACCAATAACCACCGCCACCTCCAGCGGTCTACCCAGCCTCTCCGCCTTGTCAAAATACTGCCGCACCCGCCTGATTGGGGCGATAAAGCTGGCCAGCTTCCTTGAGCCGGTAATCTTAACGTAATGCGCCCCCAAGCAGTAATTCCCGCTGTCCGGCTCCTTGGCCATCACCACCCCGGAATAGATCGCCGGGTCAGTCTCCAGCTCACAACCGAGCATACCGGGCACCTCCTCCAGCAGGTTGACCCCCTCCCCCTCGATGACCACCTCCTGGCAGGGGGCTTCGGTCACCACCCTGGGCTGGATACACCTTGCGGAGGCGAGACTATCGGCAATCTCACCGACCAGGTCCTTCATGGTGGCCGCTGGCGGCCTTCCCAGAGCGGTGAGGACATTCTCCACCGAGCCGTAGAGGTTGCCCACACCCGGCATAGGGTAGCCCTTAATTTTTTCAAAGTAGACCGCCATGCCGGGGCAGTCCCTCTGCGCCTTCATTAGAACGCAGGCTACTTCATGGGCCGGGTCCACCTCCCTGGTTATCCTGAGCAGCTTGCCCTGATTTTCCAGAATAGAAATTAGTTCCCTTAAATCACCAATGGGCATCGCTTTCACCCCCCTCTATAAATTATGGCGGAAGCCAATTATTTTAGTGCTTCTTCTCTATCGCTACCATATGGCATCACGAAGCTATCATCCCTACAAGTCGCAACCGAATATCACAAGAAGCATTATACCACCAGGACAATATTCCCTCAAGAATACCACGCAAGCCATACCATATTCTATAACGGCTAGATACTGGGGCAAACTTGTGCTATAATCCAGCAATCAGGGACTTTTACGACTATTACATCCGCTCGCCTGAGGGATGAGTATGACTTGGGCCATAGTTAGCAAACTATTAACTCTGGAGGTGTCTTAATGAGGTTTCGTTCTACCGGACTGGGAAAGACCGAACTAGAGGCAACACCTAAAAGCCTGGAGGTGGCGGGCGGCCTGCTGATTCTCCACGTGCAAACCACCACTCCCGTGCGCTGGCACATCAGGGCGGGCATTCAGCGTAAGGACTTATTTAAACTCGTCAGGATGGTCTTTAGCCTGAGCCTGCTCAAATACCTCTTCAGTTCCCTCATCGGGGCCAGCTCCAAAGAGCCGGAAAATTTCTGAATATCACATGAGCGAAATCAAAAGGGCCAGGAAATTCTTATAATTCACATAAGTAGAATTTCAATGAGGCGAATAATCTAAAAATATCTCACGAGCAAACTCTAAGGGGCCGAAAAATCCTAAAATTTACATGAGCAAAATTTCAAGGAGGTGATTATGTCAGCGGTACTTAAGGACAAGGTAGCCATTATTACCGGAGCCAGCCAGGGAATCGGGCGGGATTTCGCCCGGCGCTTTGCCGAGGAAGGCGCCAGACTGGTAGTGGCGGCGCGCAGCCTCGACAAACTGGAGAAACTGGTCGCCGAGATAAAGGCTAACGGTGGCGAGGCCCTAGCAGTGAAAACCGATATCTCGGACGAGGCCAGCGTGAAAGCAATGGCCGATGCCGCCATAAAACAGTACGGCAGGGTGGATATACTCTTAAATAATGCCGCCGTCTATTACGGACTCCCCTTTAAGCCATGGGACAGCTGGACGGTAGAGGAGTGGGACCGCCTGTTCGAGGTGAACGTGAGGGGGACCTGGCTCGTCTGTAAGACGGTAGCTCCCCATATCATAAAGCAGGGGAAGGGTAAAATCATTAACACCTGCTCCAATATCATGATGCCCATTCCCGTCGCCGGTGACCACCTGCTGCACTACACCGTCAGCAAGGGGGCAATATACACGCTGACCCAGTGCCTGGCGCGAGCGCTCGGTGAAAACAACATCAATGTAAACGCCATCGCCCCCGGGGCCACCGCCTCCGAGGCCACCAACGAGATGCTCAATGACGAGGCCTGGGCCGGCAGCGTCGCCGCCCAGTGCATTCCCCGCCGCGCCCAGACACAGGATATTGTCGGGATAGCTGTGTTTCTGGCCTCCGACGGCTCGGATATGATAAGCGGCCAGGTCATCGCGGTCGACGGCGGCGTCTGGCTGAAATAAGTAACCACCAAGGAGTGCAGAATGAGCCAATATAAAGCCAAGCTCTTACGGATTAATCTGTCCAACGCTACCTGCCGGCGGGAGGATATACCCCAAGAGGCCATTGCCAATTTTATCGGCGGCCGGGGACTGGGGGCCTGGTATCTCTATAACGAGGTGAAGCCGGGAACCGACCCCCTGGGGCCGGATAATAAGCTGTTCTTCAGCATCGGGCCGCTGGCCGCTACCGGCACGCCCAACACCACACGCTGGGTAGTAAACTCCAAAAGCCCCCTCGGTGGGAGCTACCGCCACGGGGTGGGCGGCGGCGATTTCGGCGCCGCCCTGAATTTCGCCGGGCTGGACATGATTATAGTGGAGGGAAGAGCAGCGAACCCAGTCTATATCTACATTGAGGACGGCCAATGCGAGATAAAGGATGCCCGCCAGTTATGGGGGAAGAACAGCGTAGAGACCCTCGACGAACTGAAGGCAATCCACGGTAAAAAGACCGATGCCGCCTGCATCGGCCCGGCATCCGAGAAGATGACCCTCTTCGGCAATATCATGACGGCACGGGCCCACTGTGTCGGTCGCGGCGGACTGGGCACGGTCATGGGCTCCAAGAACCTGAAGGCGGTAGCCGTTAAGCCCTCCGGCAGGGCCAGCGCCCCGAACCAGGAACTAAAGGCGCTCATCGCCCAGGGACTCGAGGCCTATGACAATAGCCCCGTAATACCCGTATTCAAGATACACGGTACCCTGTACGGCCTGGAGGGAATGAGCGATAAGGGGTCATACCCCACGCGCAACTATCAACAGGGTAGCCTCGGTGGCATCAAGAAGGTAAACGCCGAAAAGTTCTTGGAAATCAAGGTAAAGAGCGAACGCTGCTACGGCTGCCCCGTCCACTGCGGGCGCCAGATGCGCCTAACTAGCGGGCCTTACGCCGGCACCACCACCGACGGCTTTGAACACGAGACCAGCTGGGCGTTCACCGGTACCATAGATAGCGACGATATCGCCACCCCCATCGTGGCCGATAAGTTCTGCGACGAGATGGGTCTGGACACTATCAGCGCCGGCAATACCATTGGCTTTGCCTTCGAGCTATTCGAGAAGGGCATCATCACCGAAAAGGATACCGACGGCCTTAAGTTGACCTGGGGCAACCACGAAGCGGCACTCAAGCTACTGAAGAAGATAGCCAACCGCGAGGGCCTGGGCGATATCCTCTCCCAGGGTGTCAAGCACGCCGCGGAGCACTTCGGCCAGGGCTCGGCCGACTTTGCCATACAGGTCAAGGGCACCGAGTGGCCGGCCTACGACCCTCGGGCGGCCAAGTGGCACGGTCTGGCCATCGCCACCTGCGCCTGCGCCGCCAACCACAACCCCGGCTATAATATCCAGGAAGTGCTGGATGTCCCCTTCCCGCGCGTGGTCGACCGCTTCGCCGAGAGCGGAACCGCCGACATCAACAAGGGCAACGAGGACTGGATCGCCGTGGTCGATTCCCTGGTCAGTTGCTCATTTATGGGCAATATGGGGCTGCCGCCGCTGCCAGTCCTGGGACAGTGGCTGGCCCTGGTTACCGGCATCCCCCAGTTCGCCAACGTGGAGACCCTCCTCCAGGCAGGCGAGCGCATCGTCAACCTGGAGCGCGCCTTCAATATCCGGGAGGGCTTCGGCCGCCAGGACGATTACCCACCCAAGAGGTTCCTCACCGAGCCGCTCAAAAATGGCGGCACGGCCGAGGGCTCCGTTATTTCAAATTATGACGGCATGCTCGATGAGTACTACGCGGTCAGGGGCTGGCAAAAGGACGGCATACCCACCGCCGATAAGCTCAAGGCGCTGGGACTGGAGAAGGTAGCCAGCGACATCATCAAGTAGGCCGGAAGGAGAAGGACAAATGGCTGATGCAAGCTACGACGTGGTCATAGTGGGCGGGGGGAATAAGACCTTAATTACCGCCATGTACCTCACCAAGTATGCCGGGCTGAGCGTGGGTGTCTTCGAGGAGAAGCACGAACTGGGCACCGGCTGGTGCTCCGAGGAAAGCCCGGCCCCGGGATTCATCGCCAACCACTGCTCCAGCGCCCACACCACCGAATACAACACCCTGGTCAATGAGGACTTTCCCGAGTGGATAGAATACGGCGCCAAGCAGATTGACCACACCCTGACCCTGTGCACCCTCTTCGAGGAGGACGATACCTGCTGTGCCGTCTATCAGGGGAACGTGGACCCCACCCAGGAGAAGACCGCCGAGGTATTCGCCCGGTTCTCCCAGCGGGATGCCGAAAAATGGCTGTGGCTGTGGGACAAGATGCAGAAGTACTGGCGCCCCGCGGTGAGGGAATGGGTCTGGAACCCGGCCCAGCCCTGGGGACAGATGGACGGCATGGACAAGCTGCTATTCGACCCCGAAAGCGGCGTGAACCCGCACTGGACGGTGATGACCTACCCGGCGGTAATCGCCGAGCTGTTCGAATCGATAGAGGTGCGAATGACCTTCGCCCGGGTATTCCAGTCCATGGGCGTGCCGCCCGACTCCTACGGAGGCGGCTTCACCTTCGTGCCCCTGCTGGTATCCGGTACCTATCAGTGCACCTATGCCGGCGGCGTTCACACCGAGGCCCACGCAGCCCAGAGGGTCATCTTCGAGAACGGGGGTAAGACCTTCGCCCAGCACAGGGTGGATAAAATACTCATCGAAAACGGTAAGGCCAGGGGCATACGCCTGGCCGACGGCACCGAGGTGGAGGCTAAACTGGCGGTGCTCTCGGGCGTTGACCCCACCCAGCTCTGCCTGGAGCTGATAGGCGAAGACTACCTGAGCCAGGACATCGTGGGCAAGATAAAGCGGCTGGAAAGGGACTGGACGACCATCACCTGGTATACCTGGGCCCTCAAGGAGCGGCCCAAGTACAAGGCCGAGAACTTCCTGCCCGATGCCTACCAGTGCGCCGTCCTCTTCCTGGGCGATAAGTCCATGGAAAATATCTGGGACGAGTCCAACCGGAGGCGCATGGGACTCTGGCCCGACCCCGATAAACTATGCACCCTGGTTGTCGACCACTCCTACCTTACCGAATGCGGCTATGCCCCCGAGGCCAAGTCCGCCCCCCTGACCGAGGTCTTTGTCGTCCCCGGCCACCTGCACGACGAGCAGTGGTGGAAACAGAAAGAGAAGGAGCACGCCCGGGAGGTGATGTCGTGGTGGGGGAAATACGCCACCAACATGGACTGGGACAACGTCATCGGCTATGTACCCATCACCCCCTACTTCATCTCCAAACATGCCCGCACCTGGGGGCCGGCCGGGAACTGGGCCTGTATCGATAATACCCCGCCCCAGATAGGCCGGTGGCGGCCGATACCCGAGCTGGCCGACCACAGGATGCCGATCGAGAAGCTCTATGCCACCGGCACGGCCTGGCACCCGGCGGCCAATGGCTGGGCCTGGCAGGGGTACAATGCCTATAAAGTAATGGCCGAAGACTTAGGGCTACCCAAGCCGTGGGAGGAAAAGGGACGACCCTATTAGTTTCATAAAAAAGGAGAAGCCATGAACCAGTATGACGTTATCATTATCGGCGGCGGTCCCAACGGGCTGGTAGCCGGCGCCTACCTGGCCAAGGCCGGGCAGAAGGTGCTGGTGCTGGAGCGCCGCTACGAAATGGGCGGCGGGCTGGCTACCGAGGAGGTAGTCGGCACCCCCCATTTCTATATCAACACCCACGCCATATACATGATGATGGTCGATTACGCTCCCCCCTATAACGACCTCGAACTGGAGACTAAATACGGCCTCAAACACATCTATCCACCGCTGCAGTTCGCCATGCCCCTGGCCGACGGGAGATGCCTGTGCCTCTATAGCGATGTGGACAAGAGCTGCGAATCCATAGCCCG
Organism: Chloroflexota bacterium; assembly: GCA_043821265.1. GTDB lineage: Bacteria > Chloroflexota > Dehalococcoidia > Dehalococcoidales > JBDRCY01 > JBDRCY01. Next base: position 33,612 of record JBDRCY010000025.1, read on the forward strand.
GTTCTCCACCCGTGACAGCGATAGCTACCGGGAGATATACCACCGTTATCAGCGATATGTGGACGAGTTCGTCGGCCCGGCCACCTATGTGCAGGCAGTGCCCACCATCGAGCAGGCAGCCAACCTGGAACAGACCGAGCTGGGCCGGGAGATGAGCGAGCTGGCCGAGAAGACCCCCAAAGACCTGGTTTTCGAACTATTCGAGAACGAGTATGTCCGGTCGCTGATACTCCAGGTCGCCTGCCAGTGGGGGCTGGACCCGGAACAGTCCGGGCTGGGGTATCTTATTCCACTCTATATTAACCGGGCCACCAACTACCGTATGTGCGCCGGCGGCTCCCACATGCTGGCGCAGGCGCTCATCAAGGTAATCCTGGAGAACGGGGGCAGCCTGCGGACAGCGGTGCGGCCAAAGCGTATTATCGTCAGTGACGGCCGGGCCACCGGCGTAGAGCTGGATGATGGGCGGGTCTATGAGGCCGCCAAGGCTGTGGTCAGCACCATCGATACCCATCAGACCTTCCTCAAACTGGTGGGGGCAGAGAACCTAGACGAGGAGTTCGTGGAAGGGATAAAGCTGTGGCAATGGGAGCACTGGAGTTTGCTGGGCGTGCACCTGGCCCTGGATGAGGCACCGGAGTTTGCCGCCGCCAGGGACAACCCGGAGATTAACGACGCCTTTATGTACCTGCTGGGGCTGGAACACCCGGAGGAATTCATCGCGCACTATGAGGCCATAGGCCGGGGGGAGCTACCCGAGAAAAGGGGTATTACCCTGTCCATCCCCAGCCGGCATGACCCCAGCCCGGCCCCCCCCAGAAAACACACCGGACATACCACCCAGATGGCCCCCTACAACCTGAAGGAGGGGAGCGATAAGTGGTACTCGTACGAGTTCCGACAGGAGCAACTGCAGCGGACGCTGGCTACTATCCAGCAATATGCCCCCAATATCACCGAAGATAAGGTGCGCAACCACTACATCTCCACGCCGGCCGATATCGAGAATAAGTATGCCGATATGGTGCAGGGCTCGTTCAAGCAGGGGCAATACCACCCCCTGCAGATGGGCTTCATGAGACCGAACGAGTATTGCTCCCAGCACCGTTCTCCCATCGAACACCTGTTCATGGGCGGTGCCTGCACCTATCCCGGCGGCTGCGTCCTCTTGGGCTCGGGCTACCTCGCCGCCGAGGCGGTGTGCGAGGACCTGGGCATCGAGAAGTGGTGGACGGAGCCGGAGATAGTCACCCGCGCCCGCGAGAAGGGGTTAATAGCGTAGTTGGGAGGTGGAAGAAATGGCAATATTAACTATGTCGCCCTTTGCCTCACCCCCGCTTGATAAGCTTCCGCTATCCACCCTGGATAGCCTACGAGCACCTGGTGGCGGGGGGTGGTCCCGATGACCTCGAGACGGCCAGGATGAAATTATTCGAGCCGGGCCAGATAGGCAACCTCACCCTGAAGAACCGCATAGTTATGGCGGCCATGCACCCCACGGGGCTGATAACCGAGGAGGGGATACTTTCGCCGCGCGGTATAGAGTATCATGCCCTCCGGGCCAAGGGTGGGGTAGGCATGATAACCAGCGGCTCCTTCCTAGTGCACCGCGAGTTCCAGGAGGCCCCCTCCGCTATCATCTTCGATAGCGATAAACACATGCCCTGGCTCAAGCAACTGGCAGAGGCAGTGCACGGCTACGGGGCCAAGCTGGCCATAGCCCTTTCCCCCGGCCAGGGGCGCTGTGTACCCCTGGTCCTGGCCCAGAAATGCGGTGCCGCCGGGCCATCCCCGCTACCCCTGGTCTGGGACCCCAACGTCCTGACCCGCGAGTTGAGCGTAGCGGAGATTAAGCGATGCGTAGATGCCTTCGAATACAGCGCCCGCCTGCTCAAAGACGCCGGGGTGGACGCTATCGAGATAAACTGCCATTGCGGCTATATCCTCGACGAGTTTATGACTACCCTCTGGAATAAGCGAACCGACCAGTACGGTGGCAGCCTCAAGAACCGCCTCCGCTTCGTTATCGAGGTAATTGAGGCGATAAAGAGGGGGGCCGGCCAGGACTACCCCATAATCTTCAAATACGGCCTTACCCACTACCTGGATGGTGGACGAACGGTCGAGGAGGGGCTGGAGATAGCCCAGCAACTGGAAGCGGCAGGTGTAGCTGCCTTCGATATCGATGCCGGCTGCTACGAGACCCCCTACTGGTACATCCCGCCGGTCACCCAACCGCAGTGCTGCAATGTAGTGCTGGCCCAGCGGCTAAAGCAGGTGGTCAGTGTGCCGGTTATCAGCGAGGGCAAGCTGGGACGCCCGGACCTGGCCGGGAAGGTAATAGCGGAAGGCAAGGCCGACTTCGTTGCCCTGGGGAGACCACTGCTGGCCGACCCGGAATGGGCCAACAAGGTAGAGGCGGGGCAACTGGAAGACGTCCGCCCCTGCATTGGCGACATGGAGGGCTGCCTGGGCATGACCAGGCAGCGCAAACCCATCAGCTGCACCGTGAACCCGGCAGCGGGTAACGAGCAGGAGCTCGCCCTGAAGCCGGCAGAGCGGCCCAAGACGGTGCTGGTGGTCGGGGGCGGACCGGGGGGAATGGAGGCCGCCATAGTAGCGGCACAGCGGGGCCACCAGGTCACCCTGTGGGAGAAAACCGATAGCCTGGGAGGCAACCTGGTAACCGCCTCACTACCCGATTTCAAGGCCGATTTCCGGCTACTGATGGAGTATCTGCCCAGGCAACTGGAAAAGCTGGGAGTAGACATCGAACTCGATAAGGAGGCTAGCCCCGAGCTGATTCTTGAGATGAACCCCGAAGCCGTCTTCATCGCCACCGGCAGCAGCGGGCCCATCATCCCCGAAATCCCCGGTGTGAAGAAGAAGCACGTGGTCACGGCCATTGACCTGATTCTGGGCAGGAAAGAGGCGGGGAAATCGGTAGCGGTCATCGGCGGCGGCCTCATCGGCACCGAGGTGGCGCTGCACCTGGCACAAAAGGGTAAAAGGGTAACCGTCATAGAGATACTGGACAGCATCATAGGCGACATGGTCAGTATCAGCCGGGCCCACTTCCTGAAACTCCTGGCCGATAACAAGGTGAGGGTGCTGACCGGGACCACCGTCCGGGAGATAACCGACGACGGCGTCATCGTGGCCGGTAAGAGCGGCAAAGAGCGCCCCCTGAAGGCCGATACCGTGGTGCTGGCTATAGGTCTAAGGTCTGATAGTAAGCTCGCGGAGGCATTAAAGGACAAAGGGCCCGAAATCTACGCTATCGGCGACGTGGTGGAGCCGCGCAAGATAATTAACGCCATGTGGGAGGCCTACGGACTGGCCCGCCTGATTTAGGAATTACCCTTCAAGCTAAGGTGCCACCGCCGGTAATAATAGCCCGCGTATTACCTCTCTGCGACCTTTTCGGCGGAGATTACCCCCCGTTCTATCAGGTCCCGGGCCACATCACCCAGGCCGAACTCCTCCAGTCTCTCCCGGGTGGGAATTCCTGTTTCCGGGTCGCAGCCGTGCAGCCGGTAGTACTCGTCGAGCACCCTATCATAGTCCTCCAGTGTAATGGGGAACTTTATGTCCTTTCTACGGGGATGGGGTTCTCCGTGCTCCCTCTGCCAGCGGAAGGCCCAGGGATAATCGTCCCGGCGCCTTATCTCCTCCCTGGCGTTGAAGCAGCGCTCGATGAGCATCTGGCGCTCGGCGGCCTTTTCCGTATCCTCAGGGGTAAAGTCAACCCCGGTGGCGGCCGATAAGAGACTGGCGAAGTCCTCCAGATGGTAACCCGAGGCAAAGAAGGTAAACTGCGAGGGTATCTTGCAGATTCCCGTCGAATCGCACAGGGCACAGATATGCTCCGAGTCGTATACCAGCCGGGCCTTTTGCGGCGTGGCCCACCAGTTCTCCAAGACCAGCTGCTTATCGCCATAGCGCTCCTGGCCGAACTTGGCCAGGGCATCCAGGAGCTCCTTGGGGTCGGCCATATCGGGGAAAATCCTGGCCCCTATGGACTGCATCAGATTAATCCCCGAGATACGCGAGGCGAAGGGCGGCTTACCCACCAGGTGGTCGTGCCCCCGGGTGGAGGTGGCAAAGGCCAGGGTAACCTCGACACCGCCCGATATACCGAAACCGCGGGCGGTCATCCCCTTGTTATGGCTGATATACTTCTCCGAACCCCGGCCCAGCCTCTCGGCTGCCCGCACGGGATATTCGTCGAGCAGGGCACCGAAGCCCTCCCGGCGGGCCATCTGATGCATCAACTCCAGCACCACCTCTTCGTTACCCCAGGTAAGCTCCAGACCGCCGGTATCCTCCCTGGTGATGATGCCGTCCTCCCACAGCTGCATGGCCCAGTTGATGGCGCAGCCGGGGTTATTCACATGCAGGCCGAGTTGATTACACAACGTATTGGCCTTCAGGTCAAAGGCGGGGTTATCTATCTTGAACAGGTAGCTGCCATAGACAACGCCGTTGCCCTCCAGGCCGGCACCGGTGGTACCCTTATATTTGCCCTCCTTGACCGAATAATAGTGGTCGCAGTGAACGGGACAGCCGAAGCAGGCCAGGCTCTTGTCCCACAGCCCCCGTTTCCACATCTCCTCCGAGCTTAAACCATTAGGGTCGAAGCCGGGCACAAAGCCCGATTTCACTATGGGGTCGGAGACAAAGCCCGGCGTCCCGTACCGGCTGGCGACAGCATACATCGGGTCGCTCTCAATCCCCCTGGTCTTCTCTAAGGATAACCTAAGGAACTCATCGGGGCGGGCGATATTTACCCCCTTCGTACCCCGCACCGCTACCGCCTTCAGCTTCTTGGAACCCCATACCGCACCACCGCCGGCCTTACCGGCAGCCCGTCCCAAATCACCGATGACGCAGGCGGAAAAGCCCATATTCTCCCCGGAGGGGCCTACTTTAAGGGTCTGTATCTCCTCGTCGCCCAGCTCTTTTCGTATCATGTCCTGTGTCACCCAGGTATCCTTGCCCCATAGATGGGCGGCGTCCCTCAGCTCCACCTGGTCGTCGTCTATCCACAAATAGACCGGCTTCTTGGAGGCGCCGCGAAAGATGATGAGGTCGTAACCGGCCCACTTCAGCTCCGGGCCGAAGAAGCCGCCGCCGTTAGAGCGCAAATAAATGCCGGTCTGCGGCCCCTTGGTGATTATGTCGTAGCGCCCGCTCGACGGCGCCGTAGTGCCGCTTAAGGGCCCCTGAGTGACCATCAGTATATTATCCGGCCCCAACGGGTCGGTACCGGGCTCAACCTCGTCGTAGAGTATCTTTACCGCCAGCCCGGCGCCGCCGATATGCTTGGCAGCCAGTTCCCGGTCCAGCGGCGTTTTGACAATCTCGCCGGTGGTCAGATTAACCTCTAATATCGTTCCGGCCCAGCCATACCACTCGGTCATTTTACTCACCCCCTGCAGGGGCCTGCAGACCATCCGGGATGACCCTCGGCTTTACCACTATCGAGGGCTGAAGAGCAGCCACGCAGGTAAACCCCGCTGCTTCCTTATCGGAGCCGTACTTTGCTTCCAGTTCCTCCAGAGGGCCCCCGTCCAGCGCCCGCATGGTACAGGCAGCCACGCAGATAGGAGATTTATTTTCGGCCAGCCGGTCAAGGCACAGGTCGCACATCTGCATCCTGGCATCTTCCTCGGCCCCGAACTGGGGCGCCTCATAGGGGCAGGCATCCAGACAGAAGGTACAGCTATCCTTCCCCAGGCATAACTCGCGGTCAACCACCACTATGCCGTCCTGGGCCCTCTTGCTGATAGCGCCCACGGGACAGGCACTAAGACAGGCCGGCCGGGCACAATGGTAACAGGCGGTAGAGAGGAAAGCCAGGAACAGGTGGGGGAATTCGCCCCTCTCAACGGGGAGCACCCGCCGCCAGCTGGCCGGGCCGGCGGGCACGTCATGCCAGTCCTTACAGGCCACCACGCAGCTATGGCAACCGATACAGCGCGTCTGGTCAAAATAGAACCCCATCTGCATACTACTTCCCCTCATACCTGGCTACCTGCACCAGGGCGGTGTGAGTGCACCATCCCCCGGCGGGCGAGTGCTCGTCCCTGGTGAGCACATTGGGGCAGCCGCCCCTATCGGCCCCGCTGCTATCCGGCCGGTACCAGGCCCCCTGGTTGATACTGACCACACCGGGCACGATTCTCTCGGTAACCTTAGCCGCGATAATAATCTCACCCCGGTCATTGAATATCCGTACCTCGTCCCCGTCACCGATTCCCCTGGCCGAGGCATCGCCAGTATTTAGCCACACCTGCTGCGGCTCCAGCTCCTTGGCCCAGGGAATATTGTCGAAATTCGAGTGTGCCCGCATCTTGGCATGGGGGGTAATAAGCTGCAGAGGATACTTCTCGGCCAGCGGGTCATTACGTCCCTCCCAGGTCTCAATATAACGTGGAATAGGCGGCATTCCCGGGTCGTTTATGTCGGCGACACGCTGTGAGTATATCTCAATCTTACCCGAGGGCGTGGGGAAGGGGTTATTCCCGGGGTCGGCTATCTCCTTTTCGAAGGAGATAGCCGGCTCGGGCGGATGTACCTTTAAGACACCCTCCTTACGGAAGGCATCGAAGCCCGCTACGTGCTGGCGCACGCCAGGATTGGCCATCACAATCTCGCGCAGCCACTCGTCCGGTGCCTTCTCGGAGTAATCATTAATGCCCAGCCGGGGGGCCAGCTCGGCACAGATCTGAAAATCGGACTTCGCTTCATACAGCGGCTCGATGGCCTGGCTGGAATAGATATAATAGGGGCAGGAAAACTTGGCGGAATGAAAATCGTTGGCCTCGAAATTGGTGACCACCGGCAGCAGGATATCGGCAAACCGGGCTGTCGCCGTCATAAACTGCTCCTGGGCGACGATAAACTCCAGCTTCTTAAAGGCCTCGACCCCCTTGTTGATATTGGGGAACTGGTTCAGGGTATTACCACAGTTCACCCAGACCATCTTAATATCGCTAGGATAGCCACCGGACTTGCCCTGTAAAATGGCATCGTATATCTTGCACTGGAGGACTCGCTGGGTGCTTTTCAGGGCACTGTCCAGGCTGGTCGAGATACCACGGGGGGCACCCGCGCTGAGCGGGTTCCTGCCCCGGGGCAGGACGCCGGATGACAGCGAATCCGTGGCCATGGTGGGTGGAAAGCCACGGCCGGCGGGATTGCCACCGTGGATACCGATATTAGCGGTCATCGCCGCCAGGGTAGCGGCCGCCCGGTGGTATTGCTCGCCGTAAGCGGTACGCCCCGGGCCGTAGCCGTTAATCAAGGCCGCTGGCCGGGTGGCAGCATACTCCTGGGCCAGGCCGACGATAGCATCGGCCCCAACGCCGGTGATGGCCTCAGCCCACCGGGGGGTCTTGGCCACACCGTCCTCTATGCCCAGCACATAGTCCTTGAACCTGTCAAAGCCCACCGTATAAGTAGCAATGAAATCCCGGTCATACAGGTTTTCGGTTATCATCACGTAGGCCATAGCCACCAGCATGGCGGTATCGGTGCCCGGACGAATGGGTATCCACCGGTCGGCGAAGACAGCGGCGGAATCGGTGAACCGGGGGTCAACGCAGATGACCCTGGCCCCCGCTTCCCTGGCCCGGGCCAGGTGATAGGTGGTATTATCGCCATATATCAGCTCCGCCGGGTTCTTGCCCCACAGTATAATCAGGCGGGAATTGAGCAGGTCCTCACAGGTGTGGCCGGTAAAGGTCGTGCCGTAAGTGGCCCGGGAGGCCCACAGGTCCGCCTCCGCCGAAGCGCCACCCCAGTGCTGCAGGTGGCCGCCGAACTTGTTGAGCAGCCTCCCCACCGCCGACGACTGTATGCTCCCCTGATTGCCGGCATACTGCAGGTTGATAACTGCCCCCAGCCCGTACTGCTCCTTGATCCTCTTAAGCTGGGAGGCCACCTCATCCAGGGCCTCGTCCCAGCCGACCCGCTCAAAGCTGCCCTCGCCCCTGGGACCAACCCTCCTCATCGGGTACTGCAAACGGTCCGGGGCATATACCCGCTGCCGCTGGGCGCGACCCCGGGCGCAGGCCCTTAACTGCGGCTCCGCGCCGTCATCGGTCTCTATTCTAACAATCACGCCGTCCTTAACATGCACCCTGAGCAGGCACCGCCCGGGACAGTCATGCCAGCAGCAATTGGTGATTACCGTCTCGCCCATATCCGATGCGCCTCTCACTCGAAGGTCCCCTCCGCCAGTAGCTGGTGGAACTCCTCGTCCGACATGCCAATGAGCCTGGTATATACGTATTCATTGTGCTCCCCCAGGCCGGGGGCAAACTTTATCTCATAGGGCGTCTTGGACATATGCACCGGCATACCGCTAAAGGAGAAAGCCCCTATCCTGGGATGCTCCAGCTCCCAGTAAAAATGGCGGTGTTTTAATTGAGGGTCGTTATCCAGCTCCCCGGCATGCGAGGCCATGCCGGCGGCCACCCCCGCCCCCTGCAACAGCTCCATCACCTCCCGGGCAGTACGCACCTGCGTCCACTCCCCGACCAAGTCGTCCAGCCTGTCCACGTTCTCCAGCCGGCCGGCGGCGGTATCCAGTGCCGGGTCCTGAGTCCACTCCGGAGAGCCTATAGCCCGGCAGAAGCCCCGCCACTCCTCATCGCTAAACACGGTGATAGCCACCCACCTGTCCTCCCCCCGGCAGCGATAGACACCGTGGGGAGCGGCGTAGTTCGACCTATTGCCCATCCTCCCCGCCTCCCGGTTATTGGCCTGGTAGTCGAGTAGCAGCGGCCCCATAAAGGGAACGGTTGTCTCCAGCTGGGCGGCATCGATGTACTGCCCCTTGCCCGTCCGCTCCCGGTAGTCCAGGGCGGAGACGATGGCCAAGGCGTTAGCCCTCATGGCTACCGGGTCGGTAAAACCGAAGCCGGGGAACTGCGGCAGCTGGTCGGGGAAACCGGTGAGGTGGGGCAGCCCGGTTGCCGCCGTAAGCGGCTCGGCATACCCGGGCACGGTAGCCATGGGGCCCGTCTGGCCGTAGAGGCAGGAACTGAGCATAATAATATCGGGCTTTATACCCCTTAACACCTCGTAGCCCAGGCCCATCCGCTCCATAGCCCCCCCGGCAAAGTTCTCAATCACCACATCAGTCCATTTTATCAGCCTCCTGGCCACCGACATCCCCTTGGGGTGCTTCAGGTTAAGGGTTATGCCCAGCTTGCCGGAGTTGATAAACAGAAAGCCGGTAGCCCTATCATGGGACTTCACCCCGCCGATAAACGGGGATACGTCCCGCTGGGTATCCAATCTCGTCGCCGTTTCCACCTTGACCACGGTGGCCCCGTAGGCCGCCAGGATGGTATTGCTCATCGGGCCGGCCAGACGCCAGCAGAAACTGAGGACATTTACACCATCAAGTGGTTTCCTGTTAATTTTCAATCAGATTACCCCGTCTTTCTGCAAAGCGCTCAGCTCCTCGCCGGATAGACCCACCTCCCGGTAAAGCTCATGGTTGTGCTCCCCGATGAGGGGTGCCCGGCACCACAGCTTACACGGCGCCTCCGAGGCGGTAAAAACACGGCTGGGATAGGAGAGGGTGGCGCCCAGTTGGGGATGCTCTATCTCCTGCCAGAAGCCCCGGGCCACCAGCTGCGGATGAGACAGAACGGACTTAGGGGTGGACATGGGGTGCAGCTGGATGCGCCGGGCAATGGCCTCCTCGAGCAGTTGGGCCGTGGTCTTCGATTTAAAAAAGCGGTCGAAATAGGCCTCCTGGCGGTCGGCGTCCTCCTGCGAGGCCTGGCTCCAATAGCCCCAGTCCTGCTTGAGCCAGTCTATCCCCCGCAAAAAGTCATCCGCCATCCCCTCATCGTCCAGCCACTTAACCATCAGGGGGTTGCGATACCTCCCCTGCTCACCGGGAAAGAGGAAGAAGGCAATGTAGCCATCCCTGGCCTCCCACAGCCGCCGCAGCAGCACCCCGCTCACCGGCACCTTAAAACCGGAGGCCATCCGGTCGTATTCCTCCCCCGATACCCACCACTTCTCATGGGAATAGAAGGTCATCATGTCCACGCTCTCCTGGATGGAGACATCGAGGTGCTGCCCCTGGCCCGATGACCGCCTCCAGTAAAGGGCCATAGCCGCACTCCAGGCACCGTCATAACCGGCCAGGAGGAAGGAGGATGGTATGTGGCTAATAGACACCGGCGGCCTATCGGGGTCACCGCTCATCCCCAGCAGGCCACCCAAGGCCCAGCAGACCAGGTCTGACCCTTTATAGTCCCTATAGGGCCCCGTCTGACCAAAGGGGCTGATAGAGGTCATGATTATCCGGGGATTTACCTTCTCCAGCTCGCTATAACCCAGGCCCAGTTTATCCATGTACCCCGGCTTAAACGATTCCACGACCACATCCGCCGTTTTAACCAATCGCTTAAGCAGTTCCTTACCCCGAATTGTTTCAATACCTAAAGTGATGCCCCGCTTGTTCACGTTATAGGCCAGCCAGAATAAACTCTTCTCCGGGTCAGGCTCATCATGATAGAAGGGGCCGATGTTTCGCGCCGGGTCGCCGCCGGGCGGCTCCACCTTAATGACGTCGGCACCCAGGCTGCCCAGGAGAGCACCACAAAAGACGCCCTTCTCGTCAGTCAGGTCCAGGACCCGATACGGCCCCAGCATAGTCTCTGCTTTACCTGGCTCATCCATCATAATACCCCAATCACCGGCTACTGATAGCGAATATAGCTTTACCCCGGACTCTTGTCAAGCATCACGCCTGAGACCGGGAATATCTCAAGGGCTAGAATGCGGACGACCCGGCGGGGATAATCGCAGGCCCGGTTCGGCTATAAAGCTGATAATATGGTATAGTTCTATCAAATGATGCCCTGGAAGTACAAGCCCCCCAAGGTATTCTTCGGCTGGTGGATTGTCATCGCCGCCTTTCTCATCTCCTTCTATGTCGGCGGCTCTAGCTTTTACAGTTTTACCGCCTTCATCAGCCCCATAGTGAGCGAGATGGGCTGGAACTATCAGCAGGTCTCACTGGCCTCCTCGCTACGCGGCATGGAGACCGGACTGCTGGCCCCCCTCGTCGGCTTTCTTATTGACCGCTGGGGGCCAAGACGCATCATATTCGGCGGGACGCTAATCGGGGCTTGGGGGATAATCCTGCTGAGCAGGGCCACGTCCCTGGCCGTTTTCTACGGGGCCTTTGCCCTGATGGCTATCGGCACCAGCTGCAGCAGCCTGACCGCGACGATAGCCACCATCGGCCACTGGTTCCGCAGTAAAATAGGGATAGCCAGCGCCATAGCCGTTTGCGGCTATGGCTTCGGCGGCCTGCTAACGCCGGTAATCACCAGACTCATCGATATATACAACTGGCGCACCACGCTGGTTATCATCGCCGTGGGCCTGTTAGTCGTCGTGCTGCCGCTATCGCTATTGTTCAGGCACAAGCCCGAACAGTACGGTTATTTACCCGACGGGCAGACAGAAAACCCGACCGCCAATACAGCAAAGGGGCCAGCGCCTACCCCCGAAGCCAGGATTACGATAGGACAGGCCTTAAAGAGCAGCACCTTCTGGCGCATAGCGGTGGCCTTTTTAATACACGTAATGGTACTAAGCACCACCGTATTCCACATAATGCCTTACCTGGAAAGTATCGGCGTCGCCCGCTACCGGGCCAGCCTGGTGGCCATGGCCATGCCGCTAATAAGCATCAGCGGCCGCCTGGGCCTGGGGTGGCTGGCCGATAGAACAGACCGAAGGCGCGTGGCCCTGATATCCTTTGCCTTAATGGGACTGGGTATGCTCCTCTTCGACCTTGCTGCCAGCGCCAGCATCTATCTGCTGGTACCCTTCCTGGTCTTTTTCGGTACCGGGTACGGCGGCAGCAATATAACGAGGGCCACAATAGGGAGGGTATATTTCGGCAGAAGCAATATCGGTCTCATCCTCGGTCTAACCGTGGGTATAAGCCGGCTGGGCGGTATCATCGGCCCCTACCTGGGCGGATGGATGTACGATAGACTGGGCAGCTACCAAGGTATATGGTTCTTTTTTGCCGGACTGCTCGTTATTGCCGTAATATCGGTAATAACCCTACCCGTACCCAGAAACCTGGCGGCACCGACCGATACAGCCCGACACCAGTAATAAGAGGCAAAGCCCTATATCAATAAAGGAGGGTGATATGGTTAAAAAAAAAGCGGCACCCCTTAGCATAATGTACTCCGGCCCGACACCCGGGGAAGGCCCCAAGCCATCGTGGGCCCGATACCGGCAGATAATAGAGGCGGTGGCCCGGCCGGGGACAACGGTTGACCTGGCCTCCTTAAGGCGAGGCTATAAGCACTCGGCTACACCCTATACCGGGGCCTACAACGCCCTGGCCATGGTAGAGCGGGCCTATGAGGCCGAGAGAAAGGGCTACGACGCCTTTATTATCGGCTGCGCCTCCGACATGGGCCTCCGAGAAGCCCGCTCCCTGGTTAACATACCCGTGGTAGCACCTGCCGAATCGGCAACGCTGCTGGCCTGTACCCTGGGCAACAAATTCTCCATCATCGTCCTGGACCCGAAGTGGGCCCCCGTCATCGAGAATACCGTCCGTGGCTACGGGCTGGGGGAGAGGCTGGCCAGCGTAAGATGCCCGGCGGGGCTGACCGATGCGGCCGCCTTCGAGATGATGCACAGTAAGGAACAGGATAAGCTGACCCGGGCCCTGACCACGGAAATGAGCCGGGCGGTAAGCCAGGACGGCGCCGAGGCGCTCATAGTGGCCTGCACCAGCGGCTCCGCCTTCCTGACGGCGCAGGGCATTGGCCGGGTGGACGGAGCCCCGGTAGTGGATGTAATCGCCGCCGAAATAAAGATGGCCGAGATTATGGTCGACCTGAAAAGGGCCTATGGGACCAGTATCTGCCCGGCGAGTATCTACTATCCCCCGCCACCGGGCTGGGAGAAAGATATACCCATTACATTCGACTGAGGGCCTTGACAAACCAGCGATAAATGCTATCATAAGCCTAATCTTTACCACTCACCGTCGCAGCGGGAATTGCCTTAAAGAACCGAAAGCGGGGGAGACAATATTATGGGTAGCCACTCAGACGAGACCACCTTCTATACCGGCTGTTTCGCCAACTGCGGCGGCGGTGTCCACTGTGTTATTAAGGCCCACTTAAAAGACGGGGTGGTAACCAGGGTTGAACCCGACGACCGCTATAACACCGGTGTCGGCAGAGAGGATGCCGTAACCTCCGAGGACGACCTCTTAAAGAACCGGCTCCAGAGCCGACCGTGCCCCCAGGGGCTGGCCTTTCACCGCTACTACAACCCGCCGGACCGGGTCCTGTATCCCCTGAAACGGGCCCCCAATACCAGGAGGGGGGAAGGAAAATACCTAAGGATATCCTGGGAAGAGGCCCTGACCACCATAGCCGACGAGATGAGGGCCGCCCGGGAGAAATACGGCCCCTACTCTATCATGACCGTCTGGCGCCCCGGCCCGCAACTGCTGCGCCTCTTCCAGATGTGGGGAGGCGGCGTCGAGGCCTGGGGCAAGGCCTCGTTCCCGGCGACACAGCTGATGGCCCACCTCATGGCCGGGGACGCCGCCCTGATAGCGGGACGGAAGGCGGTGAGGGTCCCCCACATCGGGGGGAGCTCAGCGGCAGATATGCTGGCCAACTCGAAACTCCTCGTCCTCTGGGGCCTCAACCCCAGCGTAACCAAGGTTACCGGCCCCTCCTTCCAGCTGGCCTGGTTTATAAAACTCTGCCGGGAAAGGGGCAAACGGGTTATTATCATCGACCCCCGATACACCGTATCCGCCGAGACACTGGCCGACCAGTGGATACCTATCAGGCCGGGGACAGACCATGCCATGTTCCTGGCCATGGCCCATGTCCTCCTAAGCGATAACCTGTGGGACAAGGAATTCGTCGCTAAATACGTCGAGCCGGTCGGGTTCGAGAAATGGCGAGAATACCTACTGGGTAACGATGACGGCATCCCCAAGACGCCGGAGTGGGCAGAAGAGAGGTGCGCCGTACCGGCCCAGACCATCCGGGAACTGACCCACCTGGTGGCGACCACCAGGCCGTCATGGCTGTGGTATGCCTGGGGCATGAACCGCCGGAGCCACGGCGAACAGACGGCGAAGGCATTCGCCGCCCTGCAGGCCATGCTAGGGTACTGGGGCACGCCGGGAGGCGGACCGCCCTTCTTCATCGGCCCCTGGCGGCATATCCCGTTCCGGGTACCCTGGGGGGCGGGCGGCGACTACCAGGTCCCCAAGGTGCACCGCTACGATTACTGGGCCCAGGCAGTCCTGCTACGGGATAAGGTAAAGAGCGGGGAACTGGGCGAGGACGACTATATCAGAATGGTGGGGTGGAAGGCTGACCGCTCCGTGGTCAAGGACTTCAACCCCCGGGTGCTCCTGTGGGGCACGCTGGGGGCATATGACAGAAACTTCCTGGTGACGGTAACCGAATCGGCCAATTATCAGCTGCAGGCCCTGGAGAGAATGGACTTTATCGCCACCATGCAGGGCAATATCACCCCCTCAGCGAGATATGCCGACATCATCCTGCCGGTACGGGACTGGCTGTGGGAAGAGCGGGATATTGCCAAGAGCTGGCTGGGGGGATGGGACAGCGTCAACTATATCCCCGGCCCGGTAAAACCACCGGGGGAGACCAAGTCGTATATCTGGATTCATGTCAAGCTGGCCCAGAAGCTGGGCATAGACCCCCAGCGCTATTTCCGCTACTACACCACCGACGAAAACTGGGACCGGGACTGGGAAAGATACTTAAGAGACTGCTATCAGACGGTGGTAGACCACTATAAGCAGCGAGATATCACTGTCCCCTCCTGGGAGGACTTTACCCGGGGTAAATTCATTAACTGCGAGGAGATAGAGAAGGTGCCCCATACCGGCTACGACGAGCAGATAAAAGAGGGTAAACCCTTCCCGACCTCATCAGGCAAGATAGAGATCTATACCCACTATATCGCCGATGAGGCCAACCGGGGTAAGGGCGAGCATCTCGACTCCTTTGGCCGCCCCTACTATTACCTGCCCAGCGACTGGGGCGACATGCCGCCGCTGCCAGTCTACCGGCCCGGTATTAGAGGCATGGACGACCCGCTGGTAAAGGAGTACCCGCTAATGCTGCTAACCCCGCACCCCCGGCACCGCATTCACTCCTGGCCCTGGGATACTCCCTGGCTCAGAGAGCATGTTTACCGGCACCGGGTCTGGATAAACCCGGCCGATGCCCGGGCTAGAGACATAAGGGATGACGATATGGTCAGGGTCTATAACGACCGGGGCAAGACGGTTATGCCGGCCTATGTCACCTCAAGGGTGCTGCCGGGGGTAGCCGTCATACCCCACGGGGGCAAGTACGACCCGGATGAGTCCGGCGTTGACCGGGGGGCGGCCTCGGCCACCCTGCTCGGCGGGGACTCCCTGAGCCTGGCCACCACCGCCAAGGCCAGCACCCTGGTCCAGATTGAAAAAGAGGGTAAGCAGCCATGACCCAGCACGGTTTCCTATTCGACCAGAGCCGCTGTATCGCCTGCAATGCCTGCCTTATCGCCTGTAAACAGTGGCACGATATACCACCCGGCCCCATCAAATGGATGCGGGTCTACCAATGGGAGAAGGGTAATTTCCCCCATACGCGACTTCATCACCTGGCCATTACCTGCTACCACTGCCAGAACCCGGTCTGTGAAAAGGCCTGCCCCAGCGGGGCTATCTCTAAGGAGGCGAAATACGGGGCGGTCCTGGTAGATAGCGCCAGGTGCCAGGGAAGCCGGAAGTGCTGGACAGCCTTGCCCCTATGGCGTCCCCCAGTTCGAGGGCGATGAAGCCGGCGTGAAGATGTCCAAATGCAACATGTGCCTCGACCGCCTTGAGGAGGGACTGGCCCCCATCTGCGTGTTGAGCTGCCCGATGCGGGCGCTGGAATTTGGCCCCATCAGTGAACTGAGGGAGAAATACGGCAACCTGAGAAGGCTCGAGGACATGCCCCGGGAGGCCATCACCGACCCGGCTGTTGTCTTTATACCCGCACAACCCAAGATGGCGGTGGTACGCTGGGATGCGGAGAAGGCCCTCAAACTATGGCAGAAAAGGCAGCCACATCAGGGCGAGCCACTGCCCGACGTATTCGCCCAAATAGCCGATGTTACCGCGGCGCCCCCGGATATTATCGGCCGCAGCCGGCTGGTACTGAAACCGAAAAACACCAGGGAACTAATCTACTACACCACTGACGACGAATAAATATATGCCGGTACACTTATACCTATAACACGAATACGGAAAGCGAAGACCCACCAGCTATGTCCTTAACTTACCCAGGCCCAGTTCGGCCAGTTTCTGAGGGGTGGGTATACCTTCCTCACTCCATCCCCGGTACCGATAGTATTCATTGAGCATCAGTCCCAGATTGGGCAGGCTCTCGTCCGGGGCACTGTCTTTACGCTTGTGGGTCAGTATCCTCGGCGGCAGGGTGTCGTCCTTCCGGCTTATGCCCCGCCTTATGTTAATCATCCGCTGCAGATTGAATATGCGCTCCCCGACCCTCATGAACTCGGCAAAGTCCATATCCCAGCCGGTAACACAGTTCACCAGCTCCACAAAGTGCGACGGCCGAACCTTACGGCGGGTAAACACCAGCGAGCAGACGACCAGGGAGTTCAGGATGGAGCCCCAATCCTGCGTCTTGGCTACCAACTCCCCCTTGCCCTTGGCGTCAAAGCGGTCCAAGAGCTTGGTATAGCCGAACTCCCGCAGCGCATCTAAGGAGATATCGGCCTTGGCCACCTGAATATAGTTTTCCATGCGGCTGGCGCCGACAGCATTGTGATGGAATGCCCCGTGATTGCAGGTGGCATAGGCGATGGCCAGGCTGTTGCCAGCCCGGGGGTCATGCGCCGCAAATTCCAGCCCCTTAGCATGTATGGCGTACTCCGAGGCCAGGCCACCGATACGCTCAGCAGCCCTTTTGACCCCTTCGCCCAGTAACTCGCCGATTCCCTCCCTCTCCGCCACCTGCCTCACCACCTCCACCATCGCCTGGTGATTACCCCAGGTAAGCTCGAGGCCGCCGGTATCCTCCCTGGTAATGAGCCCCTTCTCATAGCATTCCATGGCAAAGCCCACGACCCCCCCGGCGGATATCGTATTCAGGCCATATCGGTTACAGATACTATATGCCTCTTGCAGTGCCTCGACGTTGTCTATCAAGCAATTCGAACCTAAAGGCCCCGCCGCCTCATAGCAGAGATGCCTCTCACCGCCAGGGCCCTGCTTTGATTCCATATCATCATAGGGACAGGTCCGGCAGAAAAGGGGCCGGGTATGACGCAGGGCATTGAATATCTTTCTGCCCTCCTCGAACTCCCCCAACTGCCAGTTCTTTATCGGCCCGCCGATATTCATAATGTCCCCGAGGCGGGTGATATGCGTCTCCACCAACTCTTCGTGCTTCTGTATGGGACTGAAGGGAATGCCGTCAATGGTCTCCTTGAACCCAGCGGCATCATGCATCTGGATTTTTTGGCTGCCCCGGACCACAATGGCCTTGAGGTTCTTGGAACCCATCAGCGCACCCAGACCGCAGCTGGCAGCGGCCCTGCCCTTCTTGCCCTCGTTCATAATACAGGCAATTCTCACCAGCCTCTCACCAGCCGGCCCGATAGTGGCCACACAGGCCTTCTCATCAGTCTCCTGCTTAAGCAGCCCCTCTACTTCAAACGTATCCTTGCCCCAGAGGTGGCCGGCGTCACGGAGCTCCGCTTCCCCGTTATGGAGCCAGAGATATACCGGCTTTGCTGCCTTGCCCTTGACCACTATGCCCTTAAAGGGGGTATGGCCCAGCTCATCTCCCCAGTCGCCCCCGGAATGGGCCTCCCCCCAGATGCCGGTCAGCGGGGACAGGCCGGCCACGGTATAACGGCTGCTGGAGCGCATGGTGCCGGTTACCGGCCCTATCATGAATACCAGGGTATTCTCCGGAGAGAGGGGGTCGGTATCCGCCCTTGTTTCCTCCCAGAGAATCTTAGCGGCCAGGCCAGCACCGCCAAGGTACTGCCGCGATACCTCTTCGTTATAAACCCTGGTCCCTGTCTCCCCGGTGGTAAGGTCTACCCAGAGCACCGGGGTCTTATAACCCGCCATAACATACCTCCATCTTCTCAATATCTAACGACTCAGGTGAGCCTCCGGCCCCGCTATCCCCGGCCCCACTGCAATACGCCCCCTCGCTATACATTCCATATTACTGATAACTCATAGTGAAAGCAAGCTGGCGGAGCCTGCCGGCGAGCAATGATATATAGCCCCGGCTCTCAAATCGGGAGATTTAAATCTACAGTATGGATTTTATAGGCTCCTTATCATATACTTGTCATATACTTGGGGAAAAAGGAGGAATTAACCTATGGCTATTTGGGACGACGTTATCAGCCAGTCGGAAAAGGATATATATATTAAGTCCGGCCATCTGGGCGGGCGAATAGAGCTGGGTAATAACCCGGCACTGCTAGTAATAGATGTCACCTATAATTTTGTCGGTGACAAGCCCGAGCCTGTCCTGAAATCAATCGAGCGCTTCCCCCTAAGCTGTGGCGAGGCCGGATGGGAGGTTGTCCGCCAGTTTGCCTCGCTGCTACCCCTGGCCCGGGCCAAGAAAGTGCCCGTAATCTATTCCGCCGGAGGCGCCAACCTCCCCAGGAACCTGACGAGAACAAATCCCCGCATGAAGGATATGAAAAAAATAGGGTTCCGCCACGATATAGTTCGCGAGATTGCTCCCACCGAAAATGACATCGTGATTCACAAGTATGCCTATAGTGCCTTCCACGGCACCGCGCTACTGAATGTGCTCCTGGCACTCAATATAGACACCCTGCTCTGCGGCGGCCTGGTGGCCAGCGGCTGCGTCCGGGCCACCGTTATCGACGCCTGCCAGTACGGCTTCCCCTGTGCCGTTATCGAGGAGTGCGCCGGTGACCGGGCGGAGACTCCCCGCAAGATCAGCCTCTTTGACCTAAATGCCAAGTATGCCAGCGTTATACCGATCGCCGAGGCCAGGGACTATATCAGTAAGCTGGACAGAAAAAGCTGAGTTCGACGTATTCACCGCCAGGCCACATTATCACTCTGGGCCGATTATCGGGCCCCGGCCGGGCTATATCCACCCTCAAGGGTCTCACCCGTCTCCCGCCTCACCAGGGCTACCAGCAGGGTGGCTGCCAGCACCACCGCCGCCCCCAGTTTAAAGGCATCAGCATAGCTACCGCTGGCATCAAAAATGAGACCACCGATGAACGGGCCCAAAGCCGCCCCACCCCCGAAACCGACATCCAGCGCCCCCATTATCGAGCCAATACGGTGCAGACCGAAGGTATGGCTAACCAGCGACGCTATGGTCGGGGCCAGACCGGCATAGGCAAAGCCGAAAAGAAACATAAACAAATATAGCTGCCATAGCTGGCGTGCCCCGAGCAGCCATACCATGGCGCCAAGCTGAAGCAGAGCACATAAGATTACACTCAGCCTTCGGCCCATTCTATCGGAGATAAAGCCTATCGCTATCCGGCCCACGATAAGCGTCCCGCCGAATACGCTGAGAATTGACGCTGCCTGTTCATGCGAAAAACCCATATCCTCGGCGCGGGGCACAATATGGGTCAATACCAAAAACGCATTGGAAGCCAAACATACCAGAACAAAAATAAGAAGCCAGAAACTCCTGGTCCTGAGTGCCTGCGGCAGGGAAAGGCCAGCCGACTGGAGACTATTCCCGGCGGCGTCCGGCTTATTATCCGGCGAGGACGGTCTTAACCCATCAGGTAGCGCCCCGACCTCACGCGGGTCCCTTTTAAACAGCCGGGATAGAGGAATAGCCACCACCCAGGCGATTAGCCCCAGCACCAGATAGGCGATACGCCAGCTGAAATTGGCAATGAGGAAGGCGGCAAACGGCGCCATAATTAATGTGCCCAAGCCGGCCCCCGAGCTGGCTATGCCCATGGCCAGTCCCCGTCTCTTACTAAACCACCGGGACATGGTGGCTACCGTCACTATATACCAGGGACCGTGCCCGATAGCCAGTAAAAGGCTATAGGTTATATATAACTGCCACAGGGAAGAAGTCTGGCTGCTCAGTACCAGGCTCAAACCGGTAAACAGAGCGATGGAAAACATGACAACCCTCGGCCCGTACCGGTCTATAGTCCAGCCGCCGAGAATACTGAACACACAGCAGAGCACATTGTAGACCGAGGCCACTCCCGAGGTTGCCGCCCGGTTCAAGAGGAACTCTTCCTGTATCGGTGTAAAAAAAACCCCGAAAGAGAGGCGCGTCCCGATAACCGCCGTGCCGATAAAAAAGCAGGCTATTACCAGCACCCAGCCATAGAATAGCCCGCCTTCAGGTTTTAATCGCGATAACAACGGTATCTTCGGCATTTAGCCAACTATAGCTACAAACAGGTGCCAAGTCAACAATACGAACCGCCGTAAACCCTTTATTCAAGAGACACTCCGGCAGTCCAGCTCACTTCTTCCACAAGAGGTCGGATATCCTCTTTCTGCCTCCCCCGGCCGGCGATATCGGCCCCCGGTGCGCCGCCGCCTCCATCTTCAGGCCGCTGGCCAGGTCGGTCTTAAGCCCCTTATTCACCAGGGACTTGATAGCCCTTATCGTCTCCGGAATATTCTTAAGGATTTTCTCCGCCATCTCCCGGGCCGCCTTCTCCAGCTCCTCGGGGGGGACTACCCTGTTTACTATGCCGATACGTTCCGCCTCCCGGGCCGTTATCATATCGCCGGTAAACATCAGTTCCTTGGCCTTCCTGGGGCCAATCTGCCGGGGCAAACGCTGGGTCTGCCCTCCGCCGGGGATAACACCGAAGCGAGCATGGGTATCGGCAAAGATGGCCTTCTCCGAGGCTATTATTATATCGGCACACATGACCAGCTCGAATGAGCCGGTAAAGCAATAGCCGTTTACGGCAGCTATTACCGGCTTGCTTAAGTCCTCCAGCACCCGGTATCTTGACCCGCCTGCCCACTCCCGCCCCTCCAGTATGCCCTTTAGGTCCCTGCCCGCCGAGAAAGCGCGCCCGGCCCCGGTGAGGATGACAACATTAATACGCTCATCCTTCTCTATATCATCAAGGGCCGAGACGAGTTCAGCCAGGAGTTCTTCGTCCACACTGTTTAAGGCCTGGGGCTTATTCAAGGTGATTTTAGCAATCTGATTATCCTTTTCCAGCACTATTTTACAGTAGGCCATGTGCTCCCCCCTTTATTCATGCTGACTTATCCCGTACAATAGGATACCACCCGAGCAAGCGATACGCCATCAAGCGCTACCCCGGTGTAACTTGACAAGCATAACCCGGCTAATTAAATTACCAATACATATGCCTTTTACACCCAGAGGCGGTAAAGGCAGTAGCAGAAAATGAAAGGCGGTAAAGCTCATGAAACCCAACCTTCGGCACAAAACAGGCAACCCGAGAATTCTGATAATCGGTGGTGTAGCCGGTGG
>JBDRCY010000026.1:0-73527 GCA_043821265.1 Chloroflexota bacterium
GGGACCACCGCCAAGCTGCCCTGACCGGAGGTATTTTCGTCAAAAGTGGCGCCGGCTGTGGCTTCAAGTTTCCCGCCTATGCGCCCACTGGAAAACTGCTTATCAGCACAAGGATTACAGTAGATTTTCCCGCCAAGCTCAATCTTACATTCGACACAAACTAAACGTCCACAACTAACACAAGCCCCCACAGCATCACGGTCGGGATGATACGCACAATTCATAGCCGCTGATTCTGCCTGGGTATTGTTGCCTTTCATTTCTGAGGGTTCGACTACTGCCTTTTCTGCCTTCGGTGAGACCTCTGGCCCCCTGGCAAGCGGTGTTGCCCGCAAGGGTACTTGGCCAGTTTTCCACCAGTGCTCTGCATCTGCAGCAGCTACCTCCAAATCCAGCTTCCGAAGCTTGGCACCCTGTTCGCAAACCATAATTGGCCCAATACGATAGAACCCAGAGAATGAGCCTAGGCTGGCACGCATTTGGGCATGCCTCTGCCGCATAACCTCCCGGGCAGATTCTAGAGTCGGGTATTTACTCCGAAAATCGACGAGTTCCTGTTGGATATACAGGTACCCCTTTCCACGTGGGATTACGACCTCTGGGCAGGGACAACTGTTGTCTGAACAAAGTCCATCTCCATCTGGCACATCGTCCTCGAAGTATTCCATTTTCTTGCTCCTCTAAACTAGGTTTCAGTTGGGGCTCATTACTAAGCAGTTTCCAGTGCCTTTACTCCATCCTCACCCCACCACAACCCCCTGGAACTATTCAGGCTCTGCTCATCGTAGACGAGCGAATGCTAATATACTCCATAATACTTGAATTGTCAATAATTTTATTACCAATTAGGGGACCCCATCCCCTGTATCCCCTTCCCCTTGCCAAGGGGAAGGGGACTTTATAATTTAAGAGGGGCGATAGCCCCTCTGGACTCCCCTTTTATATTGGCTGGCTTCCTAGTCATGGCCCAGCACAGCTAAAGGGCCATTCCGGTTCATGTGGCTTCCTATAAACATCTGTCCAACCAAACCAACTCTCCTCCTTGCCTACATGGAGAAATACCGAATCTGAATACCCATAAAGACCATCCGGTAAGGCACGGGCGTATCCCCTTATCTTATATTTACCTGCCTTCGGGAATATAAGGGTACCGGTAAGCACTATAGGGTCATCCTTTTTCAGGCTACCATTCCAGGTAAAGCTGCCTTCAACCAATACCTCTTCCAGGGGTATTCCCATTCCCACAAGCTCTATGCCTGCCTCAGCTTGGTCTAAGTCTTTGATTGACTTGAGTGTCATAGTTAGCTTAAAGGTCTCTCCCACAAGTGGCGCTCTTGATGGCTTCAAAGTGACACTATAAGGCTTCACTTCATTAGGTGGTTGCCATCCTGCATGGCCAGACGAGTAGTCTTTGGGCCAGCCAAACATTCCGAACTCTTTAGTTACTGTAAGTTTCATATCATCATATCTCTGCCTTGGGACTTCCTCCGTCGCCCAGAATACGTAAAGTAGCCACTCCCCTTCCTCAGGAAAACTGAGGGTGGCATTGAGGCGCACTATGTCTCCATCTCTCAGGGGAGGGCCTTCCCAGTTAAGGTTACCACTTACAACGACGGCTTCTTGGGGAACAAATGACTCCGGTTGTAGTGGGGCCATCTCCCTTAGGTAAACATCTCGTGGTTCATTCGAGTCAGGCTTTTCGGATAATCTCTCAAAAGCATCCTTTTCACAGTCTCCTTTCCACAACGGATACCACAGCGCCGGGTCATATCTTCTGAATTCTATCCATATCTTAGTAACAGGCTGAATATGTGAACTGGTAACCTCCCATGTATAGGTCAGGTCTACAGCCTCCCCCACCCGCGGAGCTTTAGCAAGTTCGAATGTAGCTATTACGCTACGCCCCGTACTAGGTATTGGCGCTTTCTCAGTATTAGGTGCAGTAGTAGGTTGGCTGCAACCCACCAACAGTACAACGAATACTAGAACTGATATTAGTAATATACGTTTCATTACTTCAGGTAGTAGCATAAACTATGATGACTGGCAAGTTATTTTTACATTTTCTTACCAACTGGCATGCCCCCAAAAAGGATACCACTTCTTATTTTAGTGTCGCTAACCTCCCACTCCTAAAACCTATCACAAACTTTATCGCCAATAGTGTACTTCTACAAGGGGAAGGGGAATTCATTTTTTTAAGAGGGGCTGGCGCCCCTCTGGACTCCCCTTTTATTTTGGCTGGCTTCTTTAGCTCACAGGCCGGCTGATTAGCCGATATATTCGCTGTCTTTAAGAAGGGTGGGGAGATAGGATGAAGGCAGGTTTTAAGCTCCTGCTGTCAATACTTGAGAAATACTATAGTGGTGGTAGAATAGGGGTATGGGACGGCGAGCGATAGTGCAAGCTGGAGGGGCAACATTGCTAGGTCTTAATGTTGCCATTCCCACGGTTTTAGATGCACAGGGCCTTTTCCCTAATTGGCCATATCAATATCATACGCTAATAGGATTTTCGGCATTTGCCTTTTTTATGGGATGGATAGTCTATGATAAACAGAAGCATATTGACAAAATTGAGGAATCATATCAATATGCTTTGTCCCTTGATAAATTTGACAATACTTGGAAAAACAACAACTTGAAACTAGGTTTAGTGATATCAAACGCAATAGACAAGGCTATCCAATGCGAACTTATCGCAGGCCACACATATCTTGAGGTGGAGGGTGAACGTTTAAAACCCAAGTCAAATGACAAGACGATAATCCCTCCCGGAAAGCTAGCAGTGATAACGCTTCCCGAAATAGATTTGACAGGAACATTCCCGCTTGCTGGCACACTTCATTATAAGTTGGAATATGGGCAACCGAACAAGCCACTATTCAAACAAACAAGGAGATATAAGCTAGATATTGACTTGGTTTATGAAGATGGGAATAGAGTGATAGAAGTTAGTGGCGATTGTGTATATGAGGTATATGAACGCATCAAGAAGTCAATTTTTCGTAAGGCAAGTTCTCGGAATGAAGTAGCTTAAGTAGTGTATCCCTAAACAGATATGGGTTATCATGGTTACTGAACCGCCATTCCAGTTCGTCTAGGTAGCACTCAAGGTGTTTGGTAGAGACTTTATGATAGGAACCCTTATTACTGTTTAGAGCAACCCCTGGATGTGGCCGGTATTCTAGGTGCCCTCGGGGATTTCCCGGAAGCTGACCAGGAGGTGTGAGCCGTCGCAGAACGGCATCCTCCGGGAGTGGCCGCAGCGGCAGAGGGCGAAGACCCGGCCGCTCGGTATCACCTCGCCGTCCGGCGTAAGCAGCCGGCACTCGCCCTTAACCTTGTAGGGCCCGTTCTTTAAGACCTGGATGCTGATATCCTTCTCCTCGGCCTGTCCCGGCACTTCGTAGCAGAGGGCCCCCGACGGGCAGGAGTCGATAACCCGCTTTATCTCCTGGGCATCGGCGGCATTGACGTCGACCCAGGGCTGTTTGTGGACGTCGAAGACGCCGGGCAGCCCCTGGGTGCAATTAGCGGCATGAAAGCACTTATCGCTGTCCCAGAAGACCCTTAGTTTCTCATTCTCGTATACCCGTTTCATGCCGTGCCTCCTCGGCCCGGGGGTGTTACCTTTTCTCTTTTACCAGGGGCAGGGTAAAGATGAATTTACTGCCCTGGCCATATTCGCTCTCCATCCATATCTGGCCGCCCCAGGCCTCGACGAACTCCCTGGTAAGTGATAGACCCAGTCCGGTGCCCCTTTTGACCCTGTCGGGCAGGGAGCCGGCCTGGGTGAAGGGTTCGAATATGCGCTGGTGGTCTTTTTTCCTGATGCCGATACCGGTATCGGATATGCTGACCCGGCACCAGCCATCCTGGCTATGCGCCTCGATGCCTATCTGGCCGCCCGGCGGTGTAAACTTGTTGGCGTTGCTCAGCAGGTTGATCAAGACTTGCCGCAGACGGTACTTATCGGCACGTACTCTGGGCAGGTTCTTCTCTAAGTTAAACGTAAGGCGGTGTTGGTTTTCGTCCAGCATGGGTTGCATGGTTGTTAGCGCTTCGCTCGCTACGTCAGCCAGGTTCACATTCTCCAGCCCGAGCTTGAGTTTACCGGCCTCTATCTTGGACAGGTCGAGGACGTCGTCGATAAGGGCCAGCAGGTGCCGGCCGCTGGTTAGGATATCCTCCAGGCAGCGCCTTTGCTCGTCGTTGATTTCGCCGGTGGCGCCGTCCACCATCAGCTCGGAAAAACAGATGACGGAATTGAGCGGCGTGCGCAATTCATGGGACATGCCGGTATAGAACTCGCTCTTGGCCCGGTTGGCCGCTTCCAGTTCCTGGCGCAGTTTCACCTCCTGGGCATAGGACTCCTTCAGCTTCTCCTCCGACTTCTTGCGCTCGGTGATATCGCGGACAATAGTCACGGCTGAGCCCACCTTGCCGTCTTTATCGTAGATGGGGGCCACGGTTACCGAGTAGTAGCGGGGATTCTCTCTCGGCCCCCCGGCATTTTCCACGCGAACTGTTTTGCCTTCATGAAAGGCACGCCGTATGGTGTCGGTCCGAAACCTGGCCGCTTCCTCGGGGACCAGCTCCCGGAAGGTCCGGCCGATGACATCGGCCGGTTCTTTGTTCAGGAATTTGGCCAAGGCCGGGTTGGCATACAGGAAGCGTCCGTCGTAGTCGTGTACCGAGATACCGTCGCCGCCCGATTCGGCCAGCGCCCGGTAATTCTCTTCACTCTCCCTCAGTGCCGCCTCGGCCCGCTTGTAGTTGGTGATATCGGTGAGAATAGCGCCCAGGCCGTCACCTACCTTAAAGGCCCTTATCGCCAGGTACTTGTCGCCGGATTTGGCTTGGGCCAAAAGGACATCGGCGTTATAGGGTTTTCCTGTCCTGATAACCTCCAGGTACTGCTGGTAAGTGTCTGTTTGACTGAGCCTTGGCGCCACATCCAGGATGTTCTGGCCGATAGCCTCTTCCATGGGCCAGTCGAACATCTTCACCCAGGCCTGGTTGACCTCGACGTAATTCAGCTTGGCATCGAGCAGGGCGAAACCATCGGTAGCGGAGTTCATGAAGCTGCTCAGCAGTTGCTGGCTATCCTTTAGCGCCGCCTCCATCCGATTACGCTCGGCGACCTCATTGCGCAATCTTTCATTGGCCTCGGCCAGCTCCCTGGTTCGTTCCTCAACCCGTGTTTCTAGCTCGTTGTGTCCCTTTGATAGCGTCTCTTCCGTCGGCTTATACCCGCTCTCTGATGGCTTCCCTTCAGTCGGCTGGCGCGCTGCTTTCTGTTTATTTATGACCTTCTTTTTGGTCCTATCCTCATCCTTCATATACTGTTCATCTCCAGGGCAGGCAATGTTCTAGGCATGGCTGCTGCTGTCAAATTCTCTTTGCGGGTGTAGGCACAATATATGCCCGTAGCATGACAGTTGTCAATACTCTTTACCGCGTTTGGATTTTGAGAGGAGGTTTACGTAAGAGGGCATAATGGGTGGTGGGGTCGGTAGTCCAGCAGGCTGTTTATCCGTTATCCCTGCATCAGGCTGGGCAGCCATAGCGCTATCTGTGGGAATACCAGTACTAGGATTAGGGCTACGGCGTCGCAGTAGAGGAAGGGCAGGGCCGCTCGTACCATATCGCCAAAGGTGCTGTCGGGTGGGGCTACCCCTTTCATAATAAAGAGGTTTACGCCAAAGGGTGGCGTGGTATAACCCATCTCTACGGCTAGGAGGAACATTACTACGAACCACACCGGGTCAAAACCCAGGGTCTTGACCACAGGCACGAAGAGGGGCAGGCAGATCATCGTTATACCGCCTAAGGGCATGAACATACCCAGGATAATTACCACCACCTGCATACCGACGATGAGAATGATAGGGGCGAGGGGTAGGGAGGTGGCGAACTGAATCATACCGCGGCTGGCCCCGGTGGTCGCCAGGATCTGGCTATAGACCTTGGCCGTGGCGATAATCATAAATATCATTACCGAGATTTCCACGGTGCTGATAAGGGCCTTTTTTATCACCGGCCAGGTCAGCTTTTTATAGGCGGCCGCCAGGACAACGGTGGCCAGGGCGCCGGTGGCCGCAGCCTGTGAGGGGGTGGCGATGCCCAGCAGCATAACGCCCAGGACGGAGAAGATGATGAGAGCTAGTGGCAGGATATACTTTACTGCGGCCAGGAGCTTTTCGGAAAGGGGGATGTGGGCTACATCGTAGGCCGGGGCAAGGGATGGTTGAAGCCAGGACCGAATAATGATGTAGGCGGCATAGAGGATGGCCATCAAGAGGCCGGGGAGTATAATGGCAATCAGGAACTTGCCGATGGGTATCTCGGCGACGATGGCTAAGAATACGGCAATGCCGCTGGGAGGGATCATGATGGCCAGGCCGCCACTGCCCAGGATAGGCCCCAGGGTCAGTGGTTTCTTGTAGCCCTGTTTTTCCATCTCCGGCACCAGTGTTGCCCCCAGCAGGGCTACCGAGGCCGAGCTGGAACCGGACAGGGTGGCAAATATGGTGCCCCCGAGCACTGCCAGCAGGCCTAATCGGCCGGGCAGGCGCCCCAACCACTTGTTCAGGGCATTCAGCATGTTGGGGGCTATCCCCGAATGGAACATCACGGCGCCCATGAGGACGAAGAGGGGCACCGGCAGCAGGATAAACTTGGCTATGGACTCCTTGATACCGAAGATAACCTGGAGCAGGCCGACATCGCCGCGCCAGACGAAAAATGCTCCTATGGTGCATAGCACCAGAAAGCAGAACGCAACCGGCAGTCCGGTAAGCATTATGATTACCAGGATGCCCAAAATTAGCGGGAGTAATACCCACCATTCCATTAGTTTCTCTTACCTCGTTACTGGCTTATATTAATGCGGTCGCGTCTTATTCCTGGCGGCGTGATGTTCTCCATTTCTCCAGGTGGTGGTAGCTTCTTCGCACAAATTGGATGAAGAGTAAGAGGCTACCAAAAGGGATTATGCCGAGATAGACAGCACTGGGGATATCTATGGCCAGTGTCTCGATGGTACCCCTATGGATATGCTCCAAGGTAGCCTGGGAGCCATACACCGCAAGGATGAGACAGACGATGGCGCTGATGATGGAGGTTACCACGGTAAGCATGGCCTGGGCGCCCGGATTTAACCGGGTAAGCACTATGTCCAGGCGCACGTGTCCTTCCCTTTGGAGCAGCCAGGCAGTGGATAGAAAGGTAATCCACAGCAGGCAGAGTGCAGTAACTTCCATCACCCAGTTTATCGGCTGGTTCAGCGATTTCGACAGCGAAATATCCAGGGATACAGCCAGCATTAAGAAGACGATGATTATAGCGGCTAGGATAGACAACACCATATTCAGGCGGTCGAAGACTGCCATGATTTTCTTCAGTACGTTCATAGCCCTGCCCTGTTCTCAGCGTTTGGCGGTGGTCGGGAGTAAAAAGGGTGTCTATAATTCCCTAAAACACTACAGGTTGACGCTAGCAGGGAGCCTGCTCCCTGCTAGCGTGCGGCTCTCTATTTACCTATTGCTTGGGCATCTGTTTACTTGCCGAAGGCTTTCTTCAGTTGGGCAAGATCCTCGGGGCTCAGCGCTGCCTCTATCTGTCGCCACTCAGCAGCGTCAGCCAGTGCTAGGAATCTCTGGGACTCGGCTGCTGACAGCGCAATTGGCTTGATGCCGGCGGCGGCAGCCTTGGCGAACATCTCCTTGTCGTTCTGCTCCCGCTCGGCCATCGCCTCTTTCTCCATCTCGGCGGCGACGTCCAGCATGAGGTTTTGCATCTTCTTGGGGACGCGGTTCCAGGAGTCCAGATTGCACATCAGGGTGGTGCCGGTCTGGTAGAAGGGCTGGTCGATGTAGTGCGTGATAACGTCGAAGGCGGAGTAGGAACCCAGTGACGAACTGACGGTTACCCAGCCGTCCACTATCTTCCGTTCCAGAGAGGTGTGCATCTCCCCCTTGGCTATATTAGTGGGCACAGCGCCCAGGTCCTTCGCGAGCTCATTAAGTGAGCCTGTCGCCATCAATTTCTTGCCACTTAGACCGTCCAGGTTATCCACCGGTGTGTTGAGCCAGATATAGAGTTGCTGGCCAAAGGTCATCTTGCCCAGGTAGCGCACGTTCAGCGTCTTGGCGTGCTGGTCAACCCAGAAGTCATATACGCCCGTGTTATGGTCCGTTGGCGGGTCATAGGGCGCAATCTCCATAGCGGCAATGGATGGCATGAGCTTCTTGTAATAGGCCGGTATGGTAAGAATTATGTCCACCACGCCGTTCTTGAGGGCCTCCGGCTGCTCGAAGCCAGGGATTACCTCCGGGCCACCCTTGTAATTAATAACCAGTTGCCCCTTGGCGCGCTCGTTGACCCGGGCAATATACTCGGTGAGAACCTGGCCGATGATGTTGTTCTCCGGCAGTGCCGAGACGGCATCGAGCTCCACGACTTCCGCGGGGGCACCGCAGCCAGAGACCAGCGGTAGCGTGGTTATGACCAATGCCAGGCAGATAGCCAGTGTCAGGGTAAATGCTTTCTTGTGCTTCATTTCTCACTCCTTTCAGTAGATTATTTGGGGCCTTAGCGCTATCTCATTGAGCTGTTCTCTTCGTTTACAGTTCTCGACTGACGCGAAAAGCGTCATGGATAGCATCCACGATTAAGCGGGGCTGGACGCAGTCCCCAACAGTGTATAGCTCGACCTTGCCGGTTAGCTGTTCCACAATGGCCCGGTTCGATTGCGCGGGTGGGGCTAGTATAATGGTATCGGCCTCGATGAACTCGACGTAGCCCCGCTTATCCTCGCTGGTAATGGCCACGCCGTAGCTCATTATTTTGTCCACCTTGAAGTCGGTCTCAATCCTCACTCCGCGTTCCTTGAGCCGGGTGAGCAAAAACGGTCTGGTGGAGATGCCGACATCGCCGGCTATGGGGCCTAAGCCCATGGCCCTGACGATAGTAACCTTTTTACCTTGGTCCGCCAGGAACTCAGCCGTCTCACAGCCGACTCGCCCGCCACCAATGATAACGACCTTGTCGCCGACCTTCTTCCCCGCCAGCACGTCCCATGCCTGGGCTACATTAGCCTCGTCCATTCCGGGGAAGGTGGGGGTGGCCGGTGTGGCCCCGGTGGCCACTATTACCACATCGGGCTTGATTTCGGCTACCAGTTCGGGGGTAACCTCCTGCCCCAGGCGAATATCAACTCCCAGCTTACTCACCTGGGTGCTGAGATAGTTGGTGAGATTGGCGATGTCCTGTTTATAGGGCGGGACGCAGGCAAGCAGTAGCTGTCCGCCCAGTTTATTTTTCTTCTCACAGAGGGTAACCTGATGGCCCCTCAGGCTGCTTACTCTGGCGGCTTCCAGACCGGCCGGCCCACCACCGGCTATCAGCACCTTCTTGCGTTTTGGCGCCGGCGTAACTTCGTAGCCTCTACTCTTACCCAGGGTAGCGTTCACCGAGCATTCACTGGCTAGGCGGTAGCAGCGCTGGTCGTAGCAGTGGTTGCAGTATATGCACTGCCGTATATCGTCCAGCCGCCCCTCCCTGGCCTTGTTGGGCATTTCCGGGTCGGCAAACAAGGGCCGTCCGAAGGCTATCAGGTCGGCTTTACCCTCTGCTAAAACCTTCTCCGCCATAACGGCGTTGATTCTGCCGACGGCGATTACCGGTATCTTGACCGCCTTCTTGATGCCCTCTGCCAGGTCAATCAGGCAGCCGTGAGGCAGGAAATATGGCTGTATATACCACTGTCTGGTCTCGGCAATCCCGGCCGAAACATCGAGGCAGTCCACCCCAGCCTCCTCCAGCCGCCGGGCGATGAGGCTGGTATCTCTCGGGGTAAGCCCGCCGGGCACGTGTTCGTCGGCGCTCAGGCGGAAGATTATGGGGTAGTCCGGGCCTACCGTGTCCCTGACGTGTCTAACAATATCGAGGGCAAATTTCATTCTCCCGGCCATATCTCCACCGTATTTATCGGTTCTCTTATTGGTGTAGGGAGAGAGGAATTGATTGATGAGGTAACCGTGGGCGCCATGGATTTCGACGGCATCAAAGCCAGCATCCTGCGACCTTTTGGCGGTGAGAGCGAACTTCTCCACTATATCTTCAATCTCGGTAATGGTAAGCTCACGGGGCATTTGCCGGTACACCATGCAGGGTATGGCTGAGGGGGCTACCAGGTTGCGCTCGGCGTCGGAGGGATTCTGCCGGCCGTTATGGGTAATCTGAGGGGCAATCTTCGCCTCGTGGGCATGTACGGCATCGACCATTCTTCTCCAACCTGGGATAAAGACGTCGCTGTTGATGGCCATTACCGGGGCGGCACGTCGGTGTTGTAGGATGCTTATGGCCTCAACGATTATCAGGCCGATACCGCCCTCGGCCATGCGGGCGTAGTGGTCGGTGCGCAGCGCGGAGATTTCGCCGCCATTATTGTCCAAGCCGGTATTCATGGCGGCCATCACGGTGCGATTGCGTAGCTGCATCTTGCCGATGCGGGTTGGCTTAAAAAGCAGGGGTAAACTCATCATCTGAAATCCTTTGAGTTAGCTTATTTTATTTATCACGGCTTGTCAAGTAAGAATATCCATTGCGATGTCTAATGCGGCGTGGTGCCGGTAGGGCAGTTGATAATCTTGGCCGGTATTTTTATTTAAAAAAGGCCCTAAAAGGGGTTGACAAAGCTCAGGATATGCCCTATACTAAGGAAGTAGGAAACCGTTTACCGTATCAGTGAAGTGCTGGCAGGGGATAATATAATGAAAAGGGTATATGTCAAGGAATCGGTTTGCATCGGTTGTCGCCTCTGTGAGGTGTATTGCCAGCTGGCATATTCACAATCGGAGGATTTAATCAAGGCCTTTAAGAAGGAATCACCCCGGTCCTTGCCTCGGGTCAGGGTAGAGGTGAATAGCCCGGTATCATTCTCGGTGCGTTGCCAGCACTGTAGCGAGCCTTCCTGTGTCTATGCCTGCCTCACCGGAGCCCTCCAGAAGGACCCGGAAAGCGGTATTGTTACCATCGACGAAGAGCGCTGTATGAACTGCGGCACCTGTATACTGGTCTGTCCCTTGGCGGCCATAAAGCGGGATACGCAGCAGGGGAAGATGCTTAAATGCGACCTGTGCTCGGGGAAGGATATGCCGGTGTGTGTGGCTAAATGCCCCAATGAGGCGCTGGTCTATGAAGAGGCCAAAGAAGCGTTTACTATTTATAGTTAAGGAAAACCGATGACTAAGGACAATACGGTGGCCATAATTGATTACGGTGCGGGCAACCTGCGTAGTGTGGCTAATGCAATCGCCAGGCTGGGCTACCGGGTCAGCATAACTACCAGCCCGGACGAGGTGCTTAGGGCTAAGGCAGTGGTACTGCCCGGTGTGGGCGCGGCGGCTGATACTATGCGGAGTCTGCGGACCCTGGGGCTGGCCAGCCCGGTCCGTCAACTTGTCGCTGCAGGCCGACCCTTTCTGGGAGTCTGTATCGGCCTGCAGGTCTTATTTACCGGCACCGAGGAGGGCGGCGGGCACGAGTGTCTCGATATCATTTCCGGCAGGGTGAAGAGGCTGCCACCGGGGCTCAAGATTCCGCATATAGGATGGAATCAGGTAAAGCAGATGGGTTCCCATCCCGTGTTCGACGGTATACCGGACGAGGCCAATTTCTACTTTGTGCATAGTTACTATGCGGAGCCGGAGGATAAATCGCTGGTCGCTGGTGAAACGGACTATGGTATTACCATAAGCAGCGTAGTTACCAGGGGTAACTTGGTGGCGACCCAGTTTCACCCGGAGAAAAGTGGGGAGCTGGGTCTCCGGATGTATGACAATTTCATGAAGCTGGCCGGGGTAAATCATGGGTAAATCCGCCAGGGGCACAATGGCAGGGAAAAAATGAAAGTGAAGTATCTGATAATAGGCAATTCAGCCGGTGGTATCGGCGCTGCGGAAGCCATACGCCAGGCAGGTGATTCTGGGTCAATCCTTATCATCTCTGAAGAACCCTATCCCGCCTATTCACGGCCGCTTATCTCGGAGTATCTGGCCGATGGTTGCTCCCTGGAGAGGATATTGTTCCGGCCAGTAGATTTCTATGAGAGAAACGGTATCCAGACTATACTGGGCGCTAAAGTAGAGCAGCTTGATGTTGATGAACACCTTGTCCGGCTGGGCGATGGGCGAGTGATAGCCTGGGAAAAACTGCTGCTCGCCACCGGTGGCGTGCCTATCGTGCCCCCGATGGGTGGCGCGGACAGGCCGGGGGTTTTTACCTTTACCACCCTTGATGATGCCAAGGCTATCGGCCGGTCCCTCAACGGCTCGGAGCGGGCGGTGGTTATCGGTGGCGGTCTTATCGGGGTGAGCGTTGCGGAGGCACTGGTTAAGCGCGGGGTTGGTGTTAGCGTGGTAGAGATGAAGGAACGTATCCTTAACACTATACTCGATGAGACAGCCTCGGCTTTGGCTGCGGATGCCTTGGGGCGAGCGGGGGTTGATATTATTACCGGCCATACCGTAGCCGAAATCGTTGGTGACTCGGCCCGGGGGGCGGCAAGTGGTGTTACCCTGGACGATGGCTCAGGCCTGGCCGCCGACCTGGTGATAGTGGCTATCGGTGTCCGGCCGCGCACCGAAATGGTGGCTGATAACGGTATCCAGATGAATCGCGGCATAGCGGTCAGCCGCCGTATGGCTACCTCCCAACCTGATGTCTATGCCTGCGGGGATGTGGCTGAGGCTTACGATTTTGTCTATGGTGATAACCGGCTCACCCCGATATGGCCTAATGCCTACCTGGGTGGGCGGGTGGCCGGGTTTAATATGGCGGGAATACCCGCCGAGTATCCCGGGGGCACGGCGATGAATGCCCTTAAATATTTCGGCCTATCTATAGTCTCGGCGGGAGTGGTGAACTGCCTCGATAACGGTTATGAGGTGCTTGCCGAGACCGATGGCAGTACCTACCGTAAGGTGGTTTTGCAGAACGGGGTTCTGGTGGGCATGGTCTTTACTGGTGATATTGAGAAGGCGGGCATAGTCCTCAGCCTGATGCAGGATAGGATAAACACCGATGGTTTCAAGCAGGTATTTATCGGTGTTGATTTTGGCCTCGCTTCCCTTCCGGAGGAGGTCTGGCGAACGCGGCTGGAGGCATCACCTTCGGGCCTGGACTCTTCGGCCGTCTCTTAAGTGGCTTGAGGAGATAGGGCCGAGAGAGCATTTATATCGGGAGATGCAATTATGAGAGAGATTGACCGGGTAAATAACCCTCATCATGACGATAAGGTAATCGATGCCTGCTCTATATTCGGGGCTATGGATGTCTCGGGAAGGCGGTTCTCCGGAGAGGGTGTTATCCGGGCTATTGCCAATATGCATGACCGGGGCAACGGACTGGGTGGCGGCTTCGCCGTTTACGGTCTGTATCCCGAGTATGCCGACCTTTATGCTTTTCACATCATGTACTTGAGCCAGGCGGGGCAGAAGGCGACCGAGGAGTTTATCGCGGGGAGGTTTGACCTTGCCTGTAGCGAGGATGTGCCGACACGGGAGGTGTCGGCCGTGGTGAACCCACCGCTGGTGCGGCGCTACTTTCTGGACGTGGGTCACCATAAGCCTGAGGGACAGTCGGCGGATGACTATGTCGTAGAGCGGGTGATGGAGATAAATACCAAGATTAGGGACACCTTCGTCTTTTCCAGCGGTAAGGACATGGCTGTCTTTAAGGGGGTAGGTTACCCGGAGGAGATAGCCGGTTTTTTCTCTCTGGAGCAATATGAGGGTTATTTGTGGACAGCCCACGGGAGATTCCCCACCAATACGCCCGGCTGGTGGGGTGGTGCTCACCCGTTCAGCATTCTGGACTGGACGGTAGTGCACAATGGCGAGATTTCGTCCTATGGCATAAACCGGCGCTACCTGGAGCAGTTCGGTTATTGCTGCACCATGCAGACGGATACCGAGGTGGTGGCTTATGCCGTTGACCTGCTTATGCGTCAGCACGGCTTACCCGTTGAGATTGTGGCCAAGGTGTTGGCTTCCCCGTTATGGAGCGATATTGAGCGACTTCCTCCCGTGGAGCAAAAGCTGCTGCGAACGCTGCGTCAGGTATATGGCAGCCTGTTACTGAACGGGCCGTTTACGGTAATTATAGCCCATAGTGGCGAGATGATTGGGCTTACCGACCGCGTCAGGTTACGCCCGCTTACTGTCGGGGTAAAGGGCGATGAGCTCTATCTTTCCTCTGAGGAGTCGGCGATACGGCTTATCTGTCCCGATTTGGACAGGGCCTGGATTCCCACCGGTGGTGAGCCGGTCGTGGGCCGACTGGGAGTAAAATTGCTCGAGCCGCAGGTATCGGCGGTGGCTTGAAGGGGGCGAAATCGGATGTTAACTAAAAGGATTATTCCCTGTCTTGATGTTAAAGACGGGCGGGTAGTAAAGGGGACCAGTTTCGCCCAGTTGCGTGATGCTGGCGACCCGGTGGAACTGGCCGGTTTCTACTATAAGGAGGGCGCTGACGAGCTGGTCTTCCTGGATATCACGGCTACCCCGGAGGGGCGAGGTACCATGGTGGACGTCGTGGAACGGATATCAGCGGAGGTATTTATGCCGCTAACCGTCGGTGGGGGGCTGCGCCGCGTCGACGACATGCAGCGTATGCTCAGGGCGGGGGCGGACAAAGTCTCCATCAATACGGCAGCTGTCCTTGAGTCAACCCTGATTAAAGAGGGGGCGGAGAAGTTTGGCAGCCAGTGTATCGTGGTGGCCATAGATGCCAAGCGGGTGGAGGCCAGCCGAGAGCCTCGTTGGGAGGTCTATACCCGCAGTGGCCAGCAGTCCACCGGTATCGATGCCCTCGATTGGGCAAAAAGGGCAGTGGAACTGGGCGCTGGAGAGTTATTGCTTACCAGCATTGACGCCGATGGCCATCGGGCGGGATATGATGTTGAGCTTACCCGTGCTGTGGCTGAGGCAGTATCGGTGCCGGTTATTGCCAGTGGTGGCGCCGGCACCATGGAAGACCTCTATCAGGCCCTGGTGTCCGGTAAGGCCGATGCTGTGCTGGCGGCCAGCATCTTTCATTATGGCAATTACTCTATCGGTGAAACGAAGGCATATCTTGCCCGGAAGGGTATACCGATAAGAGTATGAGGGGAAGGGCCGATGAAGACCTATTTACCGTCTAAGTTTTTGGTGGAACGAGACCCGGAGCGATGTATCCAGTGCCAGGTGTGCACTAACCAGTGCTCCTTCGAGACCCATTACTATGACGGCGATGATGACGAAGTAAAAAGCCGCGAGGAGAACTGTGTTGGCTGCCATCGCTGCGTGCTTTTCTGTCCCACCCGTGCCCTAAATATCAGGCGCAGCCCTCTCGAGTACCGGGAGAACTATAACTGGCGCCCCGAGGCTATTGAGGACATTATGAAACAGGCCGAGACGGGCGGGGTGCTGCTCACCGGGATGGGCAATGACAAGGGCTACCGTGTCTACTGGGATCATCTGGTGCTCAATGCCAGTCAGGTGACCAACCCCTCCATTGACCCGTTGCGGGAGCCGATGGAGCTTACTACCTACCTGGGGCGAAAACCCGACCGGGTGGAACTGGACCCGGATGCCGTCAGTGTTAAGACGGAGCTAGCCCCTCAGGTTAAATTGGATGTCCCGGTCATGTTTGCCGCTATGTCCTACGGCGCGGTCAGCATCAATGTGCATGAATCCCTGGCCCGGGCGGCAACCGAGATGGGTACGCTGTGGAATACCGGCGAGGGAGGACTGCACCCCAAGCTATATCCCTATGGCCCTAATACCGTTGTCCAGGTAGCCTCCGGGCGCTTTGGTGTTCATCCCGATTACCTCGACGTTGCCCGGGTGGTGGAGATTAAGATTGGCCAGGGGGCCAAGCCCGGGATTGGCGGACACCTGCCCGGAGAGAAGGTGAGCGCCGAGGTCTCCCTGACCCGGATGATTCCTCAGGGTACCGATGCCCTGTCACCGGCGCCGCAGCACGATATCTACTCCATAGAGGACCTGAAACAACTGGTTCATGCCTTAAAGGAGGCGACCAACTATAGTAAGCCAATATCGGTGAAGATAGCGGCAGTCCATAACTCGGCGGCTATTGCCAGCGGCATGGTGCGGGCCGGTGCCGATATTATTGTTCTCGATGGCCTGCGTGGGGCTACCGGGGCGGCGCCCAAGGTTATCCGTGATAATGTGGGTATCCCCATCGAGATGGCCTTGGCCGCGGTGGATAGCCGCTTGAGGGAGGAGGGTATTCGCCACCGGGCCTCTCTCATCGTCTCCGGTGGCATAAGAAATAGCGGCGATTTGGCTAAGGCTATCGCCCTCGGCGCCGATGCCATTTATATCGGCACCGCCGCCCTCATCGCCCTGGGTTGTCATGTGTGTCAGCAGTGTCATACCGGGAAGTGCACCTGGGGCATCTGTACCACTAACCTTGCCCTGACCAAGAGGGTCAATCCTGATATCGGTGCCCGGCGCCTGGCTAACCTGCTGCGGGGCTGGAGCCTGGAGCTGAAAGATATGCTGGGTGGCATGGGCATTAATGCCATCGAGAGTTTACGGGGTAATCGCCTGCACCTGAGGGGGGTGGGGCTTAACCAGGCGGAACTGGATATCCTGGGAGTGAGGATGGTCGGAAGCTAAAATGGCCAATAGTGTTTATAGAGCGGGAAATAATCATGCGGTCAGGGTAGATGCCGGTGGCCTCTATTATCGCGACCTTAATGCCCGGCTTAGAGAGCTGGTTGCTGACGGCACCCGTAAGATTGAGCTCTATAATGTGTGCGGGCAGCGCTATATCGGCACGGACTTAAAGAGGCCGGTGGAGATTGAGATATGCGGCATCCCGGGTAACGACCTGGGAGCCTTTATGGACGGTCCCCGGATAGTAGTAAAAGGCAATGCTCAGGATGGCTGTGGGAATACCATGAACGAGGGAGAGATAATTGTTCATGGGCACGGCGGGGATATTACCGGTCTCTCCGCTCGTGGTGGCAGGATATTTATCCGGGATAGTGTCGGCTACCGGGCCGGTATCCATATGAAGGAATATGGGGATAAGAAGCCGGTACTGGTCATCGGGAGCACCGCCCAGGATTTCCTGGGGGAGTACATGGCGGGCGGCATCCTGATATTGCTGGGCTTGAATTTAGGCGAGGGGGAGCAGCATAGGGCCAAATTTATCGGTACCGGTATGCATGGCGGCGTTATATATCTCAGGGGAAGCGTGGAGGATTATCAAC
Organism: Chloroflexota bacterium; assembly: GCA_043821265.1. Lineage (GTDB taxonomy): Bacteria > Chloroflexota > Dehalococcoidia > Dehalococcoidales > JBDRCY01 > JBDRCY01. Next base: position 17,293 of record JBDRCY010000026.1, read on the forward strand.
TGGGCCGAGAGGTTGGGGTAGCGGAGCTGGAGGCCGGGGATTATAAGGCCCTGGAGCAGTTTGTCGGTGAGTTTGCAACCCATTTTGATTACGATACTGAGGAAATACTGGGGCATAAGTTTATAAGACTGTTTCCGCTCCATCTCAGGCCTTATGGCCGGCTGTATGCCTACTAGGTGGTGCTATCGGTGAGGCTACTATCAATTGAGATTATGGGAAAATCAGGAAACTGGTGAGATAGATAGATGAGGAGGCTGCTACAATCAATCGGTCAGCCGACTTGCAAGGCATGGCTATTACAGTATAATGTTAGGGTAGTGTTTTCACTGCATAAGGCCAAAGGGGGTAATAGCTATGAAGAAGGTTGAAGCCATAGTACGCCGTGAGAGTCTGGTGGCGGTGCAAAAGGCATTGGAAGAGGCGAAATACCCGGGAATGACCATCACCTATGTGAGGGGACATGGCCGGGGAAAGGGGGTGAGCCAGGATTGGGAGGCTCACGGGTATGTGGTTGATTACTTGCCCAAGGTTAAGGTGGAGATTGTGCTTCTCGATGAAGATGTGGATAGAACCATAGATACTATCATCAAGGCTGCCCGGACCGGGGAGAAGGGTGATGGCAAGATATTTGTGCTGCCGGTTGAGGGTGCGGTGCGCGTTAGGACCGGTGATAGGGACGAGAACGCAATCTGAATAATTGGTAGGAGGCTTTAGCGATGGCAAGTACACGCAAAGGTAAAGAGCATGTCTTTAAGATGGCCCGGGAGCACGATGTCAAGTTCGTCCGGCTGTGGTTTACCGATATCCTGGGTTTCCTGAAGAGCTTTGCCATCACAATCGGCGAACTGGAAGGTGCCATGGAGGAGGGAATGGGCTTTGATGGCTCCTCAATCGAGGGCTTTGCCCGTATTGACGAGAGCGATATGGTGGCCCTGCCCGACCCCGGTACCTTCAAGTTGCTTCCCTGGCGGCCGCAGGACCAGAACACGGTAGCCCGGATGTTCTGTGATGTTATCAAGCCCACCGGTGAGCCCTTTGAGGGAGACCCCCGGTATGTCCTGAAGCGAAACCTGAAGCGGGCGGCTGACCTGGGCTACACCTTCTACGTGGGGCCGGAACTGGAGTATTTCTACTTTAAGGATGCTAGTGGAACCGAGCCTTTGGATCAGGGCGGCTACTTTGATTTGACCCCTCTGGATGCGGCTACTGACCTGAGGCGGGAGACCGTGCTTGCGCTGGAGGAACTGGGCATTCAGGTCGAATATTCTCACCACGAGGTTGCCCCCAGCCAGCATGAGATAGGTATGCGTTACACCGATGCCATGACCATGGCTGATAACGTAATGACCTATCGCTTGGTGGTCAAGCAGATTGCCTTAAAGCACGGCGTTTATGCCACCTTTATGCCCAAGCCTGTTTTCGGTATAAATGGTAGCGGTATGCATGTGCATCAGTCGCTGTTCGTGGGTAAGAAGAACGCCTTCTTTGATAAGGAGGACAGTTATCATATTTCCCAGACGGCCAGGAACTATATCGCCGGACTGCTTAGACATGGCCCGGAGATTACCGCCGTTACTAACCAGTGGATTAATTCTTATAAGCGCCTGGTTCCGGGGTATGAGGCGCCGGTATATCTTTCCTGGGCGCAGCGCAACCGCTCCGACCTAATCAGGGTTCCCGGCTATAAGCCGGGCCAGGAAAACTCTACCCGGGTAGAGTTTCGCTCCCCCGACCCCGCCTGCAATCCCTATCTGGCCTTCAGCGTGATGCTGGCCGCCGGCCTGGAGGGGATTGAGAAGGGATATGAGGCACCCGAGCCGGTGGGAGAGAACGTGTATGAAATGAGTCTCGAAGAGAGAGCAAGGAGGGGGATAGGCACCCTGCCGGCCAGTCTGTGGGAGGCTGTTCAGCTTACTAAGAAGAGCGAGCTGGTGCGTAAAGCACTGGGCGACCATGTCTTTAATGCCTTTATCGAGAATAAGGAAATCGAATGGGATAACTACCGGACTCAGGTTACCGGGTACGAGCTTAAGAGGTACTTGCCGATACTATAGGCTTTAAGGCGGTTTTCCCAGCGGAGAGGGTTTAATCGGCATTGGTCAATTTAAGTAATACCATGTGTCGTCCGATGGTGCCCCGATAAATACTTATCGGGGCACTTGCATACCATATTGAACCTTTGTTATTATATGGAGATTTTACTTTTCCCTGGCTACGCCGGCTGGATATAGTGCGTGTATTTGGCGGCGGGAAATACCGGAGGGGTTAGGCAGTGCAGGCTACGAGGAAGGCTTACTGGCTTAAGGCCGGTTTCTTAATAATCATCATGGTAATGCTCCTGGTGCTCGGCCAGTGCGGCCGGGTTCTCGGTAGATTTGAAGAGACCCGTTCCATGATGGATACCTATGTCAAGGTTGTCATCTACGCGGAGGAGAGTGCTGCCTCGGGGGTTATAGATGCCGCCTTTGCCCGTATGGAAGAGGTGGTGATGATTGCCTCGACATTTGATAGCGAAGCTGAGGCATTTCAGCTCAATCAGGCCGGTTACCGGGATAATCCATCCGCCGAACTCTTAGAGCTGATAAATATGTCGCTGGAGTACGGCGAACTGACGGACGGCAGCTTCGACATCACTATTCAGCCGCTGTTGGACTTGTGGCAGTTTAACCCGGATGCCGCCAAGCAGTTCTGGGAGTTGGATAGCTCGGTGCAACAGGAGGAAATTAACCAGGCCCTCAAGCTGGTAGGCCCGGATAAAATCGTCCTTGCTAAGAATAGAATATCTTTTAAAGTGGATGGCATGGAGATAACCCTTGGCGGCATTGCTAAGGGTTATGTCGTGGATGAGGCCCTGGAGGTCATTGCCAGCATGGGGGTAAAGAGTGCCCTGATAGATGCGGGTGGGGATATCGGTACGCTGGGCTCCAAGCCGAGTAATGAGCCGTGGACTGTTTCCTTGGTGAACCCAGATGATACCACCCAGAGCCTGGCGACCTTTAATGTCACCGGCAGGGCAGTAGCTACGTCGGGGAACTACGAGCGCTACTTCGACCCGGACAAGACGGTCCATCACATCATGGACCCCAGGACCGGCTTTTCCGCATCGGAGTGCATCAGTGTTACCATAATAGCCGAGGGCGCTACGCGGGCCGATACCCTGGCTACCGGCGTTTTTGTGATGGGGCCCGAGGATGGCCTGAGGCTGGTGGAGTTGCTAGATAATGTTGAATGTTTTATAGTAGATGCCAACAGGGAAATACATCTCTCCTCTGGTTTATATTCGTATCTTAAGTGAAAGGCAGTAGCAGGATAAGGTGAGCATCAGGTTGAGAGAGAAGGGCGCTTCCCGCGGAGTGAGGGTGCCCGAAAATAAGATTACTGCCGAGAGGCCCATCGAGGTTTTTCCGTTACCGGAGAAGGTAATTATTCCCCTGCACCAGAATATCGGGGCACCGTGTGATGCTATCGTGAAGCGGGGGGATAAGGTGCTGACCGGCCAGTCGATAGGTAGTTCCGAGAAGTTCGTTAATGCCCCGGTTCATGCTACGATATCCGGCGAAATAACGGCTACCACCATGGTAATAAATCCCCCGACGGGGCAATCGGTCACGGCGGTGGTTATCACCTCTGACGGGGAAGATAGGTGGGTGGAGCTGGACGTCCCCAGCCTTCCGGATGCGCTCTCCGCGGAGGAGATTTTAGGGAGGATAAGGCGGGCTGGCCTGGTCGGTATGGGCGGGGCCACCTTCCCCACCCATGTTAAGCTGCAACCCCCTAAGGGAAAGGAAATCGATACCGTTATCCTAAACGGGTGCGAGTGTGAGCCCTATATCACCTCGGACTACCGGGTGATGTTGGAATACGGGGAGAAGGTGTTATCTGGCTTAAATATCATCAGGAAGGTGCTCTCTCCCGCCAATGTCTATATTGCCATCGAGGACAACAAGGAAGATGCCATAGAGCATGTGGAGAAACTGGTGGCGTCAATGGGCTTCGGCGATGATTTCAAAATAGTCCCCTTAAGGTCGAAGTATCCCATGGGGGCGGAAAAGACCCTGATAGAAATCGTGCTGGGTCGGGAGGTCCCTATCGGTGGGCTTCCCCTGGATGTGGGCGTGGTGGTACACAACGTGAGTACCGCCAAGGCGATACACGAGGCGGTATTCGAGGGTAAGCCCTTTATCGAGCGGGTGGTAACGGTTACCGGTGCCGTTAGGCAGCCGAAGAACCTAATGGTGCGCTTGGGCACGCCACTGAGGAGCCTGATAGAGTACTGCGGTGGCATGGACGAAGCTGCGGGAGAGGTTATACTCGGCGGGCCGATGATGGGCATAGCCCAGCCCGACCTTGATTTTCCGGTGACCAAGGGGACCAGCTGTGTGCTGGTACGGGAGAGATTGCCCATAAGGGAGCAGGTCTGCATAAGCTGCGGACAGTGCGTGGAGGTCTGCCCCATGCGTCTGGTGCCTACCATGCTGGCTAAGTGCGCCAAGGCCGGCCGGTATAATATTTGTCGGGAGACTTACTATATTGATGATTGCTTCGAGTGTGGAGCCTGTAGCTACACCTGCCCGGCCAATATACCGATAGTGCAGTATGTCAAGGTTGCTAAAAGCGAGCTGGCCAGGAGGAAGGCCAAGAAATGATGCCGGACAAGAGGTTGGCCCTGGCACCGGCCCCGCATCTCTGGCGGGGGCTATCGGTAAGCAAGATAATGTATATCGTGACGATTGCCCTCCTGTTGCCCACGGGGGCCGGGATTTACTTCTTCGGTTATCGAGCTTTGCTGGTGGTAGTGGTAAGCGTGGCGGTGTCGCTGCTGACCGAATATCTGGTTAAGAAACTAAGGGGTAAGGCCTTTGTGATGGACGGGAGCGCCGTGCTCACCGGTCTCCTTCTGGCCTTGACCCTACCGCCGACGATACCGCTATGGATGGTGGCGGTGGGGGCTATCTTTTCCATCGCTATTGTCAAAGAGGCCTTTGGTGGACTGGGGCACAATATATTCAACCCGGCACTGGGGGGGCGGGCCTTTCTGGCCGCCTCTTTCTCGGTGAGAATGACGACATGGGTAGCACCGTCGGGCTTTGCTGCCGATGCGGTAACCACAGCTACCCCCTTAAACAGTAATTTTGTCTGGGCTGCGGATAAACTATCCCTGTATAAAGAATTATTACTGGGGAATGTTGGCGGGTCGATAGGCGAAACATCGGCCCTGCTTATACTTTTGGGTGGAATTGCGCTATTGGTTCTCGGCATAATAAGGTGGCATATTCCAGTGGCCTATATCGGCACGGTGGCAGTGCTTACCCTGGCCCTGGGGCAGGACGCTGTAATTCATGTTCTCGCCGGTGGCCTTATGCTGGGGGCCTTCTTTATGGCGACGGACTATGTCACCTCGCCCATCACGGGAAAGGGGCGGATAATATTCGGTGTTGGGGCCGGCCTATTAACAGTGGCCATAAGGCGCTTTGGTGGTCTGCCGGAGGGCGTTTGCTACTCCATCCTCTTCATGAATGCCATCACCCCGCTTATTGACCGCTATATCAAGGTAAAGCCTTATGGTCTGGTAAAGAAGGAGAAAGGTGAAGGTTAGCACGAACAGGGGGATTTTCCCCATAATCTTCATTACCGTAGTTGTCCTCATCGCGGTAGTTCTGCTTGCCTGGACGGATGGTTGCACCCGGGATAGAATTGCGGCCCAGGAGGAGGCGAAGTTAAACAGGATGCTCACGGAAATGTTCCCCGACATGAGTGAGTACACCATTGAGGGTGATATATATACCATATACTCCGATGGGGCCGGTATCGGCTACGCCTTTCTGGCGGTGGGTAAGGGATATGGTGGGGATATCGATATCCTGGTCGGGCTGGAGGATGAAACGACCATCAAAGGGGTAACTATAGTTACCCAGACCGAGACACCCGGTCTGGGTGATAGGGTGGCCGGTAGCTCTTTTACCGACCAGTTCTCCGGATTAAACTTTGGTGATGTGGCGCTCAGGCGGGACGGTGGGCAGATAGATGCTATAACCGGGTCGACCATAAGCTCTAGCGCGGTGGTTGAGGCGGTCAAGATGGCAGGGCTAGAGAAGGTTAAATCTCTGAAGGGTAGTAATTAGCTATGGCTAGATTCGTAAAGGAGTTGGTCAAGGGGATAATCATCAGCAACCCCCTCTTTGTCCTGGCCCTGGGTTTCTGCCCGGCGCTGGCGGTCAGCACCTCGATTGACAACGCCATAGGTATGAGCGTGGGCGTGCTCTTCGTGCTGCTCGGCTCGAACCTGATAATATCCCTCATCAGGAAGGGCGTACCCAATATTGTGCGCATACCGGTATTTATCGTGGTAATTGCCACCTTCGTTACCCTGGTCAACCTGATATTCCACGCCTATGTTCCTGCTCTATATGAGTCGCTGGGTATATATCTGCCGTTGATTGTGGTCAACTGCATCATACTGGGTCGGGCGGAGGCCTTTGCCTCCAAGAACCCGGTGTTCGCCTCTATCGCCGATGCCATAGGTGCCAGCATTGGTTTCTTCCTGGCCCTGCTTATTATTTCCTTCCTCAGGGAGGTCCTGGGCACCGGTAGCCTGTCGCTATTCGGTACCCATCTTTTTACACTACCCGTACTGGGAGAGGACCCCATGATTATGTTCATACTTCCCCCGGGAGCCTTCCTGGTCATGGCGCTGCTCCTGGCCCTGTTTAGGAGAACGGGGGTGATGAAGGGTGAGTAATCTTATCGCCATATTCATCAGCATGGCTATCATCAATAACTTCATCGTGGCCCGGTTCCTGGGTCTGTGCCCCTTCTTCGGCGTCTCCAAGAAGCTTCAAGAGGCCATGAGCATGGGGTTTGCCGTTATACTGGTAATGCTTATTGCCTCGGTGGTTACCTGGATTATCACCAACTATGTCCTTATCCCCTTCGACGCTCAGTATATGGATATCATCATGTATATACTGGTAATAGCCTCGCTGGTGCAGATGATAGAGCTGTTCATCAAGCGGACTAATCTCACCCTCTATAACGCGCTGGGAATCTATCTACCGCTCATCACCACCAACTGTGCGGTGCTGGGAATTACCCTGATAAATGCCAAGGAAAGCTATACTCTCTTGGAGAGCACGGTTGCGGCCCTGGGCGGCGGTATGGGTTTTCTCCTGATTTTAATTATTATGTCCGGCATACGGGAGAAGCTGGAGATTGCCGACCTGCCCCGTTCGATGAAGGGGTTGCCCATAGCCATGCTGGTAGGCATGATGCTGGGCCTGACATTCTTTGGATTTGGGGGGATGGTATAGGGTGTCGCTAGTTATTATACTCATACTGACGGCTATAGCCCTTGTCTTCGGGCTGGCAATCTATTTCGTAAATCGCTATGTGCCCCATAAGGTGAAGGGTATTGAGAAGACGGAGGAGATTGCTGCTATACTGCCGGGGATGAACTGTGGTGCCTGTGGCCGTCCCGGCTGTTTTGCCTATGCCCAGGCGCTGACGGCGGAGCCGGAATTACTGGCTGAGGGTGACTGCGCTGTTGCCCTCCAGGCGACTGAGACGGTAGAGAAGCTGCAGGCGGCGCTGGGGGTGACCCTGGATGCCGCCGCCATGAGAAAGAGGGCCCTTGTCCATTGTAATGGTAACTCGGAGGCCATCCGCGATTACTCCGGGGTCGAGACATGTAAGGGGGCAACCCAGCTTTCCCGGGGCTATAAAAAGTGTCCCTTTGCCTGCCTGGGCTTGAGGGACTGTCTGGTGGTATGCCCTGAGGATGCCATATCGCTACGGCCTGAGAGTGGGGTGGCGGTGGTGGACCCACAGAAATGCACCGGGTGTGGCCTCTGTATCGCCGAGTGTCCGATGAACCTCATCGAGCTGGTGCCGGAGGGGACCAAGGTAGCTTTCCTCTGTAATTATGGGCCCTTAAGGGATATCCCGGGGCGGGAGAAGTGCGACTTTGGTTGTACTCATTGCCGCAAGTGCTTTAAGGCCTGTGAGGTTGAGGCCATCGAATGGAATAAGGAAAGGGGTATCCCCGAGTTCGATATTGAGAAATGCACCCTCTGTCTTAGTTGTATCGAAGCGTGTCCCAATAGCACACTGGCGGAGTTTACCGGTATTAAAACCTTTAAGCAAAAGGAGCCGGCCCCGGCCGGGGCGGCCGAAGAATAGAGAAACAGAGCAGCAGTTAGAAGTGAGATGCCGGGGGCTTTGAGTCTCCGGCCTTTTTTTATCTCGTTCTAGCCGAGGCAGGTATTAAGCCTCTCCTGGAACTCCCGGGGGCTGAAGCGGTATTCTTGGGTACCATAGCCCTCGATGGCGAAGGAGGCGCATACGCTGCCCATCAGGGCGCACCGGGTGATATCCTGGCCCTGTACCAGGCCGCTGATTAGTCCCCCCCGGTAGGCGTCGCCGGCGCCGGTGGGGTCCACTACCTTCCCGGCCTTGACGGCGGGGATATTAACCTCGCCGTCCGCTGTGTGGATGCGGGAGCCCGCTTCCCCCAGCGTGGTAATGATGGTCTTGCTTCGTTTCAGCAGTTCATTTCTGTCCCGGCCGGTCTTGGCCATTATCAGCTCCAGTTCGTAGTCGTTGGAGACCAGTATCCGGGAACCGTCAATACAGCGGATGAGGCCGTCTCCCTCCCACATGGGCAGGGACTGCCCGGGGTCAAAGATGTAGTCGATGCCCCTGGCCTTAAAAGCCTGCGAGTAGCTGGCCATGTCCTGGAGGTTGCCGGGGGCAATGATAGCCAGGCAATCCTGGGGGTTGAATGCGTCCGGGTTGAGGGCGGAGGGGTATTTCATGGCCCCGGGGTTAAAGCCGGTAATCTGGTTATCGGCCTGGTCGGTGGTGATATAGGCGCTGGCGGTAAAGTCCTCTTCGATTATTTTAATGCTATCGGTGCTAATACCGTTTTCCGCCAGCCAGTCGAAGTATCGGTGGTAATCACGGCCAATGGTGGCCATGATTATAGACTTTTCGCCCAGCAGGGAGAGGGCATAGGCGATATTACCGGCGGTGCCGCCGAATTTCTCTACCATGCCGTTAACGGTGAAGCTGACGTTCAGGACGTGGAGCTTATCGGGCAGGATGTGGTCGCAGAAATGTCCCGGAAAGTCCATTATCCGGTCATAAGCCAGGGAGCCGGAAACAATAATGCTCATAGATTCGTCTTCAGAGTACACTCCCGCTTCGGTACTGTCAAGGCTATTACTTATTGGTATCACCGGGCTTTTAGTGATATAATCTTCTTTGAAGATATACTAATAGGACAGTATAGATAGGGTTGCAGTCAGTAATAAAGGAGGTTTCTACTAGGATGAATCTGGAAAATGTCAACCCAATACCGCCGGTGTCAGTACCGGCAAAGTGGGACTATGAGGCCGATGTAGTGGTTATGGGGGGTGGCGGCAGTGGCCTGGCCGCGGCCTGGGGAGCAGTGGAGCAGGGGGCAGGGGTGGTGGTGCTTGAGAAGGCCGACGATGTGGGCGGAGAATCGGCGATGGCCATGAATGCGGTGGCCTATGGCAGCAAGATGTGGCAAAAGACATTGAACAAGACCTGGACGGAAGAGGACTTGTATCAGCATGTTCAGGAGTTGCCCAAGGCGGGCATGGCCCTTCTGGCCGACCCGCGCCTGCTCAAGAACAATCTGGTCTGGGCCGCCTATCTGGTGGATAAGCTGGAGGAAATGGGCATTAAATGGTATGCTATCGACCCCAGCTATCGTTATCTCGGTATCCTGCAGCTGGCACCTGTTGCTACTGACCAGGGCGAGTATAACTTTGAGTACCCCTTCGAGTTTAAGTTTGGTGCCGTTACCCGAGTCATGGAGCGGTGGCTGCGCAAACAGGGGGTACAGATACTACTGGGGGCACCGGCCAGCGCCCTGGTTGCGGATGGTAATGGCAGGGTAGTTGGTGTCCAGGCGAGGACGAAAGATGGTGCTATCCATGTAAAGGCAAATGGTGGTGTGGTTGATGCCACCGGAGGATTTGCCTTTAACCGCGATATGCTGGAGCACTATAAGAGCCCGGGCTTTTACGCTGGTTGCAGTACGGCTCCGGCCACCAAGACCGGGGATGGTATTCGCATATGTCAGGGAGCGGGGGCGATGGTTGGTGATATGACCAGTGTACATGGCGCCGAGGGGGGCATAACCTGCCTCGGGCGTGGCACCGGTAACAAGGACTGGGGGCAGAACCTGTACGATACGCCGATACAGCTGGCACGGCAGCCGGGCCTCTTCGTGAATAGGTATGGCCTGAGGTTTGTCAACGAATATATGACTGCGCAGGGTGCCTATGAACTCATTATGGACCAGCCGGACCATGTTATTTACAGCATCTTCGATTCGGATTTGGAGGGTGCTATTAAGGCCTTCGATGCTACTACCTGTAAGAAGCTGGTAACGGCTGACTTCGGCGTCTATTACAATGACGATGACATACGCCGGGCCGGTGATAACCCGCCATATACCCCTTACTACGCGCCGGGTAAGGCACCCTCTTTCTGTGACTGGCATGATGGTCTCAAGCGGGGCATAGAGGGTGGGGTTATCAAGGTGGCCGATACTATCGAGGAACTGGCTGGCATCTATGGTATAGACCCGGAGCGGCTTAAGCAGACGATTAGTGAATATAATGCCGGCTATGACCAGGGGAAGGATGACCCTATGTTCGGGAAGGACCCCGGCAGCCTTCGCCCCATAAAAAGGCCCCCCTTCTATGCCATCGAGCACGGGCCCCGGTTGCTGGATACCTCTGGTGGTGTGGTGGTGAACGAGAAGGGACAGGCGGTAAACAGTGATGGTGACCCCATTCCCGGTCTCTATGCCGGTTCGGTTTCTCTCTGCGGCACCGGCGGGCGTGGTGGGGCCATAGGGGTGGTCGGTGGTATGTCCTTCGGCTATGTGGCGGGTATGCATGCTGCCCAGGAAGTACGAGCTTAGCCGGTCAAGGATGGTAGTAGTCTGATAGAAGAGGCCTGAAGTTGACGGTTAGAGCCGGGGAAGCCAGGTAGCGGGGATGTTGCGGGGAGTTTTAGATAGTACCCCCACGGCCGTGCCGATGCCAATACTGTTAATGTTCTGAAAGGGCTTGCCGGCGATAACCTCGTTGTCTCCTGTTTTGATTCTTTGGCCTTAATGTGTGGTCTTATTGAAGACCAGTAATAAGATGGAGGTCTAAAGTGAGAGTTAAAGCAAGGGAAGCTAAAGAGTGGGCTAAAGCGCTGAGGGGTGTTATCGATACCTTCCCGACTCCTTATACCGAAGGTGAGGAGATAGATGAGGAGAGGGTTAGAAAGCTCATCAGGTATAATTATGAGCTTATGAAGTCCGACGGGGTTCTGGCTATTGGCGGCGCTTCCGAGTTCTGGTTCCTGACTAAAGAGGAGAGAAAGAGATACTGCGAGGTGGTTGTCGATGAAGCGGAAAAAACCAGACCCGGCGCCCCGATAATCATCTGCACCCTGTGTACCTCGGCACGGGAGACCGTAGAGCTTACCCGGCATGCCGCGGAGGCGGGCGCTTCCGCTGTCATGTTGCGTAATCCCCTTTTTGCCACCGATGAGCGTGGGGTCTACGAATTTTATCGTTATGTGGCTGATAATAGCGATATTGCCATTGTGCTCCAGAATGTAGCTGGCGCCGGCGGGGTTTTCTATATGAGTCCCGGCCTCATTGCCCAGATGGCCGAGGAAATGCCGGCTATCTGTGCTATAAAGAACCTGGCCGGCGGGAGCCATTCCATCGCTTTGAAGAAACTGGCCGGTGATAATATGGCGGTCTCCTGTTTCGATTCCTATGCTCTCATGAGCGGGGTTATCAGCCCGCTGGGCCTGGTGAATCCCATCCTGCTGGGGCGCCAGAGTATGCTTTTCCAGACACCGGAAAATCTTATTATGCGCCAGTTCTGTTACGCCTGCATAGAGGGGGACTTGGCCCAAGCCCGGGAGATATACTTTAACCAGTTAACTCATCTGACCAAGCTGTATTACCAGGAGGCTGTCATCAGGCCGAACCCCGCCGGGGCGCTGGAGTATAATCAGGCGGTGGTAAAGTACTGGGCTACGTTGCTGGGGATACCGGTGGGTAAACCGGCAGCCCGGGCGCCGGTATCGCCGCCGACGGACGAAATAAAGGAAAAGGTCAGGGTCGGTCTCCTAAAGGCAGGGTTTATCAAGGGTTAATTAGCAGGCTTTGGCTGGGGGGAGCAATGGGCAGGAGAGATGTGTCGGTTGAGGTGGTCGAAAATGTGCAGAGAACCAGCTTTAAAGACCTGGTGGCAAATGATATCGAGGTAACCAAGAAGGATATACTGGATACCTTGGGCTGTGTAGTCTCCGGTTCCTCGCACCCTCCCTTTGGCCAGCTGGTAACTTATCTTAAGGGAAGGTCGAGATAGAGGATTTCACCCTGGAGGGTAAAGAGAAGATTAGGGACCTGGTGGTGCCGATGGCCCGGAAGGTGAAGGCGGTGCATGAGCCGGAGTTCGATTTTGAAAAAGTGCGGCGGATAGTGTGATACCGTCGGCGGTGGAGATAAGAACTAAGAGCTGGGGTGCCTATAAGAGGCGGGTGGACGATGTCAAAGGCAACCCGCAGAACCCGATGAACTGGGAGGAGGTTAGCGCCAAGTTCCAGGACTATGCCCGCTTTGCCGCCAGGCCGTTACCACTGGAAAACATAGATGAGGTGATTAGGCTGGTGTATAATCTGGAAGAGGTTGACGACGTCAGTCAGATAGCCGGGTTACTGGGCTAATGGAGGGCATTTGTGACTAGACTAGAGCGACTGTTTGAACCGGGTAGAATCGGCAATATGGAGCTTAAGAACCGCCTGGTCATGGCGGCCACCGCCAGTACCGGTGGTGATGAGGGTTATCCCAGTGAGCGGATGAAGCATTTCTACGTGGCCCGGGCCAGGGGTGGTGTGGGACTTATTATTTCCGGCGCACACTCCATCTCCCCGGAGACGGTGGTGGACAGGGCCGGCCTTAATGCCTATGACGATAAGTTCATCCCGCATCTAAGCAAGCTGGTAGCAGCCATGCAGGACTGCGGGACGAAGGTGGCGGCGCAGCTGGTTCACCAGGGTCCGGCCCTGGCCTCTTTCTGGCATTCTAATTTTGCGGTGGGCCCGTCGCCGGTGGCCGTTTTCGCCCGGGAGGAGATGAACCCGGTGCCCCGGGAGGCCTCTAAGGAGGATATTAAACGTATTATCGCTGACTTCAGCGAGGCAGCCCGCCGGGTTAAGGAGGCCGGCTACGATGCTATAGAGCTTAATGGGGCGGTATCTTATTTGCTCAGTGCCTTCGGCAGCCCCTTTACCAATAAGCGAACGGATGAGTACGGCGGCAGCCCCAAGAAGCGGGCGCGGTTTGCCTGTGAGGTTATCGCCGGGGTCAGGAAGACGGTAGGCCCGGATTTTCCCATCATTTTGCTGATGGCGGGACGCGATTATGTTGGGGAGGGTGGGCTTACCATCGAGGAAGCATCCCGCCGGACGCCGCTCTTCGTTGAGGCCGGGGCCAGCGCCCTGCGCGTGCGCGAGGGTTTTTCCTATACCGGATATCCCCTCCTGGATATTCCCGGCTTCGCCATTCCGGCGGCAGCCGCGGTGAAGAAGGCGGTGGATGTGCCGGTGATGGTTGGCGGCACCATTGACCCCGTCATGGGAGAACAGGTCTTAGCGGAGGGTAAGTCCGACTTTATTGCCATTTGCCGGGGGCTACTGGCTGACCCCGATTTACCCGGTAAAATCAGGGAAGACCGTTTTGACGAGGTGCGTCCCTGTATTGGCTTCGCCTGTTTCGAGTGTAGCACCCGGCGAGCCGGCGAGAAGTTTATTCACTGTGTGATCAACGCCGCCATGGGGCATGAAGCCGAGTTAGATTATGAAGCGGCGAAATCTCCCAAGCGGGTGATGGTGGTGGGTGGTGGAGTGGCCGGCATGGAGGCGGCCCGCGTCCTGGCCGAGCGCGGGCATCAGGTATCCCTCTATGAGAAGAGCGATAGGCTCGGCGGACAGTGGAATGTGGCCGCTCTGGAGCCGGGTAAGGAGGGCTATAGCTCCTTTACCGATTACCTCTCCTTAAGTCTGGAGCGGCTCGGTGTCAGGGTGCTCTTGAACCAGGGTGTAATTCTGCAGGTGGTAAGGGAGGCTAACCCGGACGCTGTCGTGGTGGCTACTGGCGCTGAACCACTGATACCGGATATCCCCGGCATAAAGGGGAAGAACGTGGTGCTGGCCCGGGATGTTCTCATCGGTAAGGCCGCGGTCGGCGATACGGTATTGGTAATCGGGGCGCGGCTGATGGGGATAGAGGTGGCGTTATTCCTGGTGGAGGGGGGCAAGAAGGTCTCCTTGATTGACCAGTATGAAATAGCTCGGGACGTCTTGATAGGTAAGGTAGTGCCTAAAGTGCGCCGACTTGAAGAAACCGGGACTAGAATGTTATCATTTTCGCTGGTGGTTGCGGTTAAAGAGGGTGGGGTGGTAATCGATAGAGAGGGTAAGGCCGACTTCATCCCTGCCGAAACCGTGGTGCTGGCGGCGGGCATGAAGCCGGTAAACGGGCTGGTGGCGGAGCTTGAGGGGGTAGTCCCCGAGGTTTACTCCATTGGCGACTGTGTTGAGCCGCGCCAGGGGCTGGACGCTGTCTATGAGGCCTTGAGTACGGCCCGCCTGATTTAGACGAAAATATTCGGCCGGGAAAATAGCCACGGTATTAGTTTACATAACATTGTTCCAGTCTGACGGAAATAAGGCTGGCGAAGTGAAAGGGGAGGTATTTTTATGAAAAGGCTGCTGCTCGGGTTCTCGGGACTGGTCGGCTTTTGGCTCGTCATTTCTCCTTGGTTCTTAAATTACCGCTTTTTGGCGGGCCGCTGGTACGACTTCGCCGCCGGTGTGGTTGTTCTGCTGGTAGTGGTACTATTTATCGTGGTTGGCTCTAAGCACAGGGCTCTCAGTATTGTGCCGTCATGGCTTATCGGGGTTATCGGCGTCTGGCTCATTGTATCCGGGGCTATTCTGCTGGGGGCTGGTGGGGGAGCCGGACGGTGGAATGAGATTATCCCTGGTATCCTGCTGGTGATTTCGGTCCTTAAGGCCGCTCAGATTGTGGAAGGCGCAGTAGTGCGCCTCTATACCAGGGAGGGGGCCGTAATGGTGGAGGCTTCCAAGCTAGAGCGCCGGGGTGATGACTTGGTGATGAAGGGTAAGATAATGGGGGCGATGCCGGCTACTATCTATATACGTCCCGAGGAGGTATGGGCCGGACTGGGGCTCGTTACTAGGCAGATACTCTTTTATTTACCCCTTCTCCTTATCAGGGGCTGGCTCCGGCGAAACAGCTTAAAGCGCTAGGGGCTGGGTAGTATATAATACAAGAGTAATAGTAAAGGAGTTGTGGACATGGCTGAATACGATGTAGTGGTAGCCGGTGGGGGACACAATGGACTGATAGTGGCCGCATATCTGGCCAAGGCAGGGCTTAGTGTCTGTGTGGTGGAGAAGCAGGAGTACGTCGGTGGTGGGGTGGTTACCCGGGAAGTAACCCTGCCGGGGTTTAAGCATGACCTTGGTTCCTTAAACCATTCCGTTATCCATATGAACCCGCTTCTGGAGCGCGACGAGCTGGGCCTTTTTTCCAAATACGGGCTGGAATACGTCTTTCCGGAGGCTCCTACCGCGCTGACCTTTCCCGATGGCCGGTCTATAATACTCTATCGGGATATCGACAAGATGTGTGCCACTATAGAGCAGTTCTCCCGTAAGGATGCCGATACCTATCGTAAAATACACGATTGGGGAAAGAAACTCCTGGAGATGTCGTTTACCGGCTTGTTCTCCGGGCCTCCTCCCCTGGGCCCCTTTTTCTCGGTGCTGGAGCAGAGCGAGGAAGGGCAGGAGATGATGCGGGCCATGCTGATGAGCGGACGGGATACCGCTAACGAGTGGTTTGAGAGCGATGAGGCGAAAATGCTGGCCACCAGGTTCGGGGCCAAGTCCGGTATGGACCCTCAGGTTCAGGGGAATGGGTTCAGCTTCATCGCCTTTGTTCCCTTCTTCCATAAGTGTGGCTGTGGGGTGCCGGTAGGTGGCTCCGGTGTGCTTAGTGACCTCCTGGCGAAGTGCCTGGAGGACGATGGCGGTACCATCAGGACCTCGAGCACGGTCAAGAGGTTCAAGGTGGAGGGGGGTGAGGCCAAGGGCGTTATCCTGGATAGTGGCGAGGAAATCCTGGCCAAAAGGGCGGTGGTGACTAACTTAAGTATCCGGCAGCTCCCGGGCATGCTGGACGAGGGTGATTTACCCCCCGGTTTTGCCAGCAGGGTAAACCGGCTCTTGCCTTCATGCCATAGCCCCTTAGTGATGCACCTGGCCTTAAATGAGGCGCCGAATTATGGCGAGGGTAGCGAACTGAACAAGGTATGGTATGTCATGCCGGTGCCGGCGACAACCGAGCAATATTACCGGGGCTTTGACGGCTTTAAGTACGGTGAGCCGGCAGTTGACTTTGGACTGGCCGGTTGCAGCACAATTTATGACCCCAGCCGGGCCCCCGAGGGCAAGCATACCCTTTATCTCTTCCACTTTGAGCCCTATAACCTTAAGGGTGGAGCCGAAAGGTGGGATGAGGTAAAGGATGAGGTGGCCAAGGGCGTTCTGGAGGATTTACGGAAGCATACTACTAACATGGGTGATGAGAATATTCTGGGGAAGTGTATATTCTCCCCCTACGATTTCGCCCGCTATAACCCCGCCTGGGTACAGGGCGACCACGGCCATATCGGGGCCTTCTTCCACCAGACCTTTGCCATGAGACCCATATTCGGCTGGGGACAGTACCGCATGCCGCCTGAGAAACTCTATCTCTGCGGGCCCAGTGCTCATCCCGGTGGTGGGGTAACTGGCGGCAGTCGTTCCACGGCCATCGTCATCATGGAGGACCTGGGTATCGACTTCGAGAAGATCATTAAGTAGCCGATATGCTTATGCTGCCTTGGTGAAAGCGATGGCCCAGTTGCGGGGGCTTTAGTCGCTGTAGAAGGATAAGGCGACCTGCGGCCCGGCGGCGCACGACATCACCGGCGTATAGGCGGTGGTATAGACCTCCACACAATTCAATTCGGCGGTAATAATTTCCCTCAGCCTATCAGCCTCCTCGGGATTATCCGAATAGTGCACCATGAGATGTAACGGCTTTTTGATATCCAGGTGCTTCTTGGCCGTGGCCACTAGCCTGAGCAGGCATTTTTGTTTGCCCCGGGCCCGGCCCAGGGCATCGACCATGCCGGTGCCGCTAACTATGCCGATGATTGGTTTCACCTGCATCAGGTTGCCGATGAAGCCAGCGACCTTGGGGGCGCGGCCGGTTTTAATCAGGTACTTGAGGGTATCCAGGGCGGCCACGAATTTCACCCTTGGTATCATGTTATGGGCCACCTCGATGACTTTGGCCACGCTTCTACCTGCCTTGGCGGCGCGGGCGGCTTCTAAGACGATGAAACCGAGCGCACCGGCGGCGGTCTTGCTATCGATAATCTCGATTTTAAGACGGGGATTTTTCTCGGTTACTATTTTCTTAGCCTGGACCGCCGACTCGTGGGTGGCGCTCAGCGCTTTCGGTAGCAGGATGCAAACGATGTTGTTGGTAACCTTGCCCAGTTCGGTAAAGGTATCGGCAAAATCCTGCGGGTTGGCCGCACTGGTGGAGGGCGGTTCCTTGAGGTCTTTGAATATACTCCAGAATTCGGCGGGGGTGATGTCTATCTGGTCCCGGTACGGTTTGCCATTAATAACGATGCCTACCGGTACTACGCGGATACCGTATTCCTCAATTAACTCTGGAGGCAGGCAATTGGTGCTGTCGGTGACAATACCTACTTTTGACATTTGCTTTTCCCCCCTTCTGTTAGATTCATATTACGCTACTAAGAGTAGAAGGATAGTGCCAGAACCGGCCCGGTATGGGCGGCGATGACCGGGGTGTATTCGGTCATATAGAGTTCGGCACAATTGTACTTACTGGTGACCAGTTCCTTCAGTTGCTCACCGTCCTCCCGGTTGTCGGTGTAATGCACCATTATATGTAGCGGCTTGGTGGTATCGGTATAGTTCTGCACCATGTCAACCAGCTTGAGCATGGTTTTTCTCTTGCCCCTGGCCCGTGACGCTGGCTCCACTGAACCGGTCTCGTTGTTATTGGTAAGGATTGGTTTCACCTGTAGCAGGTCTCCAATCATGGCTACCTTGGGGGCTCGGCCTCCCTTGATGAGATATTTCAGGGTATCCAGTGCGACGAGGTACTTTACCTTGGGTATCAGGCTGTTAACCAGCTCAACCACCTCGGCCAGGCTTTTACCCGCCTTGGCGGCACGGGCGGCTTCCAGGACGATAAAGCCCAGGGCACCGGTGGCGGTTTTGGAGTTGATAACCTCTATATTAAGATTGGGCCGTTCCGCCTGAACCAATTCCTTGGCTTTAATGGCTGAATCATAGGTGCCGCTTAAGGGCTGGGATACCACGATGCAGGCGATATTATCGGTGGCTTGGCCCAATTCCTTGAAGTAAGCGGCAAAGTCGCCGGGGCTGACGGCGCTGGTGGTGGGCATTTCCTCCAGGCCTTTGAACATCTTCCAGAATCGGGTGGGGGTGATGTCTACCTGGTCCCGGTAGGGCTTGCCTCCGATGATCAGTACCACCGAAGCCACGCGTATACCGTATTCGGCGATTAGCTCTGCCGGCAGGCAGTTGGTGGTGTCGGTAACAATACCTACTGGGGACATTTTATCTAAGGCCTCCTTTACGGGTCTATATGACACCGCCGTCAATGCAGATAACCTGTGCCGTAATGTAGCTGGCCCGTTCGCTGGCCAGGAAGGCGGCCAGCTCGGCCACATCCTCCGGCCGGCCAAAACGCTTTAAGGGGATACGGGAGAGAATGGCCTCCTGGGTCTCCTGGGGTAACCTATCTGTCATCTCGGTAACGATGAACCCGGGGGCGATGGTATTGGCGGTGATGTTCAGCGAACCCACCTCGCGCGCTACGCTCTTGGTAAAGGCGATGAGTCCGCCCTTGGCTGCGGAGTAGTTCGCCTGCCCCTGATTTCCCACCAGGCCGGCCAGAGAGGAGATATTGATGATACGACCCCACTGCTCAGCCATCATGGAGCGCAGGGCGAACTTGGTGCAGAGATAAGCACCGCGCAGGTTGGTATCGAGTACCTCATCCCAGGCATCGTCGCTCATTCGCGGCAGCAGGTTATCCCTGGTAATACCGGCGTTGTTTACCAGGATATCAATCCGGCCCCATTTCGCGGTAATTTCGCTGGTCATGGACCTTACCGCTTTAGCATCGGCCACATTGGCCTTCATCAGCATGGACTCTCCGCCGCCACTCTCAATCTTCCGGGCTACCTTGCTGGCCTCGGTATCATTGGCTACGTAGTTGATGGCCACCCTGGCATCGAGGCTGGCCAACTTGATGGCGATGGCCCTGCCCAGCCCCCGCGATGCTCCCGTTACCAGGGCTACCTTTCCCTCCAGTTCTCTTGAAGCCATTTTACTCCTTTACGCGGCGCGTCTTATAACGATGCAGCAGTTCTGTCCGCCCATGCCGAAGGAGTTGGAGAGACATATATTAACTGGCTGATGGCGTGCCTTATTGGGCACATAATCGAGGTCACAGTCCGGGTCGGGGGTTTCGTAGTTGGTGGTGGGCGGGATAATGCCGGAGTTGATGCTCTTGACGACGGCCACGGCTTCCACGGCCCCGGCGGCGCAGGCCATATGCCCGATCATCGATTTGATGGAGCTTACGGGTATCTGGTAGGCCTTCTTCCCGAAGGCCATCTTGATGGCCTGGCTCTCGGCGCTGTCGTTGAGCTTGGTGCCGGTGCCGTGGGCATTGATATAATCGACCTCTTCCGGTGAGATACCGGCGTCCTCGATGGCCATTTTCATGGCTTGGGCCTGCATTTCGGCATCGGGGGCAACATCGTTATAGGCGTCAAACGACCAGCCCGCCCCGGCCAGTTCCGCCAGTATGGGCACCTTACGCTTGCGGACATGTTCTTCGGTTTCCAGTATGACTATGCCGGCCCCCTCGCTGTGAATAAAACCGTCCCGGTTGAGGTCGAAGGGGCGGCTGGCTTTCTGTGGGTCCGGGTTTCGCGACAGGGCGCCCACCCGGCCGCAGCTGGCGACAGCGATGGGGGTTACCTGCGACTCGGCTCCGCCGGCAATCATGACATCGGCATGTCCCAGGCGGAGATGGTTCAGTGCGGTGCCCAGGGCATCGCTTCCGCTGGCGCAGGCGCTGTTCAGGCTCAAATTAGGCCCCTTAAGGCCGAATACCAGGCCTACCTGTCCCGGCACCATGCTTGGTGCCACCTTGTTGATAAGCAGCGGGTCGACCCTCATCGGCCCGCGTTTCTTGATGGTCTCACCGAATTCAGCTAGCAGGGAGACCATGCCGCTGGTGGCAATTACTACCCCCACCCTTTCCGGCCTCTCCCGGGATATGTCCAGGCCCGCTTCCGCTATCGCCATTTTAGTGGCGGCGATGGCGAACTGGGTGCAGCGGGCGGTGCGGTCAACTCGCTTGATGTGCATATAATTGGTGGGTTCAAAGCCCTTCACCTCGGCGGCTATCTTGATGGGGTAAGAGCTGGCATCGAACTGCGTTATCGGGCCGATGCCGGACCGGCCGTTGATTAGTCCCTGCCAGTAGGACTCCACGTCCAGCCCCAGGGGGGTGATGGCACCGAGCCCGGTAATAAACACTCTACGATTCGACAACTTGGCCTCCTCGGTTAAGGTCTGCGGGGTTAAGGCCGACCGAGGATAGGGATTGGCCGCCGTCAATGACAATGATTTGTCCGTTTATCATCGCCGCCTCGTCGCTGGCGAGGAAGGCGACCACGTTGGCCACGTCCTCCGGCTGTACCATCCGGCCCACGGGCGTAGTCTGCCAGGCCCCCTTGGGCAGTGCCGGGTCACTGGTATATATCTTGAGGGTCTCCGTTTCCACGGCGGAGGGGGCTACCCCGTTGACGCAGATGCCCCTGGGGGCCAGCTCGGTGGCCAGGTAGCGCGTCAGTGCCTCCAGTGCGGCCTTGGATACACCTACGGCGGTGTAAACGGGCAGGGTCAGACGGGAGCCGAGGCTGGATATGCTCACCATCTTGCCGCCGTTCTGCATCAAGTGAGCGGCCCTCTGGGCACAGAGCAGGAAGGCCCGGGCATTTATATCCATGGTCCAGTCCCAGCTTCTACTATCCAGGTCGAGGGCGGGGCGGGCAACGCCAGAGGCGGCGTTACTTATGAATATGTCCAGCCGGCCGAACTTCGCCTCTATCTCATCGAACATTTGGTCTATCTTTTCCGGTTCGCCCACATTGGCCTTGATGGTGTGGGCGCTAACACCCTTGTCCCGGGCTTCCTGGGCGGTGAGGTTGGCGGCCTCTCGCTTGCGGAAGTAATTAATAATGACGTCAGCCCCCTCTGAGGCTAATTTCAGGGTAATGGCCCGGCCAATTCCCCGGGAGCCGCCGGTTATCAGGGCGATTTTACCTTTGAATGACATCTTCTACCTCGTTAGCACGGCGGCTATTTCCTTTCCGCTGCCTTGCGCTCGATGTAAGCGATAAAGTCGCCCATATTTTGGGCGTCCTTGAGCTCCTCGTCCACTATCTCGATGTCGTAGGTATCTTCCAGGGCGACCAGTATTTGCACGATATCGAGTGAGTCAGCCTGTAAATCCTTGAAGGTGGTGGTGGGGGTGAAATCCACATCCGGCTTGCGTACGATCTTGGTCACAATCTTCTTTACCGTTTCTTCAACTGTTGGCATGTAGCACTCCTTTGCTTATTTGGTCTCAACATCTTTGGTTATTCGGCTGTTTGCAGTTTACTGCGGGCGGCCGCCAGTTCGGCCTTCAGTGCGCCTAATATATCCTGTTCCACCGCTATCTTAGCCTGCTCGATTACCTTGACAATTTCGCCGTAATGGCAGCGGCCGTGGGCCACACAGGCGACCCCGTTTACCGCCAGTAATGGCCCCCCGCCCCGGGCATCGGCGGCATTGGTGGCCAGTATCAGGCTATCGGTAATCTCCTTGATATCGCTTTCGGGTAGTTTATTCTTTAGCTTATCTTCAAGCCACCGGGCGGTAATTTTCCCCAGGGACTCGCAGAATTTTATCATGATATTGCCCACGAAACCATCGCAGATAATGACGTTGGCCTTGCCCAACGCTACGTCGTAGCCCTCCACATTGCCGATAAAGTTAAGCCCGCACTTCTGGAAGAGGGGATAGCTGGCCCTTACCTGTTCATTGCCCTTGCCCTCTTCGGCGCCGATGCTGAGGAGGGCCACGGTGGGATTGGGGATATTCATGAATTTGCGGGCGAGCACGGTGCCCACGATGGCGAAATCTATGAGCTGGTCCGGCCGGCAATCTACGTTGCCACCGCAGTCCATCACGACGGTATTTGGGGCGAAACCGAGGAAGGCACCGCCTACCACGGGGCGGGCTATCCCCTCCACGGTGCCCAGTACCCCCAGGGCTGACGCTACTACTCCGCCCGTAGGCCCGGCACTGACCATGGCATCCGCCCGGCCGTCCCTTACCAGCTTGGTGGCGACCAGGATGGAGGCATTCCGCTTCTGGCGCAGGGCATAGGCGGGGTGTTCGCCCTCTACCAGGTATTCATTGGTGGCTACGATGTCAATGTTAGCCCCCGAGGTGTCGTGCTTGGCCAGTTCTTTGTTGATGATATCCTCTGGCCCGACGAGTGTGATATCGACGCCGTACTGCTTGGCGGCTATCACTGCGCCCTTTACAATATCATCAGGGGCATGGTCGCCGCCCATGGCGTCAACTGCTATGCGCATTGCTCTTTACCTCTAGGCTGGCTTCTCCGGTGATTATGGACTCTCCCTTTTGATTCTGGACGGATATCTCGCAATCGACTTTGGTCTGCTCTCCGGCTTTTTCTATACGGCGTACCTGGCCGTTAATGGTAACGGTATCGCCCGGCCGGGCGGGATTTCTAAACCTTACGTTGAGCTTACCCCCGATGAGCCAGCTTGGCCCGAAGGCGGCCGTCATCATCTGGGAGACATAGGCCAGGACGAGCATCCCGTGGGCGATAGTGCCGCCCAGTGGGGTCTTCTTGGCGAAATCCTCGTCTATGTGGATGGGATTAAAATCCCGGCTGGCTTCGGCATAGAGGTTGATGTTCTCTTGGGTAACCGTCTTGCTAAGCCCGGGGAGATTCATCCCCTCGGTCAGTCTATCCAGTTCTAATGGTGGACTGTTTCCCATTTTAGTTAGCTATCCTCTGCTGGCTGCGGTAGTATAAAACCGGTTCTTCCGGCGAGAACCGGTTGGCCGCCCTGGTTACGGACATCGAGGGTAACGGTCAACAGGTGCAGTCTGCCTCGTTCCTGCTTCCGGCTCACTTTAGCATAGGAGGTGATAGTGTCGCCTATATTCGTGGCGTTGATGAAATCCAACTCCTGGGAGATATGTATCGTCCCCGGAGGTAGCGAGATAGCCTCACCCAGGGCGGCCATGGCATAGGCGGCTATCGCCGTGGGCGGGACGAGCCCACCGTCCCCATACCGGTTGCTATCCTCGACTGCCTTGAGGTAGGTGGCCACCGCGGCCGGCTCCAGCCGGTAGCTGGCCGGCGGGAACTCGTAGCCTGGCTCAAGTTGGCTGAATTCGACCTTTGGCTGCTCTGGCATACTATTTGACCCAGGGTTTTTTCTTCCGTATACTCAATTTTGCATAGACCATCTAGGTATATCCTTGGAATGGATATTACCAGCAGCCTGGGTCTTTGTCAAGAATTTATAAGAAGCGTTCATTGGGCTATAAAGAGAGGGCTGTCCGGCGAGGCTAGCGGTATGGCTTCGTGCTGGGTGCAGCCGCCCGAAAAAACGTGTATAATAGATGATATTCATCAATCTGAGGGGCTTGTTCCTGTAATATTCTGGTACTATCAGGTTCAGAGCGTATACCATTATCTATATCATCATTGAGAGAGAAGGCCGCTTATGGGTAGTTTGAATTTAGTGAAGGACCTGGCGGGGATTGTCGGTGTCGATGCTGTTACTAACGAGGCGGGTCAGCTGAGCCGTTATGCGCAGGACTTCAGTCTGCAGCCGCCGAAGCAGCCCGGTTGCATAGTCTATCCACGGGATGCAGAGCAGGTCCGGGAGATTATGCGATATGCCGACCAGCAGCTGGTTGCGGTAACCACCCGTTCTTCGGGGGTCGGCTTCTACGGGGCGGGCATTCCGGCTGAGGGAGGCATTGTCCTGGACCTGTCGCCGATGAACCGGATACTGGAGGTAGACCGCAATAACAAGCGGGCCAAGCTGCAGCCGGGGGTGACCTGGGAGCAGGCCCAGCGCGAGCTGGGCAAGCAGGGCCTGTTCGTGAGCAATCCCCTGCTCCCCCATCGCTTGAAGTCGGTCCTGACCAGCTCCCTGGAGAGGGAGCCGCTCTTAAGTACCAAATCGGAGTATGGCGAGACCTTCATCACTTCGGAGATGGTGCTGGCTAACGGGGACCTATTCTGGACCGGCACCGGTATATCCAAGGGGATGGTCGGTCAGTCTTTCCCCGATTGCCTGGTGCCCGGCACCCGGCTTTTTATGGGTGCCCAGGGCACCCTGGGGATACAGACCTGGGCCAATATCAAGATTGAGTATCTCCCTATAAAGAACAAGATTGTCCTGATACCGTTTAAGGATATAGACGATATGGTAGCGCCCATATACCGCCTGCAGCGGCTTTTAATCGGTAATGAATGCTTTGTGCTTAATCACCTGGACATGGCCAGCATACTGGCGGAGAAATGGCCGGATGATTTCAAGGAACTGCGCCAGTCGCTGCCGCCGTGGCTGTTAGTCATTTGTCTTACCGGCATGAAGCGGCTGCCTGAGGAGAAGATAGCTGCCGAGGAAGAGGCCCTCATGGAGATAGCGCGGGAGTTTCACCTTGAGCCGGCCCCGGCGGTGGCTGCTATTTCCGGGCTGGAGGATAAGATACTGGCCTGGCTCCGCCTGCCGTGGCCGGGGGAGACCTACTGGAAATTCCGCTACCGGGGAGGACGGCAGGATGTCTTCTTCCATACTACCCTGGACCGGGTTCCGGGATTGGTGAAGGCCGTAGAGGAAGAAGCGGTTAAGCATAACTACCCCGCCGGGGATATCGGTATATACCTGCAGCCGATAGAGAGGGCCCATGCCTGTTTCTGCCAGTTCGGTTTCCACTATAATCCTAGCGATAGTGATGAGGTTGAGCGGCTGCGGAAGCTATTTCTGGCGGCCAGTGAGCGGGTTATGGATATGGGTGGCCTCTTTACCACCCCCTATGGCCCCTGGGCGGACATGGTTTATAGCCGGGCTGATACCTATAAGTCGGTTATGAAGGTAATCAAGGATGCCGTTGACCCCAACCACATCTTGAACCCGGGCAGGTTGTGTCTTTAAAGAGGAGAAGATGACATGGTAATGGAAGGCGGGAAATCACTGCCCAAGGACGGGTGGTACCGCAAGTATTACTGGGAATTAAGAAAGAATGCCTGGAACTGTGCCCGTTGCTCGGTGTGTAAATGGATAGACTCCTGGGAGGTTAAGAGCGCCCGCTTTGCCAAGGCCTGCCCCAGTAGTGACCGCTACCTCTTCGATGCTTACTCCTGCCAGGGGAGGATGGACCTTTCTCTGGCCTTGATAGACGGAGAGATAAGGTATGAAGATTCCCCGGGGCTGCTGGATGTGATGTACCGCTGTGATACCTGTGGCGGCTGCGATGTCTCCTGCAAGCGCGTCCAGGATATGGAGCCACTGAGGGTGATGCTGGAGATGAGGGCCAAGCTGGTCGAAGACGGCCAGCTACTGCCGATGCACACACCGGTTATGGAGAGCCTGCGTCAGGAAGATAATATGGTGATGAAGCCCCGGGCCGAGCGGGGCAAATGGGCGGATGGGCTCAAGGTCAAGGACTTAACCAGGGAGAAGGCGGAGGTCGTCTTCCATGCCGGCTGTCGTTTAAGCTATGACGATGACCTCAAGCAGGTGGCCAGGGACGTAATAAATCTGCTGAATAATATCGGGGTTGATGTCGGTACTATGGGGGCGGAGGAAGCCTGCTGTGGTGGCCGGGCTTACGATATGGGCTACCGGGGTGAGTTTACCAAATATGCCGAGCATAACCTGGAGGCGTGGGCTAAGGCCGGGGTGAAGACGGTAATTACGACATGCTCCGATGGCTATTATACCTTCAAGCTCCTCTACGCCGAGATGGGTTCCAAACTGGAAGTCCTCCATATCGTGGAGTTCGTTGACCGCCTCATCAAGGACGGTAGATTGCGCTTTACTAAATCAGTCCCGATGACCGTTACCTATCATGACCCGTGCCACTTGGGCCGGCGCAGCAATGTCTACACTGCCGGTGAGCCTATCGACGGCATCTATGAGCCGCCCCGGGACATCATAAGGGCCATACCCGGCGTAGAACTGGTGGAGATGGAGAGGATAAAGGAGCATGCCTGGTGCTGTGGCGCCGGTGGTGGGGTAAGGGAGGCCTATCCCGACTTCTCGCTGTGGACGGCCAGGGAGAGGATAGCGGAGGCCAGGGCATCCGGGGCCAGTGCTATAGTTACCGCCTGCCCCTGGTGTGAGCGCAATTTCATTGATGCGGTAGGCGATAGCGGCGAGCAGATAGCAGTGTACGATATTATGGAGCTCATCGAGCGGGCAATCTAGGAAAGGGGACGTCTTAAGATGCCATTGGGTGACGAGAAACACAAGGCCATATACCAGGCCCTGGTTGATATCCTGGGTGGCGAATATGTCTCCGATGATGTCGCGGTCATGCAGGCCTATAGCCGGGACTGTTATGCGGCGGCGGTGCTCAAGAGGCGCCGTCCCGAATTTGTGGCCCTGCCGGGTTCAACAGAGAATATAGTGGCCATTATTAAGATGGCTAACCGGCTGGGGATGCCCTTTACGGTTATCGGCTCGGGGCTCTTTTTCCCGCATACGGTGGCGGTCAGGGACTACTGGTGTATAGTGGACCCGAAGCGGATGAAACGGCTGGAAGTTGATGCGACCAATATGACGGCTATCATCGAACCGGCGGTTACCCATGCTCAGCTACATGCGGAGGCAATGCAGCGAGGATTGCACTGTGGTGTCCCCGAGGTGGGGGGGCAGGCCAACCACCTGGCTAATGTTATCTGGGCCGGCAATCAGGGCACCGGCTACCGCACCGGCATGGCGGCGCGTAATATCCTGGGTGTGGAATGGGTTCTGCCCAATGGCGAGGTGCTCAAGACGGGTTCCCTGTCCAATCCGCAGGGTGGTTATTTCTGGGGGGAGGGCCCGGGCCCGGATATGAGGGGTCTGCTCAGGGGGGTGTCGGGGAATCACGGCAGTCTGGGGATTGTTACCCGGTTGGCCGTTAAGCTCTACCCCTGGCCGGGCCCGAAGGTATTGCCCACCGAGGGTATTGCCCCGGCCAAGAAGTGTGAACTGCCCACTGATAAGTTCAAATGGTTCCTCTTTTCCTATCCCAGCCTGGAGAAGATGATAGACGCGATGTACGAAATCGGCCATGCCGAGGTCGGCGGCATTATGCATCACTGGCCGCCGCTCTACTTTGATTACTGGTGGGCCAAGTCACGCCAGGAGTACTGGGAGACCTGGCTCAGGGAGTACTGGCAGAGTAACTGTCGCAACGTGGTGGTCGTCCAGATATGGGCACATACCTCGGCCCGGCAGATGGAGTACGAGGAGAAGGTCTTAAGGCAGATTATCGAGGAGACCGGTGGCCAGATGCTGTCCCAGGAGGTCATCGATATGTGGGTGCCCTACTGCGCCAATAACTGGGTGCGGGATACCAATGGCTGCCGCTGGATGAACATCGGCGGTTCGCTGGGCAATGCCGGCATCTTCTTCGATACCATGGATACCGGGCTTAAGGTCTTTCCCCGCGGCCATGAATTCGCCAGGCAATATACACCACCGATTCTGGACTATGATGAAAGCGATTGGATTCTACCCTTCGATTTCTGTCACTCGGCCCTGTGCGAGATAGACTATCCCTTTGAGAAATCCCCGGAGACCTGCAAGGAAATCGCCACCAGCTTTATGGATTTGATTAAACGGGGTAGGAGGGAAAGTATTATCGACCTGGCTACCGGCATGACCGGTCTTACCGTTATCGGTAAGGATTTCGCCAATATCCACCTGCTGATGGGCCGTATCAAGAAGTCCGTAGACCCCAATAACGTGGCCAATCCCACGCGGTTTGTTAACCTGGAGAAGCTGGAGCAACTGGAGCAGGCTCAAGGGTAGGGCCTATTCTGAGTATGAAACTACTGGCGCCGGTGGATAGGGTCGAGGAGGTGGCGGCGGTTATCCGTGCCGGGGCCGACGAGTTGTACTGCGGGCTGCTTACCGCCGACTGGCATGAGCGGTATATTGCCGGCTCTATCAACCGGAGACCGGGCGGCGGTGCCAGTTTTACCACCCTCGCTGATCTGGCGGCCTGTGTCGACATTGCTCACTCTTCGAACGTCCCCGTTTTCTTAGCCGTGAACGAGCACTACTATACCCGGGAGCAGTACCCTTTTATCCGGGACTATGTGGAGAAGGTAGCGGCCGTCGGTATTGATGCCCTGATGGTGGCCGATTTGGCCCTGCTACTGACCCTGCGGCAGATGGAGACCGGGATAAAGGTGATTATCAGCACCGGGGGGACCGCCTTCAATTCAGAGACAGTAAGGTTCTATCAGGACCTGGGGGCATCACGGGTAACGCTGCCCAGGCATCTGACACTGGACGAAATAGGGGATATCAGGGCCGGTGCCCCCGATGTTGAGCTGGGGGTCTTTATTTTGAACTCTCGCTGTCCCAACGTGGATGGCTTCTGCACCTTTCAGCACGGCCTGGCAAATAAATCCCTGAAACCACTGTTTCAGAATGCCTGTATGTTGCCCTATGAGGTATCTCTGGGGGCCGGTGGTGAACAGTCGCGGGTGTCATGGGAGCGGCAGCATATCTGGCAGCTAGTGCACATCGATGACCACCCCTGTGGCGCCTGTGCCATCTATGACCTTGCCGGGACGGGTGTCAGCAGCCTAAAGATTGTCGGCCGGGGAAATCCGACGGCCCGGAAGCTAACCGACATCGGCTTTATCCGCTCGTTACTCGAGTTTCGGGAAAATGAGCGGCCCACAAGGGATGAATTCAGGGAGGTGGCACAGCAGCGGTATCGGGACACCTACCAGCGCCCCTGCCGGGGCTATATGTGCTACTATCCTGTCTGGTAGTTTGGTTATGGAACAGGCATTATTTATCGCAAAGGTTGAGCATCTGAAGTATTATGAGCCTCGTTTCTCCCGG
Organism: Chloroflexota bacterium; assembly: GCA_043821265.1. Taxonomy (GTDB): domain Bacteria; phylum Chloroflexota; class Dehalococcoidia; order Dehalococcoidales; family JBDRCY01; genus JBDRCY01. The sequence goes on from JBDRCY010000026.1 coordinate 46,737, forward strand.
ATATACTTCGGTAATGAGTTCTGCCAGCAGCTTATTCCCTCCGTCGGTGATTTGGAGCGGGTACTGGATTTTGTGGGGCAGAATAATCTCGATTTCACCCTGGTCAGTCCGTATGTTACCGACCGGGGGTTGGAGGGATTGGAGCCCCTGCTGGCGGCGACTGCGGAGGGCAAGCCGGGTAGCGAGGTGGTCTTTAACGATTACGGGGTGTGGCGTGTCCTTAAGGGCCGCTATCGGGGGCTTAGTCCGGTGATGGGGCGCCTGCTGAATAGAATGAAGCGTGGGCCCAGGTTGATGACGGTCATTGATAAACTGCCGTCGAGCACGGTGGACTACTTCAGGAGTTCGAACCTTGCCGTGCCCGTCCTGCGCTGGTTTCTGGCCGAAAGCGGGGTCAGCCGGGTGGAACTGGACAATGTACTTCAGGGTATGGACTTTAACCTCGATGGCCTGAAGGCGTCGCTGTACTGGCCCTACGCTTACGTTACTACGACGCGGCTGTGTCTGGCGAATTGCGGCGAAGAACCGGAGAGCCGAGAGAAGATTGGCATTTTCCCCTGCGAGCGGGAGTGCCGGAAATACACCTTTTACCTGGAGAATGAGGCAATGCCGGTCCCCCTGATAAGGAAGGGTAACACTATCTTCTTTGAAAACGAGGCGTTGCCCGATGATATGTCCGGGTTGGGGATAGACCGTATCGTTGTTGAGCCTGAGTTGCCCATTTAGTCTGTTTACAATCCCCTCAGGTATTCCGGGCGCAGTGAATACGGGTTCCTGGCGGCCAGCACCCCCTCCAGTTCTCTTATAATCCGGTCTTTCTCTCGCGGTAATCGTCCCCGGATCGAGAGGTAATTAGAGGCGTGCATGGAGCTGAAAAAACAGTCGGAGAAGGTGACATTTTCGGTAATCAGCTTGAGCTCTTGTATCGAGTCGAATGGGGAAACGGGTAAGAAGTGTCCCTGCTGCCAGTCGCGGTATAGCGGGGTGCCGGGAACGAGGGTCAGAGTCAGGGCGCCGACGTAATCCGGGTCGGTCTCGGTGAGAATTCTGGCCGTCGCCAGGGCGTGTCGCTGGCTGGCCTCGACTCCACCCAGCCCCAGAATTACGGTGGCGGAAAGGGTGGTACCGGCCGCCTTCGCCTTCCTGGCGGCGTCCACTATCTGGCGGTGGGTCGCTCCCTTCCCCACCCTTTTCAATATTTCATCATCACCGCTCTCAATCCCCATGTAGAGCAGGCTCAGTTTAAGCTCTCTCAGCTCTTTGAGTTCGCCGGGGGTGCGTCGCTGGATATCCTGGGGGGTGGCGTAGGCCCCGATTCTTTCCAGGGTGGGAAACCTCTCGTTTAGGTATTTAAGGGCTGCCTTCAATCTGGGTAGGGGGTAGACCAGCGCATCGCCATCCTGCAGAAAGACCCTCTTGCCATCCCATTGCTGGGCTATATAGTAGACTATCGGTGGGATATTGGGCCGACAAATACCCTCCTCGGCGTAGAGGGCCAGGGCGTCTATCTCCTCTTTGACCTCTTCTATCTCTCTTAGCGCCAGTTTAGCCCCATAGAAGTTGCAGAAGGTGCAGGTATTATTGGAGCAGCCGCCGGTTACCGGCAGGAAGTAGCTGCGGTGTTCGCTGGGTGGTCGTATAATCTCTGGTCTGGTAAAAGACATGGTTTTACTGACTGGCTGGAGGTGCGCTATCTCCGAAAATAAATTCCTTGATTTCCTTAAAATACCTTTCGGCGCCCACCAGCATGATGTCGTTGTGGTTGGCTCTGTCGATGATAACCAGGCGTTTCTGGCTCGCGGCGGCATTGTTATAGAGGTCATGCGCCTCGACGGAAGGGATAAGGCTATCGTGCTCTCCGTGCAGGATGAGGGTGGGCACGGTAACCGACCGCATCTTGGCGGCATTGGGGAAGGCGGTGTTATGCAGCTCTAGGAGCTCGGTGAATAAACCGAGGTGAGTGAGCAGCCTTATGATACTGGCGAAACCGCTTTCGATAATCAACCCCTTGATATGTTCCGGATAGACTGAGGCTAACTCAATGGCTGATATGCTGCCCAGGGAGCGGCCCATGATAAAAACGTCGCCGGTATAACGGGACTGATTCAGGATGTCCAGAAAGGCGGGGAAGATGTGGTGCGTATCGCCCACCATAGCGGTAAAGCTGGGGGTGCCGCTGCTGGAGCCATAGCCACGATAGTCGGTCACAAACAGGTTTATGCCTAGCTGGTGGTATAGCGGGGCTATGGCGTCATAGTCGCTGGCCACCTCACCGTTGCCATGAAAGAAGAGAATAGACGGCGAACTGGTGGTGTGTGTGTAAAAGCGGCAGCCTATTCGCGCCCCATCATCTACGGCAATGGCATGGTCGGTGGCGCCCGGCGGGGCCTGGCTGCTGTCCGTGCGAGGGTAAAAGACGAACTGGAGAATATCGGGCCGGTCCAGCAGGCCGTAGGCTTCACGGAAGGACATGTTTCGGCTCATGTTATATTCTAAAGCCCTTTCCTAGCTGTGGTCAATCCGGCTCATGAACAGGGTGGGTGGGGCGTTGCCTCCATTCAAATATTTGTTATCTCGGCCTCTATCTCTTGGCCAATGGTCAGTATCCCGAAGGAGTCCCGCCCCCGCCCCGGGTTGAACAGGAGCGTTCCCCGGGCATATTCGTTGTGAGGTTCATGGGAATGTCCGAAGATAATGATGTCCACATTGTCGCCGAATAGAGTCCTTACCCTCTTGGCGATACCCCATGGTGCTCCCGAACCGTGTACCAGGCCGACCCTTTTCCCGCTAACGGTGAAGAGTCCCCTGGATGGTAGCATGGCCTTAACTTCACTTGAGTCCATGTTGCCGTGTACGGCCTTTACCTTGCCCAGTGTCTTAAGCCCGTCAAGCACCGCCTTGGCAGTGATGTCTCCGGCATGGACGATAAGGTCTACCCCGGCCAGAGCTGCCAGCATAGGGCTGGGTAATTCCTCGAATGTTTTAGCGTGGGTATCAGAGATAACGCCGATTCTCAATATTTTACTCCACGGTGATAAGGGCCCTTCGGGTATATTATACTTGTCTTCGGAGCTAGACTCCAGCCGTAGCAGTGCACTTTACATAATATATGGGCTGGAATTCAGCTTAGAGGGTTGGATTTCTATGTGACGGACGTAGTGGTTCTGAACCGACCGGTTGGCGTGAGGTGCAAATACTGGTAAGTAAAGCAGAGGGCTGGTTTGGTATGTTTAAGCGAACCGGGCCAGGGAAGGTGGGTTCAGCCCTCGGCGGTGGTCTCCCCCTTCTTTTCCGTAGCCGGCGCTGCCGGCTTATCTCCGTTTCGCTTGTGGCCCGGGTTATTTCGGCTGTCGGTTACGTAAAAGCCTGACCCCTTGAAGATTATGGGCACCGGCGAGAAGATGCGCCTGGCGCTACCCTGGCACTGGGGACAGGTAGCATCTGAATTGTCATTAAAGCCCCGCCTGAGGTCAAAGGTGTAGGAGCAATTTTCACACTGGTATTCGTAGATCGGCATATAACGAAAAAACCTCCTGGTTACGCTTGCTCGGACTCAAAATTAGCAGTCCTCTAACAGGACTGCTAATTAATCTTACTACAGTATGGAACCGAAGTCAAGCCCTTTTCCCGGTAGTATCGAGCTTGATATCAGCAGGTCAGTGGCTAGACTGAGAGGGACTGAGGGTTATTTCATCCCGGGGGAAATGGTGGTACGGCTGACATTCTACGGCGGCGTCGAGGAGATTGGCGGTAATAGGCTCCTCCTGGAAGGCACCAATGTGGGGTGAGATGAGAATGTCAGCGAGCGGGAGGTGTATGAGAGCGGGCTAAAGGCCATTGACGGCGCCCGTGGCCTGGTTATCGCTGATTTTTCACCCCGGGACGTGGACCGACTGCCCATCAGGTATGGTACACTTGAGATATAGGTCGTATAGCCCTCTCCAGCGGAAGGAGATTTCGGCATGGACCCGGAAAGGGAGAAACCAGTCCAGCTGAATGATTTCAAACCGGGGCAGGAGCGCTTCCTCGCCGAGGTCTTAAGCGGCCTGCGTAAACCGCAAAAAGAATTGCCCTCCAAGTATTTCTACGATGAGCGTGGTTCTCTTTTGTTCGATCGTATCTGCACCCTGGATGAATACTATATCCCGCGCACGGAAGGGGCCATCATGGAGACCTATATCGAAGAGATGGTGGAACTAATCGGCCCCGGTATTCTCCTGATTGAATATGGCAGCGGGAGTAGCGATAAGACGCGTATCCTCTTGGAGCACCTTAAGGGCCTGGCGGCCTACGTGCCGATTGATATCTGCCGGGAGCAGTTACTGCGGGTGAGTCGTGAGCTTACCTCGGCCTATGCTGGGCTTCAGGTGTTGCCGGTCTGCGCCGACTATACGAGTAGCTTTGAGTTGCCCTCCCCGGAGCGGCCCGGCGAGCGCCAGGTGGTCTATTTCCCCGGCTCTACGATTGGTAACTTTGACCCTATCCCCGCCAAGCTTTTCTTGGAGCATGTTGCCGGGGTATGTGGCCCGGGCGGCGGGCTACTTATTGGTGTGGACCTTAAAAAAGACCCCGAGGTGCTCCACCGTGCTTATAATGATAGCCAGGGCGTCACCGCAGCCTTTAACCTCAATCTACTTGAGCGAATAAACGGTGAACTGGGCTGCGACTTTCAACCCGAGGGCTTCGAGCATTATGCTTTCTATAATCCGGGCCAGGGTCGGGTTGAGATGCACCTGGTGAGCCGGAGAGACCAGATGGTCCATCTGGATAACGTGACCATCCCTTTCGCTAAGGGGGAAAGTATCTGGACGGAGAGTTCATATAAGTATAACATTGACGAATTTGAACAGATGGCTGCGGCGGCAGGATTTAGGGTGGAGCAGGTCTGGACGGACGCCAAGCAGTGGTTCAGCGTGCAGTACCTGTCGAGCACCGGGGGGCAATTTTATAGTTAGAAAGGATGTGGTTGGCTCACCGGCAGGGAATTAAGCGTACTATGTTCTTCTCTTGAAGCACCTGTGCCAGTGCCGATACCGTTTCGTCGATATCTTTTTCCGTAGTGTAGCGGGACAGCGAAAAGCGCACTGCGCAGTGGGCCTCCTCCTCGGTCCGCCCCATGGCCATGAGCACATGCGTGGGCTCCGGAGAGCCTGATTTGCAGGCCGACCCCGAAGAGAGGGAGATGTCGTGCTGGTCCAGCGCTAGCACCAGCGATTCCCCTCGCAGTCCCGGCAGGGTCAAGTTAAGGGTGTTGGGCAGCCGCTTTTGCGGGGTGACCATTTAGCCTGGCGTCGGGCACCAGATTCCTGATGCCCGCTTCCAGTTTATCCCGTAGTACTCTTATCTTTTCGGCATCCCGCAGGGTATGTCGGGCCAGCTCCGCTGCCTTGCCCAGGCCGGCAATGGCGGGGACATTCTCTGTCCCGGCTCGCCGCCCGCCCTCCTGCTGGCCGCCATGGATGAGCGGTTCCAGTTCTATATCTCTCTTTAGGTAAAGGGCGCCGATACCCTTCGGACTGTGGAATTTGTGGCCGGAAAGACTGAGCATGTCTAGACCTAGCTCCTCCACGTCCACTCTTATCTTGCCCACGGCCTGAACGGCATCACTGTGGAACAGGACACCTCTTTCGTGGGCTATAGCGGCTAGCTCCTTGACAGGCAGGATAGTGCCCACCTCGTTATTGGCCATCATAATGGAGACGAGGATGGTATCGGCGGTGATGGTCTGTCTTAGTTTATCGGGCTCAAGCCAGCCGTTATTGTCCACCTCTAGGTAAGTGATGCGGTAGCCAAGCTTCTCCAGGAAGTGGCCGGTGCTCAGGGTGGCCGGGTGCTCGATGGTGGTGGTAATAATATGCTTGCCCTTTTTCTGCCGGGTGAAGGCTATACCCTTGAGAGCCAGGTTGCTGGCTTCGGAGCCCCCGCTGGTGAAGATGATTCTCCGGGGCTGGGCGTTAATCAGTTTGGCTACCTGGCGGCGAGCCGTCTCTATGGCTTCTCTGGCATCTCTGCCCACATCATGGATGCTGGAGGGGTTGCCGCAGGCTGCCTCCAGATGGGGTATCATGACCTCTCGTACCTTGTCGGCCACCGGGGTGGTGGCGTTGTTATCGAGATAGATTCGTCTCTCGGGCTTCCCGATTGGGGTGGTATGGACAGATGGACTGGCACAGGCCATCTGTCGGTTAACGGCAAGGCGGGTCTTGGCGGTGCCCGGCTCGACCTTTGCCACCTCACAGAGCAGGGCTTTATAAACGGGAAAGCCGGAGATAATGTCGTAGTTATTGATGTCGGTGAGGTCATTGACGTTCCACTCTTGCCACGCCTTGGGGCCCACCGGTGTGCCGCCGCCCATGGTGCATTCGACGGCCCCGTTTACAATATCGGCGCTAACCCGGGCCCTGAAGGGCACGGCACCACGCGGAGTCCTGACCTCCACCAAATCGCCACTCTTGATTTCCCGTTTCTCGGCATCCGTAGTGTTTAAGTCAACGGTAGGCTCGGGATAGTCCTTCACCAGCCCTTCGATGCTGTGGTGCTGGGAGCGGAAATCGGTCTGGGGGCGGGCGCCGGAGTTGAATACCAGCGGGAACTTCTCCGCTACCCTGGGGCTGCCCTGGGGGCTTTCCGATGGTTCGGTGTATTTGGGCAGTGGTTCATAGCCGTATTCTTCCAAGATGGTGGAATATATCTCAAACTTGCCGGTGGGGGTATCGAAGCCGGGTTGGCCATCACGGCGTAAGCCACCTTTTTGCCATTTCTTGTACTCCAGCATGGGCGTGGCTATCCTTACCCAGCCGCCCGCTGCTTTCACTTCCTCCAGGGTGTAGCTGGAGCCGTCCAGGGCGAAGCGAATCATCTCCTCTTCGCTAAGTGGATATAGGTGCCCGTAGCCCAGACGCCGGGCTAGCTCCGTCATGATGAGGTGGTCGTTGCGGGCCTCCCACAGGGGCTCGATGACCTTTTCCCGCAGGCGGAATATTGGCCCGTAGGTCATATAGGAGTCGTTCTCAAACATGGTGGTGGCCGGCAGTACAATGTCGGCATAGGCGGCGTCGGCGGTGAGTTGTCGGTCGATACAGGCTATAAATTCCAGCCCGGCCAGTGTCTGGCGCCAGACTGGTGTCTGCGGCCAGGAGGTAAGCAGTGAGGCGCCGTGTATCAGTAGCGCCCGGATGCGATACGGTTCGCCTTTGAGCACTGAGTCCACCAGCCCGCTGGCATGGGACTCGCCGCGATAGTGGCTGTAAAGGGGGAATTTATTGCGGGCTACCGCCCGGTCTATATCTGGGTTTTCCTGGTTGCCGGAGCGGTTGATGGGGAAATCGCTGCCTAGCATAGACAGGCCGATGCCGCCGGGAACATCGAGCTGGTCGGCCAGAGCGAACAGGGTAAGCACCGCTCGGATAGCCTGAATGCCGCTGTTGGAATACTCCAGGCCGGTGTACATCAGCAGCGAGGTGCCGGTGGCGTTAGCGATGCGGTGGGTCAGGTCGCGGATGGTGTCCGCCGGTATCCCGGTGATGGTCTCCGCCACTTCGGGAAGGAAGTGCTGGACATAGGTGGCCAGCTCGCTAAAACCGTGGCACCAGTTCTCGGCGAAGTCCTCGTCGTAGAGTTCTTCGCTGGCCATTACCCAAATCATGCTCAGGGCGAGGGCGCCGTCGGTGCCGGGCCGGATGGGGACCCACTGGGCGTTGGTGCGTATGGCCGTTTCGGTGCGGCGGGGGTCGATGACGACAATATCAGCCCCCCTGGCGGCGGCAGCTTCCAGCCGCTGCATATCCACCGGGGGTGAGTCGGTGGCGGGGTTGGTGCCCCATACCACGACCATCTCGGCGTTCTCTATGTCGGTGAACATGTTAACCTGCATCCGGCCCATGGTTATGTGTGGGGCAATCATGGCCAGAGATACGTAGCACAGCGCTCCCACTCCCATGGTGTTCGGCGAGCCGAAGGGGAACAGGATATTGGATGCCGAGGATACGGTCACCCCTCTGGGCTGGAACATATCGCACAGGGCCAGCTCATTGGCCCCGCGCCCGGTATAGATAGCCACCGCCTCCGGCCCCGGTTCCTGTTTGATTCTGTTCAGCGCTTCCACAATGGTGTCGTAGGCCGCATCCCAGGTGATGCGTTCAAACTCATAGGAGCCTTTGGGCCCCACTCGCTTCATGGGGTATTTGAGCCGGTGCTCGGAGTAGACGATTTCCGCGGCGTGCTGGCCACGCCGGCAGATCTGCCCTATGGGGTGGCTGCTGTCTTGCCTGATGTCCACCAGCCGGCCATTTTCAAGCCCTACCTCCACCCAGCAGCCGGCCGGGCAAATGCCGCAGAGACCCTTCCGCCACGCAAGTTGGCTCTTGGATTTTGACGTTGCCATTCTTACCTATCCTTTGGCTCTATCATCCATTATCGGGTGGTATTACCGGCCGGTGGCTATGGAATATAGTATTACATAGTAACCGTCAGGCTAGCAATGTCTCTGTCGGGACGGCTCTTAACCCTCGGTAGTGCTTAGCCGAAACCACAGTCAAGATAAACCCTCTTGACAAAGCCGGTTTCAACGTGGTAAATATACCTAGACGAACTAGGTATATTTTTATAAGGTAGTAGCTATTGTGATGTCTAAGGTTTGCATTGTAACCGATAGTACCAGTTGCCTGCCGGCGGAGCTGATCGAGGAATACGGCATACGAGTGGCGCCGGTGGGTTTCGTTATTGATGGCAAGCACTACCGCGACCAGGTAGACATTACCACGGCTGAATTCTGGGAATTATTTCCCAATCTGGAGGAACAGCCCAGCACAACTGCCGCCAGTCCCGGTGACTTTGTTAATATCTTCACCGAAATGAGTGAGTCCACCGATAGTATCGTCTGTATCCTGGTCTCCAAGGTGCTGTCGGCCACCCAGGAATCGGCCTATTTGGCCCGGAGGCTGGTAAAACAGGACCACCCCAACCTCAGAATAGAGATTATTGATAGCAAGACAGCGGCCGGGGCGATGGGATTCGTTGTTCTGGAGGCGGCTCGTGCTGCCCATCAGGGTAAGAGCCTGGAAGAGGTTCTTGAAGTTACTGAGGATATGATTCCCCGGGTAGTCTATTTTGCCGCCCTGGAGACACTGAAGTATCTGGCAAAGATAGGGCGGGCACCCCGGGGTGCCTCCGTCGGCGAGATGCTCAAGGTAAAGCCTATAATCGGCTTCGTCGATGATACCGGTCTGCTGGATCTGGTCGCCAGGGTGAGAGGGCGGGATAAGGCCCTGGCCAAGCTGGTCGACCTGATGGAAGACTACATCGAGGATGGCAATCCGGTGCATGTCATGGTGCATTACTCCGAGGATAATAAGGATGTAGAGATGCTAAGGGAGATGGTTTCTTCACGTTATAATTGTGTGGAAATGTATGACGGAGAGTTCTCGCCGGTAATGGTCGGTGCTGTCGGTCCCATAGTGGGGCTGTCCTTCTATACATAATAATCTGGCGATTGGCTATAGATAAACTAGACTATGGAGGTTGTTTATGAAAAGGGGACTAATGCGTGTAGGATTACTTATTTTTCTGTCTCTGCTATTGTTGCTCACACCCATCGTCTCGGCTTGTGGTGGCGGAGCACCCAAGGGGGCGGAGATACGTATCGGGGTGATGGGTGGGCAGTCAGCTCACGCCGCTTCCTCGGTAGTTCCTCTGCTTGAAGAGCTGGAGCATATCTTCCGTTACATCAATGAGGTGGAGGGTGGTATCGATGGTGTTAAGGTGGACTGGCGCATTGTGGATAACAAGGGGACGCCCGATGGTGCCGTAATGGCCTATAAGGAACTGAGGGATACCTTTGACCCGCTGGTTTATCTGTCCGTCGAGGATTACCTCTTGCTGGGCATTAAAGACATGCTGGCTGAGGATGAGTCGGTCGTATTCACCCTCTCAACAATCAATCCGCAGGGCTTTCTACCACCGGGGCGACTGTTTAGCGTAGCTATCCCCACTGCCGACGGCCTTGCCGGGTTTGCACGCTGGGTCTTAAGCGACTGGAAGGGCAGCGGCAAGCCCAAAATCGGCGTACTTTATTGGGATCTACCGTCCGGCCAGCAGTGGCGGATTGCCGAAGCCTGGATGAGGAATCAGGGGGTGGACTTGGTGCCCACTACCTTCCCTATAACCGCCCTTGACCTAAAGCCGCAGCTCTTGAGCCTGCGTGATGCCGGGGTGGACTATATCTGGATGCTGGGCCTCGCCCATAATGCGGCGGTAGCCATCAGGGATTTCCGGGGCCTGGGTCTTGCTGATAAGATAACCTTCTGCTTTAACGAATATACCGAGGCCAATGTAGTGCTGGATATTGTCGGCCCGGCGGCGGAGGGCTTTTACACATATCGTTCCGAAAGCCCTTACTCCGATGGGAGCCAGGCGGCCCAGCTCTACAGTGAAATCTGGAAATGGGCTACCGGCGAGGACAAATGGACGGATAACCGCATCCTCATCACCTTCAAGGCGGCGCTCGGTGCCGCGGTGGAACAGGCGGTGGCTGATGTCGGCTGGGAGAACCTGGACAGCGTAGCCGTTTATGATGCCTTAAATAAGCTTACCGAGATTGATACCTGGGGAAATAGCGAGGGCTTTGGCTACGGTCCCACTAAGAGAATCGGCGTTTCCACGGTCAAGCTGGCGCAGTTCACCAAGGACGGGACGGTGGCTGTGAGCGAGGCGGTAGATTTACCCCGCATCTTTGAGGGCGTAGATAAGTAAGGATAAGTAAGATAGAATTCGGGGGCTCCTTATTTGGAGCCCCCGCTTGCTTTGTTGACTGTCAGTGCTAACTGTTAACCGGCGGAATGGGCATTAGGATAGTTAAAGAAGGCACCGTACCCGTTCAGGCCGTAGCCTTCCTTTACTTGCGCATGGTCGCTGAATTGATCCGTCTCCCCGTCGGAGGCTACTCTTCCGTTCTGGAGGACATAGCCATAGTCAGCGATGGCCAGGGCGGCTACGGCATTCTGCTCGGCAATCAACAGCGAGGTTTTCTCCTCTTCGTTTATTTGCTTGAGAATATCAAATATGCCTTTTATCAGTGTCGGGGCCAGTCCCAGGGAGGGTTCGTCAAGCAGCATGATTCTGGGTCGGGCCATGAATGCCCGGCCAATTACCAGCATCTTTTGCTCACCCCCGGAGAGATACCCGCTCTTCTGGTGGCGCCGTAACGCCAGCTGGGGGAAATAACCGTAGACTCGGCTTAAGTCTGGTTTGATATTAGGCCTATCTCGCCGGAGATAGGCTCCCATAATCAGGTTCTCTTCGGTAGTCAGTTGGGGAAATACCGAGCGCTCTTGCAGCACGTGGCAGATGCCCCGTCGGGCTATCTTTTCGGGGTTCAGCCCGTCTATACGCCTGCCGTCAAGCTCGATAGTGCCTTCGGTGAGCTCGCCGTCTTCAGTCTTGAGTATTCCCGAAATGCTTTTCAGCGTGGTTGATTTCCCGCTGCCGTTTGAGCCCAGCAGAACAGCGATTTTGCCGTCCTCTACCTTGAGGGATACCTCGCTAAGGGCCAGCACCACGTCGCTGTACACCGCCTTGATTTTATGCAGCTTAAGCATCGTCCACCCTCTTTACTGCCGGCATCAATACCCGAAAGGCCACCGTTTGTAGTTTATTCTAATCTTGCGCCATAGCGCAATCAGCCCGTATGGCTGAAAGGATATAAATAGTACAATCACCAGCCCGTAAAGGCCATAGGTCAGGGTCACCGATAGGTTACTGCTGAGGATAGTAGTCCCGCTGGCCAGGCTGACAGCGTGTAGTATTTGGCTAATCAGCCGTAGAAAGACAACCCCCATGACTGCGCCGGCAGTGCTGCCGGCGCCGCCGATAATAATCATGCCCACATACCATATCGAGTCCCAGACGGTGAATTGATCCAGCCTCACCACGCTCACGTAGCTGGCCCATAGCCCGCCGGCCAGCCCGGCGAATAGTGAGCCGACAAAGAAGGCGCGCAGCTTGGTAAAGCGCACATTAATTCCCAGGCTGGCGGCGGTTATGTCGTTATCCCTTACCGCTCGGAAGGCCCGGCCCAGCCGGGACCGGGCAATATTAGCCGAGGCCATGATGCAAATGGTGCTTAGCCCCAGGAGCAGGTAGAACCATTTGCTATCGGTAGTAATCTTTAAGCTGCCAATGGTAGGGTAGGGTATGCCCATTAGTCCGTGGATACCACCGGTAACCTCCAGGTTGCGTATAATATACTGGGCAATAAAGAAGAAGGCGAGGGTCACTATGGCTACGTAAAATCCCCGCAGCCGTGCCGACGGAATGGCGACTAGGAACCCGATTACTCCCGTGATAAGGGTAGCCGCGGCCAGTGCCGCCCAGAAAGGCCAGTCGGCCTTAATGGCGAGGGTGGCCAGAGTGTAGCCGCCTACCATGATGAAGGCGGAATGCCCCAGGCTGATTTGCCCGGCCATCCCGGTAATAACATTCAGTCCCAGAACGCCGATGATAGTAATGAAGGTGATATTCATGAAGGTAACCCAGTTCATGTTATGCGATAGTCTCAGCAGTGTTGGCAGAGCGGCCAGCAGTACCAGGAAGATGGCTACCGCGCTCCATTGTTGTTTGGAGCCGACAAGGGCCATGTCCTGGCTATAGTTGATTCTGGCTCTACCCCTTTTTTTCACCGGTTAAACCCTCTCTATCGGCTTGGTGCCAAAGAGGCCACTCGGCCGGATAAGCAGTACCAGCAGGATTATCATCATACCAAAGATAGTCTCGAACCCGGGGAGGTAAGGGCTGATATAGTAGCCGGCTAGGTTCTGTCCGATGGCCAGGATGAGCCCGCCGACGATGCAGCCGATGAGTGAATCAAGCCCACCGATGAGTACTACTGCCAGAACAACCATGACCAGTTCGGACAGTGTCATGCTGACCCCTCCCACCGAGGCGATGAGAATGCCGCCGACGGTAGCAATCACGGTGCACATGACCCAGGCAATCTGTGAATTTAGCTCGGCGCTAACGCCCAGACACCGGGCGGCGGCTTGGTTATCATAGGCGGCTCTCATAGCCAGGCCTAACTTGGTGCGCCGGAAGAAGAGGACAAAGACTATCAGCGCTATTACGGCTAGAATAAAGCTCGCGATATATTCCTTGGACAGTACAATGGCACCCAGATTGACCGGTCCCTTAGGCAGGGTTGTAGCCAGGGCTAGTGTTTTAGGGCCCCAGATGGTCATCACGGCGCTGTGAAGTATCGCCATAAGGCCGAGGGTGAGTATGAAGGTGGCGAATAGCGGCCGGCCTATCATACGTCGAAACAGGAGGCGTTCTACGGCCAGGCCGAAGACGATAGCGGATATCAGGGTTAGTAAAAGGGCCAGTGGTAGGGGTAGCCTCGGTGCGTTGGGAGAGCCGATAAAGGTCCAGGCCAAAAAGGCACCCAGCACGGCGAATTGCCCGTAGGCGATGTTGAAGACATGGGCGCTACGGTAGGTAATGACGAACCCCAGGGCGATGAGTCCGTAAACGCTGCCCACCAGTATTCCGGACAGGATTAGTTGCAGTAGTATAGTCATCGCGGCCATTTAGTTCTCTCCCTGACTGGTTACTCCGCCGAGATAGGCAGTGGCGACACGGGAGTCCTGACAGATTTCTGTGGGCGTACCCTCGGCGATAATCTTGCCGTAGTCCAGGACGATTATGGAGTGCGAAAGCTCCATAACCACGCCCATATCGTGCTCGACGAGGATAATGGTCATTCCCTGCTTGTGCATGTTTAGAATGAGCTCGCTCATGACCTCCTTCATCGCATCATCAAGGCCGCTCATCGGCTCGTCAAGGAGGATGATTCCGGGTTGCATGGCTAAGGCTCGGGCGATCTCGACCTGCTTGCGTTGGCCGTAGGACATGGTGGCTATCGGCCTCTTGCGCAGTTCCTGAATGCGGGTGAAGGATATGATGTTCTCCACCATCCGGCGATTGCTAAGTTCCTCCCGGCGGCTTCTCCCGAAGTAGAGCATGGCCTCAAGTATGGTGGCCTTGGTGTGGAGGTAGCGGGCGGCCATCAGGATGTCCAGTGCGGTCATATTGGGATAGGTGGTGGGGTCCTGAAAGGTGCGGCTTATACCTCGACGGGCTATCTGGTGTGGTTTTAGCCTCACTATGTTCTGGCCTTCGAAGAGTATGCGGCCTCGCTGTGGGTGGTAGTAGCCGGTGATGCAGTTTATCAGACAGGTCTTACCAGCACCGTTGGGTCCGATTATAGATAGGATACGTCCTCTTTTGACCTGAAAGCATATTCCATCGATAGCCTTGATACCGCCGAAATGTAGCTCTAGGTCCTCGGCGGCCAAGACGATGTCATCTTTTGTCTGTTCCATGCGAAAGTCGACCAAAAATTAGCTAATCCGGCCTATACATAGAGTATCTAGGTATAGGCGATGATTTTGAGGGTAGCATGGAATAAAAGGGGTTGTCAAGGAATGGGGGTGTGTCTGTAGCCTGCAGGACAGGTGTTGACAATTGCTACCTAGGTATGGCTTAATAGTTAAGTAATAGTGCGTATTACTTAAAGTAATGAAACTGATAGTTATTGGCTGTGGACAATGCGGTGGCAGGATTGCCGATGAGTTTGCTCGGTTAAATATACGGGCGCGTGCTGAGCGTGGCATAGAGATTATTACCGGCGCATACGCCGTAAACACCGACGTAGCTGATTTAAGCGGTCTATCCAATATTAGGCGCGATTATCAACACCGGATCTTAATCGGCAATCAGAAGACCGGCGGGCATGGCGTCGGTAAGATAAACGAACTTGGCGCCGAGATAGCTATGGATGATGGCGACAAGGTTATTGACGCCATCAGGACCACACCACACTTCAATGAGACGGATGCCTTCCTGATTGTCTCCAGTGCGGCGGGCGGTACCGGTTCCGGGGCGATACCGACACTGACCAAGAAAATAAAGGAGCGTTACGTCTTAAAACCGGTCTATAATCTTATCGTGTTGCCCTTCCTGCATGAGGAGGCGACGGAGGAGAGGACGACCTATAATACGGCCACCTGTATTAAGTCGGCTTACTTGGCGGCTGATGCCATATTCCTGGTGGATAATCAACGGTTTGTTAAAAAGGACTTTCCCATTAAGGACAACCTGGCTAAAATCAATAATGCCGTGGTGAGTCCTTTTTACAACCTGCTCTGTGCCGGAGAAGAGAAGAAGGCGCAATATATCGGGGCTAAGATGATCGATGCTGGCGATATAATACAGACCCTGGTCGGCTGGACGGTAATCGGTTATGGCCGGACGACAACGCCGGGGTTCAAGTTCTCCTTCGGCAAGAAGGGTGATGATTTCAGGGATAAGAGCAGCGAGTCACATCGGGGAACTAATGCCTTACAGGGAGCGATAAATGACTTATCGCTTAAGTGTGACCCGACTGATGCCAGGAGATGCCTGTATCTCGTCTCCGGGCCACCCAAGCAAATGAGTATGGACATGCTAAGTAATCTGGCCTCGTTTACCAAAGGCATAGCCCCGGAGTCTATCATAAGGAGCGGTGATTATCCCAGGGGTAAAAACGCGATGGGCGTTACCGTAATCCTATCCGAGCTCATCAATGTGAGCAAAGTCATGGACTACTTCGCTAAAACGATTGAATATATCCATGCTGCTAAGCGGAGATGGGGAACGGTTGACCGCCGGCAAGAGAGTATCCAGGATATCTTCAAGGATATTCCCTCGCTGCTGGGCTAGCAACACCTAGTTTTCCACCAAGAAATATCAACTATCCGGTACGCCTTTGTTAGCTGGTAACCTTGGTAAAGGTGTTCCAGGCCTGGTCCAGGATTCTAGTACGCTCTTGCCAGGCTTCTTCAAGAGTTTCGTTACGGGTCTTTAGGGCCTGTGCCACCTTCTCTTCGTAAGTCGTCTTGGTTTGTTCTCTGGCCTTATTGAAATCCATCTCGGCCTGTCGTTCAGCCTCAGCGTGGGTACTCCGGGCTTCCGCTATGGCCTTTTCGCAGCCTTCATTGATTTTCCTTTCCGCTTCCTTGTAGGTGGCCTCGACCTCCTGCTCATTTTCCCGGTATGCCCGTGCCACGTCTTTTTGGGCATTCATGTAAGCCGTATAGGCTCTCTCAGCCTGGGCTAGAACATTATCTAGCGAACCCTTGGCCTTAGCCAGTTCGGCAGCCACCGGTTCTTCTGCCGGCTCTTCAGTTGGTGCGGCGGGACTCTGGATTTCCTCTACTGGCTCCGCAGTTTCCTTTTTCCCCTGTATCCTAGGCTCCGTCATGAGATACCCCCCTATTTTAATTTGACTTAAAAATTTACCTTGGTAGGGTAGATTAATTTTACCCTAATTCGGTTTGTTTGGCTTAGTCCGGCTCTTCTTCGTCCTCCTCCGGCGGTCTGTTTTTACGGGCCGCATACATTCTTGTCAGGCTATTCAAGCGGTCCTCGATGGTCTTACTAAAATCGGCGCTCTCCGAGTCTTCCTCTTTTGTTTTGCTGCTCTCAGTCCTGGTAATCGCTTCTTCGGCTATTCTAACCGATGGCGACTTGGAGCCTGGGGTTGGTTTATTAGGCTTGGCGCTGGCGGTTATACGCTCCTCGGCAGGTTTTATTTCCGCTTTTGTCGGCCTTGGGGGTGCGCCTGTCACTTCCGCCTCACCGATAAGCTCCTTAAAGGTTCTTCTTGATGTCTCGATGTCCTCGGTGGCTACTCGGTGTATATTCTCAATCTTACCGGTGGTTTTCTGAGATGCCACCATAGCTGACTGAACGGATTCTTCGGCGGCTTTACTGGCTTCTTCGATGCCATTTAGTGCTTTCGTAAGTGCTTCCGCCGAGGCTTCCGAGAACTCCCTGGTGGCTCTTCGCGACACCTCGGCAGCTTTTCTGGCGATTGATATGGCGGCTTCAGCAGCCTCCTGGGCTGACCTGCTTATGCCCTCGGCCCTGGCTATCGCTTCCTGTGAAGTCTTGGTTGACATCTCAACAGCTTCTTTGGCGGTAGCTATCGCCAAGTCGGCATATTCCTTGACCGCTTTGGTGGCCGCTTCGGTGGTCTCATGGGCCGACCGGCCTATTTCCTCGGCCCTGGCTATCGCTTCCTGGGAGGCTTTGGTAGCTGCCTCGGCGGCCTCCTGGGCCGACCGGCCTATTTCCTCGGCCTTGGCTATCGCTTCATGTGAGGCCCTGGTGGCTATTTCGGCGGCCTCATTGGCTGTACTATCTATCGCCTTGGCCTTGGCCATCATTTCCTGTGAGGCCCTGGTAGCGGCTTCCACGGCAGCTATGGTGGACTTGCCTATTGCCTCGGCCTCGGCTATCGCTTCTCTAGCGGCTTTTACGGCCGTCTCGGCTGACTCATTGGTAGTGCCTATTATTTCCTTAGCCCTGGCGGCTGCTTCCTTGATGGCCCTTTTCGAGTCGGCGGCGGTCTCTTTGGCCCATTTGACCGTTTCCTCAGTCTTTAGTGCTACCTCTTCTTGTGCCTTCCTGGCATCTTCGGTCGCCTGTACCGCATGTTTGCTGCTCGATTCGGCCAGGCTTATGGCCTTTTCGAATGCTTTTTTGGCGGCCTCCACCGATTCTTGAGAGGACCGGGCTAATCTGTCAGCCGTGCGTATGGCTCCCAGTGATGCCTTTTTCGAGGCCTCGGCCGCATCCTTGGCCGTCCGGCTTGTTTCCAGGGCTATAGTGGTGGCTTCATGCGATGCTGTTATCGATTCTTCGGCAATATTCCTGGCGGCTAGACCGGCCTCTTGCGCCTTGTTGATAGCCTCGTCTGATATCCTTATCGCTTCCTCGGCAGCTTCCTTGCCCTCAATGGCTGTTTTCTCGGCCTTACGGACGGCCTCGGTGAACTCGACTATTAAGGTATCGGAAGTGGTCTTGGTCGCTTTGATTATGTCCTCGGTATTCCTGATGGCCTCCTCGAGCTTGGCCCTTAATGACTCGCTGGACTCTTTGGCCCACAGGCTTACTTTGTCGGCCTTGGATACCGCTTCCTGTGAGGTGACGGTGGCTGCCTCCGCGGCCTTAAGGGTGGACCTGCTTATGGAGTCAGCCCTGGCTATGGCTTCCTGAGCGGCAATTACTGATGCCTCAGCCGCATCTTGAGCAACCTTGCCCAGCTTTTCCGCCCGGGCCACCGCTTTGGCGAATACTCCGCCGTCTTTCTCTTGTTCGGCCATGTTGCTTAAGGTTTCCCCAAAATCTTACTCGAAGGCTTTGTGGCTAACGGTAAAACGCCCGTCTCCGTCGGCTCATTAGGATAACATTCTACGGCAAAGTGCTTTATTTTTCAATAGCTATACGGAAATTGCTCCGGTACAGATTAATTTAGAAAGGGCTGAGCATCTTTCAATTTATTTAAAGCAGGTTATAGTCTAGTTGAAACAGCCTTGAATTGCAATAGGATGTATTAAATTCGCCAAAAGCCGGAAACCAATTATTATGTTTATCGAGGTGGGCGCTCTTGATCGTAGGCCGGCTTCGTATGTCTTCTAAGCAGGCCTAAGAACTCGATAATCTGGTCGCCGGTGCGGAACTTCGACCGGTCGTATCTCTCCCAATGGACTATTTCGGCGGCACCTCTACGGTAGGGGGGTGCTGGTTCGTAGGCCGGGTAGCCGACAGGGACTACGGTATGAATCAGTAAGATTGGCGGCACATCCAGCAGGGGCTTGAGCAGTTGCTCCCACACCCCGCCGACGGTGACCCATTGGGCGCCTAACCCCAGGGCCGCCGCTGCTAGGATGAGACTATAAGTAGCGTTGCCTATGTTCTTCTGGTATGTCCCATCAAGTCCGCCTTCTCCTCCGATAAAGCGTCCCGACAGGACGCTTGCCTGGTACGTCCTCCGGTCGCCGCATACCACGATGAGGACCGGGGCATCCTTGAAACCGGGCAGGTCATCACGGGGGAAGCTTAACTGATGATGCCTCAACTCTTCCACCCTCGTCTGCTCTATAAAATACGATTCCTTAAGAACCTGTCGATAAAGCTCGGCCATTGTCTGTTTGGTCTTGGGGTCTTTGATGATGATGAATTCCAAGGGTTGGGCATTGGCTCCGGATGGCGCCCAACGAGCGGCCTCAATCATTTTTTCCAGGTACTCATCCGGGATAGGGTCTGGTTTGAATCTACGTATACTCCTTCTGGTTCGTAGTAGGTCAAGAAGCCCATCTATTTTCATGGCTATTACCTCCAATCCGCGACTAGCGGATGCCAATCCTATCGGCCTTATAGAATCCCAATGCCGGTGCATCTTCCTGTCTAAAACTTACCCTCTTTAGTTTGAGCCGCCATACGATTTCCCCTTTAATAGTGACTTAAACAATCTCAGTTGCACCAGTAATCAAAGTATTGCCGTTTGGCAACCTGTTAGCATCCCTTACCGGCACGTTGTCTTCCCTGAACCCGGCAGATTGCCAGACAATCTTGCCCGTCTCCGGGTCAATCTCTACTGCCCGGTGCGGTGTACGGTGGTTGGTGAGCAGTATATTGCCCCCGGGAAGGACTTCCGGGTCGTGCTGGTGGCGCAAAATACCCTCTCCGATAGTTCTGACTACGGTCCCCTGAGGGTCAACTTCAACCAAAAAATCGAAATTCCGGGGACTAATCAGTGTATTGCCGCTTGGTAGTCTGGTGACGGCATTGGTATGAGTCCAGCCTTGGTTATATACATCCTTATAGGGTGACCTGTTAAAGTGATCCCTGGCATACCAGGACCAAATAATCTCCCCTTCCGGGCTGATTTCCTTCACCTGAGCATCATCTATCTGGTCTCCACCTCCAAATACTACTAAGGTATTGCCATTGGGCAGGCGGTCGGCGTCATGGGATACCTTCTTGTCCCGGTATGTCCAGACGGTATCGCCGTTACGATTAATCTCATGCACACCATTAAGCGGCAGTGTAAACAGTATATTATTGTTCGGCAGCCATTCCACATCGAATCCCGGGTTGGTAAACTGCTTCAGTCTCTCGGGGATCCGGTACTCCCAGATAATTTCGCCCAGCATATTGACCTCTATTATTCTGGGTTCGTCGCGGTTGTGGTTGTCAGCCAGTAGTGTGGTGCCCGGCCAGGCAATATCGGAGCGATAGATATCTACCTGTATCTCCGGGTCGGCCATCCCTCGGGGCATGGGTGTTGAAACTACCTTTACGGCAGCTACCTCGGTATTCTCATCGCCGCTTTCAACTATGGCCGTCACCGCGAAATAGAAGGGCGTTTCCATATCAAGCTCCCCCACCTGATAACGGGTAGTAGCCCTGTCACTTATCCGGTGAACAGGCGTAAGGCCGCGGGTATCTGCTATCTCTGACCGGCTGGCATATATGCGGTAATGGTCGAAGTCTGCCGAGGCGCTCTTATCCCACCGCAGGTTTACTCTCCCATCATAGGCATTAGTGGCTATAAGGCCGGTTATGGCCGCCGGTGTTGTATCGGGTGCCGGCGTAGTCTCGGGGGTGGCACAATCGGTTATAGCCAGGAGAAGGCCCACAGCTATGACCAGGACTATTGCTTTCTTCATTTGGGGCAATGGTAGTGCAGAGTTAGTGGGTTGTCAATGCCCTAATCAGTACATGAACCCCTGTGCGGGCGGAATGTAGCTGCTACCATTGAGTGGGAAATTATGCTGGCAAACTGCAGATTAGCTCATAATTCGATTATCTCTTCCTGTACTTACGATACAATTCAATGAAAAAAACATTCAGGAAAGCCGATGCAATAACCGGTATAGCGAGCACCCATAGGTTTTTATATATATCAATACCAAAATACTGACAGACAAAAAGGACCAAAACAGTTATTGATACTCCCAATACTCCGCATGCTACGGCTAAATAGATATAGTATATGATGAGGTTCTCGGGTTTTTTCATTTCACTTCCTACTGCCGATACCCCTTCTCCAATCATTGTAGCACTTGCCAGGTTAGTCTAATAGGCATAGAGCACATAAGCGACGGTTAAGACAGTAGTGATTACACCTTTTGCTTTACCGGGTGGAATTGACAACCCGTTTCACTGGTGTATACTTTTGAAGTAGGTGTGCTATGTTGAGATGTCCCAATTGCGGCCGGCTAACGGCTAGAACCGAAGACTGGGCCTGTCAGTGGTGTGCTTATCCGTTGATATCCAGTGCCTATAGAAAGATACCCAAGACCTATGCACAGTTGAAAGCAGAGCAAATTCGCCGGCCGGAACCGCCTGAACTGGAACCGGCAGTCGAACCTGAACCTGCCCCGCAATTACCGGGGCGGCAGCCTATGCCGGAGACAAAGCCACCAACAGAACCAGAATTCGTGATGGAGGTTGAACCGGAGGCAGAGGTTGAGATAGAGCCGGAGGCAGAGGTTAAGCCGGAGGCGGAGGCTGAACCGGAGGCGGAGACTGAACCGGAGGCAGAGGCAGAGGTTAAGCCGGAGGCGGAGGCTGAACCGGAGGCAGAGGCTGAGCCAGAGCCGGAGGCAGGGGTTGAAGGAGAGATTGCAGTCGAGCAGTTCAGCGCATCCTTTCAAACGGATGAGTTGGCCGCGGATGCGAAATTCACCGATGAGACTGTCAGGGTGAGGGGCATAGTGGAGACCGTATTTATCAAGGATACTCTCGGTATTCAGTATGTTGTTTTGACCGGCGCGGAGATATCCGGGGGGCGGAAGGTTCGCTGCTCCTTTAACCAAGAGCATGCTTCCGAGCTGCGCCAATTGACCGTGGGGCGGGCAGCGACAGTGCAGGGTAACTATAACGGCTATAGGAAGAATATTCTCCTGAAAGAGTGCTCCGTAGCCCGCTTGTAATGACCTTAAGCCCACTGGGGGCTGGGCGATGCGGTTGTTAATTCCACACTAAAACAGAGACAGCGATGGCTGTCTCGGACGTTTTCTTGCAGTCTAACGAGAAAAGACGGCATTCAAAATACATGGCGACGGTATGAGTCAGTAATGTGAAGCATAGTGAAGGTAGATTCAAAGGCGGTAAGAACCTTAATCTGTATTACCAGGGCTGGATACCGGACAGAGACCCTGAAGCGACATTGGTGGTAGTTCACGGCCTGGCGGAGCACAGTGGGCGTTACGGCAACCTGGTAGAATACTTTGTGCCCAGAGGATATGCCGTCTTTAGCCTTGACCACCGCGGGCATGGTAAATCAGAAGGCTTGCGGGGTTATGTGGACAGGTTTGCTGATTATCTCGATGATCTTAAGATATTTATCGACATGGTACGGGGCCAGGGCACCCGGGCTTTTCTCGTTGGCCATAGCATGGGAGGAACCATAGCCACCGCCTATGCGGTGAATCATCAACATGAGCTGGCGG
Source organism: Chloroflexota bacterium (assembly GCA_043821265.1). Classification (GTDB taxonomy): domain Bacteria; phylum Chloroflexota; class Dehalococcoidia; order Dehalococcoidales; family JBDRCY01; genus JBDRCY01. Next base: position 69,071 of record JBDRCY010000026.1, read on the forward strand.
GGCTCATACTATCGGCACCAACCCTAAAGCTGGGCTCAAGTGTATCGCGCCTGGATATAATAATGGCCCGGATACTTTCGGCGCTGCTGCCGAAAATCGGTATTGCCGCCATTGATGCTGCGGCTATCAGCCGGGATAAATCGGTAGTGGAAGCTTATGTCAGCGACCCGCTGGTGTACCGCGGCAGGATTCGTGCCCGGTTGGGTTCCGAACTTATCGATATGATAGAGAAGAAACTGCCGCCCCAGATGTCCAGAATCAACCTGCCTATCCTGATTATGCATGCCGCTAGCGACAGGTTGTCCAATCCCGAAGGCAGCCAGATGCTGTACGAACTGGTGAACTCGAAGGATAAGACGATGAAGAACTATGAGGGCCTCTACCACGAAATCTTCAATGAGCCAGAGCACGGACAGGTATTGGCCGATATGGAGAACTGGCTGACAACTCGCGCCTGAGCGAGGAGAACCTATTCTATCCCCGGAAGCGAAGCGAAATAACCATAGATGGGGTTAGCATTTTAGTAGAGAACGTTACCGCCGATGAGATTAGGCTGCGATTAAGATAGTAAACAGGGAGCCTGCGAGGTATGTCGAAAAGAGAAGCCGTAAAAGTAGCTGCCTTCACCCTGCTGATTATCGGGACGCTTGGTCTACTCATTAATGAGTTTATTCTCGATTGGGACAGAGCGGCAACAATAATATTTGCCGTTTTTAACTGTCTGGGGCTGGCTGTTTTAGCCTTCAGAATCCGGGGTACCTGATAGGTGTATAGGTTGATTACAGTTATTCAAACTCGTCCTTACCCAGTGCGGTGAATACCGTAGCGGTGATACCCAGTGCGGTTGAGCCGATGATAGCCGCTATGGAACCGGCCAGTGCCAGACCCCATCTCTTTCGTTTAAGGGCGTATGTGCCACCGATGATTGGTAATACACCCGTGACGAGTAAAAATAACGCGACAATCCATAGGATAACCCCTACGTTGCTCGCCACTAGCAATCGGCCAAACTCGGGAGCTGGCCCCGGGCCATAGGACGAGGAAAACGGAACGAAAATCAGGATGCCTATAATGACTCCGAGGAAACCAAGTATATTAAAAGCTCCGGCGACTATGTTTAAGATACCCGCGATTGTAGGCTTCGCTGTCTTTTCCATTTCCTTTGGACCTCCTTATGCCGGTATATATATAGTATACATTCTCAGTCAAGTGATTGGGTGTGATGATGCAGTTCGTACTATTGACAGGGCGTATCATCGGGATTAGACTGTGAGCTAGTTCAGGCGGAAGCCAGTATGGCGGATTTCACCGTTAAACCGGGATACCTTAGCCTAAAGGAGACGGATATATGGACGATACATTTAACCGGGAATGGAACGAAGAGGCGGATATCGTTGTCACCGGCTACGGAGGTGCCGGAGCGGCCACAGCCATCACCGCTCATGACGAAGGGGCGGATGTCCTTATTCTGGAGAAGGCTCCCCGTGGGGATGAGGGTGGTAATACCAGGGTATCCGGTAATGGCTGGTTAAACCTCGAACCGGTAGAGGCGGCCATAACCTATCTCAAGGAGATGTGTGGTGCCTATACGGTTCCGGAGGATATGATAGGGGTCTGGGCGGAGGAAATGTCCCGGAATACCGAATGGATAAGGAGCCTCGGTGGTGAACCCGTGGAGAGCACACCGCCCCGACCGGAATTCCCCGACCTTCCGGGCGCTGAATGTGTTCATTCGTATAGAAATGGGGCCATGATCGGCAATTCGAGTCTGTGGCTGTTGCTGAAGGAGGCGACCGAGAAGAGGGGAATAAGAATTCTATACGGGACTGCCGCCAAGCGACTGGTACAGGACCCGAACACCAAAGAAATACTGGGGGTTAAGGCTGAGCAAGCCGCCGGGGATGTAACCATAAAGGCCAGGAAGGCTGTCGTAATGACCTGTGGCGGTTTTGGCAACAACCGCGAGATGATGCGGGATTATCTGACTAATTTGCCGTATGGTTACCCGCTGGGGACGCCCTATAATACCGGTGATGGCATCAGGATGGCCCTGGACGTCGGTGCTGACCTGTGGCATATGCAGAATATTTCCGGTATGCGTTATTCCTTCAAGCTCCCGGAGCGTGATGTGGCCATGTATTTCAAGGCCATGCCCGGCGACAGCCATATAGCGGTAGCCGGTAATGGTGAGAGGTTTGTGCCGGAGCGGGCCTTCATCAGGCAATTGCCTGATGGCAGGACCATGTTCCCACAGGGTGCCTGGGTCAAGCACGGCAAGATGTTGCAATACGGTCAATGGATTACCGCGCCAACACCGCCGTCCATACACTGGATATTTGATGAGAAACTCAGGGTGAAGGGCCCAATATTCACTCCTAAACCCCCTATGCTGGGATGGGCACAGGTACTTGGCTTATATACCTGGAGCCAGGACAATAGCCGGGAGATAGAGATGGGGTGGATTAAGCGGGCGGACACCATCGGCGAGCTAGCTGAAAAGCTGGGGATTGACCCGAAAACATTGGCTGAAACCGTAAGTAAGTACAATAGGTATTGTGAGCAGGGCCGGGACGAGGATTTCGGCAGGGATGCTGAAACGCTCGAGCCTATTACCGAACCTCCGTACTATGGTATGCCGATAGTATCCGCTTTCTTAAATACCCAGGGTGGACCCAGACGAAACGAAAGGGCGCAGGTAGTTAACTCGTTCGGTGAGCCCATCCCCAGGCTTTACAGCGCGGGTGAACTCGGCTCCATATACAGTTTTCTTTATCAGGCCGGGGGGAATATCGGGGAGTGTATGGCCTTCGGTAGGATTGCGGGGAGGAATGCGGTAACCCTGGAGCCATGGGGCTAGAATAAAACAGCAAGCATTAAACCGTTAAAGAATAGAGAAGGAGGTTGAAATGAGGATTCCAGCCAAAGAGGCGAAGGAGTGGGCTAAAGAGAAGCTGGTAGGCGTGATGGACGCTATGCCCATAGCCTGTACCGAAGAGGGGGAAATAGACGAAGCGGGTTTAAGGAAAATAGTCAGGTATCATTACGAGGGGATGAAGTCCGACGGCATTGTGGCCCTGGCGGGGCCCGAGGGGTTCTGGTACCTGACCAAGGAAGAGAGAAAAAAATACACTGAAATAGTTGTCGATGAGGCCAACAAAGTCAGGCCTGGCGCCCCGGTAATTGTGGGGACCTTATGTGTATCCGTCAAGGATGTTGTAGAGCTTATAAGACATGCCGAGGGGGCAGGGGCCACCGCCGTCATACTGAAAAATCCCGTCTTTGCCACCGACGAAGTCGGGCTTTATGACTTTTATCGTTATGTTGCTGATAACACTGATATTGCGATTGCTTTGTTGAATATCGGTGTCGGCAGTTTTCCTATGAGTCTGGGCTTAGTTGCCCGACTCGCGGAAGATATACCGGCTATCTGTGCTATAAGGAGTGAAGCGGGAGATGCCAACAAGGCTATCGCATTAAAACAAATGGTGGGCGATAAGCTTATGGTATCCTGTTTTGATTCTCCTTCTCTGGCGAGTGGTCTTATCAACCCGTTGGGTCTGGTCGACCCCCTCTTTTTGGCGCGCGGCAGTTTCCTGATGCAAACACCGGACAATCTGATTATGAGAGAATTCTGTTACTCCTGTATGGAAGGAAAATTAGCCCGGGCTGCCGAAATATACTTTACCAAATTAATTCACGTCGTCAAGCTATATTACGGGGGGACAGTGCTGGGACCGACCCCCGGCGGAGGGTTGGGATACAACCACCCGGTGGTGCATTATTGGGCTAAACTTCTCGGCGTGCCGGTGGGTACACCCGTAGCCCGCCCGCCGATGTCACCGGTAACCGATGAAATGAAGGAGAAGGTGAGGGACGGCCTGGTAAAGGCGGGGCTGATTAAGGGCTAGCTGGGTCACCGCCCTTTGATAGTTACTCCGCCCGGTTCCGTAATCCTGCAGGTGGATTCCCGGGGGAAACCGCCAGTAAAAGGGAGGAGGAGATAAGATGTCAAGCAAAACAGGAAGGCTTATCGTGGAGGCGCTGTCTGTAGAGTCGCTGCTCCATCATGATTCTTCGCGGGCCAGGGAAGAACTGGGGCCGTCACTCGGCTATATGAGCAGCGACCTGGTGCCGGAGGCGGATGTAAACCTGGGAATCAGGCATGTAATCAGGGTCCCGGCCGATTTTAAACCGCATATCGAAGCTCATACACATGAAGTGAGCCAGGTCTATGCCGTGGTGGGGGAACTCACCGTAGAGGTTATGCTGGACGATGAAAAGCACCAGGTCAGCGGACCGGCGGGGATATTCATTCCCGCCGGTATGATGCATACCATACGCCCGTTGAAGGGAAGCGGCTATATGGTGGTAGTGGTCAGGGGAGGAGAATACAAATAACTCATTTCGCCCTTCCGGACCGGACACCTTTCTTGGTCATGTTAGCGCTATTGGTATAT
>JBDRCY010000027.1:0-36397 GCA_043821265.1 Chloroflexota bacterium
CAGCTGCTGCCTTTCTCGCCGCCGGTATAGCCAAGGCTGACCCGATGAAAACAGCCTGGAAGGCTATGCGCCTGGGCATAGTGATATACTTTATTCCCTTCTTCTTTATATTCAACCCCGCCTTGATTCTGAGAGGTCCGCCCCTGGAAACAGTTTACCTCTTTTCCCTATGTTTGGTGGGTATAGTTTTCATTGCCGCTGGGGTGGAAGGTTATCTATTTAAGATCGGTAGGCTTGTATGGTGGTCACGTTTGCCTCTCGTTGCAGGTGGATTCCTGATTGCCTTCCCGGAGACCTTCCCTAATATGCCACTAACCGGTATCGGCTTTGCCCTGGTGGCGGTAATTATAGCCATAGTCTGCTTATCCAGGAAAGTAGTAGCTAGAGCAGCATGAACTATTTTGCGCCATCATACGAAACGTGACGGGGCCAAAGCATATAGGGCGTATCTACGATGAAGAACATGAAGGGGGCAATAAACAACCTTAGAACCAAAAACGATTACTAGATGAGCCCTGCCAGGGGAAATCAGGGTGCTGTGGGGTTTTGCCAATTTCTCCCAACAGCTTAATTGTGAACCTCCCCCTCCGGTGTGGGGAGCCCTGACCGTAATCCGGCCTAGTGGCAGGGCTCGACTATTAATATCAATGTTTCAATAGGTCTAACAAACTTCCACGGTTGTCGTATTGGGCGGCAACTCGAGATATAGTTGGTCCAAACCTAAAGAACTCTGGCCAGATAGGTGGTACTATTATTAGGCAGGCCGCTAGAGACAGCATGGTTACCGTCTCATTCAAAAGGAATAGTAAATCAATTAGTGAGGTTCGCAAATGAGAATAGAGGAACTTTTATGTGTAGGTGTTACTGTAAGGAATCTTGATGACGCCATAAATTTGTTTTCGTCTCTCTTTGAAACAACATTTGAGGATCCAGATAACCTTAGAGCAAAGACGGGCTTAAAAACGAAACGTACTATAACGGAGCATGCAGACCGTTCTTTTGAGGAAGCCCCGAGAAGGGGAGCTATAAGCCCAGTAGGCCTGCGATTCCTGGAAACAATTTCACCAAATGAAAAAGAGGGGTTGCGCTCTGTCGCTTTTAAGGTATCTGACCTTGAGCAAGCCAAAGTAGAGATGAAGGAGAAAGGAATCCGTCTTCTTGAAGAGATGAGGTCAGGGGGATTGAAGCGGGCTATATTTTGCCCGGATGACTTGCACGGCATACGCTTAGTGTTGGTTGAATACAATGCGCCATCTATGCTAGAGGCACTGCCTGCCCCCAAAAAAGGAGCCCAGCTATAATGTTGGACTGGATACTTGTGCAGGGGGTATTTCATGGTCAGGAGATCCCATAGTCTGGAGCAAATTACCCACAAGCTACGTGAGGCGAAGGTCCTGCTGAATCAGGGAGCCACCGTCGGTGAGGCCAGCAAGAAGATTGATACAAAGTTAATATTACGGACCATTACGGACTGGGGTAAAGTCCTGATATTACTGTTGGATGAAGCGGCAGTAATAGCAGCTATTCTACTGATATTACATTTTCTGGGGATACAAACTCCTTTGCCGATTTTAATTGGTGGAGGGATAATAGTCGGTATCTTTGTTCTTATAATACATATCGCAGTGATACCCAGTTTCCACAGGAAGCAAGTTACCGGCCGAGAAGGAATGATAGGCGAACAAGGCAGAGTTGTGGAACCACTGACTCCGGTAGTAGCTATCACTGTTAAGGGAGAGTACTGGAGTGCCAAATCTGTTGATGACAGCATAGAGGCTGGCGAAAATGTAGAAATCGTCGGACTGGAAGGATTGACATTAAGGGTTAAGCGTAAAGGCCATTAGTCTAAAAGTAGCACTATAGAAGGAGGATTGTCCTGCCCCCAATAGTTATACCACTTTCTAAGTTAGAATGCCCGTATATCATATTTATGAGTAGACTATGGGCATAGTCTAACATTGTAACTGGACTAGCTTTTTTGGGAGTCAGGTCATCCGTGCCCTCAAGTTAAAGGATACCCATCACAATGGATTCCTAGTTCCTTGTTGGTAAAGGCTTCACCTAGCTGTGCGAACGCTTCTTCACTCCTAAATCCTGCAATCCACCGAACGTAGTTGGACTTGTTGAAGTCATGTTCACTTTCTGCTTGGCAGCAACCTGCTTCTTTGCCTTAGTCTGATTCTTGAGTTTTTCCTTCTCTTTTTTCCCTTTTGCTTTGCTCAAATTATCCTCCATTCTGGTTATTCCTGCCAGCACAAAATCCGAGAAAGGCAAGTCAACTAACTTCGCAAATCCCGCCACAAGACCACTTGATACTCAACCCTCGCCACCCGCTCTACATGAGCCTTAGTGCGTCCAGGTTGTTAGTCGTCAAACAACTGGCAAGTAACAGCACTGACCTGCCCTTATAAAGGATACCACTTCTTAAGTTAGAGTAACAGACAATATTACCTCAGGTGCCGGTGACCTACTCCAATAAGTGGTCCAGTTACAATGTTAGACTAGGGGATTTCCTAGTCAGGATATCCTCTATAGGCAACGAAAATCCACATTACTACTTACCCACACACAAATCAGCTTTAGAAGTTCCCAAATACGCGTATTGCGTATTTTAGGCACAAGTATATAGCAATATATGCTTTTGTATTTGTGTTAGCTTAGATTTGCAAATGGGGATGGGGTGGTTGGGAAAGCCTTCAATACCATCTAAGGAGGCTAGCGAGCCTGCCCCCAAATAAAGGGGTGTCTAGAGGGGCGTTAGCCCCTCTTATAATTATAATTCCCCTTCCCCTTGACAAGGGGAAGGGGAAACAGGAGATGGGGTTCCCTAATCCTATTAAAGCAAGAACAAGGGATTTTACAGGGTGCTTAAAGGGGGTGATTATCTCCCTCAGTCGGTGCCGGGCTGCACCAGGCCGCTCTCATAGGCGAAGACCACCGCCTGTACCCGGTCGCGCAGGCCCAGCTTGGTAAGCAGGTTGGAGACGTGGGTCTTGACCGTAGCCTCACCGACGAATAATTCGGCGGCGATTTCGGCATTGGTCTTACCCCTGGCCATGAGGCGTAACACCTCAACCTCCCGCCCGGTAAGCTGCTCGAGGTCATCCTGGCGGCTATTGGGGATTGGCCGCTGGGCGAACTCGGCGATGATGCGCCGGGTAACCGAGGGGGCCAGGAGGGCGTTACCCGCGGCTACCACACGAATGGCGGTTATCAGGTCCTCGGGCGGGGCGTTCTTGAGAATAAAGCCGCTGGAACCAGAGCGTAACGCTTCGAAGATGTATTCGTCCCGCTCGAAGGTGGTGAGGACGAGCACACGGGTGGCGACCTCGCCCTGGGCCGCGATAATCCGGCGGGTTGCCTCCAGGCCGTCCATGACCGGCATCTGAATATCCATCAACACCACATCGGGCCTTAAGTCGCCGGCGGCGGATATGGCTCCGGCACCGTCTTCGGCCTCGCCGACGACCTCTATATCCGGCTCTGCCTCGAGGAACATGCGAAACCCGGCCCTTACCATCGCCTGGTCATCGGCCAGCAGTACCCTGATGCTCATGACAGGCCTCCGCCCAGCGGCAGTTTGGCCCTTACGTAGAAACCGCCTCCGGAAACCCTGCTGGCCTCGAACTCGCCGCCGTGGAGACTGGCCCGCTCGCGCATGCCGACGAGGCCATTGCCGCTGAGTTCCGTCCCGTTGGCGAGCACCGGCCCGCGTCCGTCGTCCAGAATCTCCAGCTCGACGGCTTTAGCGGTATAGCGTACCGTCACGGTAGCTTTAGCGGGGCCGGCATGCTTGATGGTGTTGGTAAGCGCCTCCTGCACGATGCGGTAGGCCGACAGGTCAACACTGGGTGGCAGCAGCCGCTCCTCTCCCTCTATTTTAACTTCGACCGGGAGGCCGGCCTCGCCCATCTCGTTGACCAGTACATCTATTTGACGCAGGCCAGGCTGTGGCGCCAGCCCATCGGCCTGGCTTCCCTGGCGCAGGAAGCCGAGCAGCCGGTGCAGCTCGTCAACCGCCTGCCGGCTGGAGGTCTCAATTATCGACAGGGCTTCTTGCGCCTTCTCCGGCTGCCGGGACAGAATCCGGCGGGCCGCTCCTGCCTGGACGCCCATCACACTGACATGGTGCGCCACCACATCATGCAGCTCTCGCGCAATGCGTACTCGCTCGCTGAGCACCGCCCGGCGCGCGTTCTCTTCACGCTCGTGCTCGAGCTGCACCGTCCTCTCCTTCAGCTCCAGCTCGCGCTCCCGGCGAGTCCGCATAATATCGCCGACCCACCAGGCAGCGCCGAACAGGAACAGGTTGACCAGCAGAATGAGGAGTTGTGACAGTACCGCATCCATGCGGAAGGACGTATTGGCAAAGAATACCAGGTGTGCCAGGCTCACCGTCACGACAGCCATACTCACGCTGCGGGCCCAATTACGCCAGCGCCGATTGCCGTAGGCACCGGCACTAAAGAGCGCCAGTATCAGGGCGTAGGCGGTGAACGAACCTTCGGGTATATCGAGGTTCCGGTACAATACGAGGAGGGCGGTCATCACCAGGAGGAGCGCCAGGGGGAAGCGGCGTCTCAGCGTAAGCGGCAGGATGATGATGAGGGTGAGTCCCACGGCCAAGCCCAGGTGTACCGGCTGGGAGAGCCGCCAGTTTATCCAGAGGTTGAGCAGCGCCAGCACGGCCAGTATCAGGGCGATTACCCCGTCGGTGATGGTCGGGTGCCGCCTTATCCCCACCCAGGCCTTTTTAAAAAGCTCCATGCCTTATATATTAACCAATGCGGCGATTTTTTTCATCCCCCGCAGGGTTGATTTCGCCTCCACCAGCGGTTGGACTCCGCAGCGGGGGGTTGTCGCACTGTTTTTCCCGCACATAGCTGCCTCTCTCGATGGGGTCTCCGCCGCCAGGGGGAAGAAGACCGTCCGGGCTTCCGCCGTCCGGTGGAGAAGGAAATCGGTAACGCTGGCGATGACAGACCGAGCGGTTATCGCCTATCATAATTAAAGCAGGCTCTCCAGGCCTGCCTGGATGAAAAAGATGGAAAAAAGGAGGAGGGAACAATGAAAAGGTATGCGGTTCTCGGTGTACTGGTTCTGGCCCTGCTGGCAAGTCTGCTGGTCGGCTGCGCCGAGAAAGAACTCACTCGAGAGGAGCTGGACCGGATAGTAACCAATGTCCTGGCGGCCAATGCCGAGGTCGACACCTGCAAGTTCGATATGTCCATGCAGGAGACGATCAAGTTCGATATGGACGGGATAGAGACGATAGAACTGATTGGCGAGCCCCGGCCCGAGGAGATAACCATAGTAGGTGGCGGCACCGGCAGTGTCGATAATGCCGCTAAAGCGATGCAGCTAGTACTAAATATGACCGTAAACGTGCCCGGCGAGGGCAAACAGGAACTGCCGACGGAAGCCTACCTGGTCAGCGGCTGGATGTATACCAGGGTGGATATACCGGGCGCAGGCCCCTACTGGATGAAGCTAGAGATGCCTGACGAAATGTGGGGTGAGCAGAACCAACTCGACCAGAACAGGCAGCTATTGGAAACGGCTGAGGAGGTCAACTCCCTGGGCAGTGAAGAGATAAACGGCATAGACTGCTATGTTGTGGAGGTAGTGCCCGGGGCGGAGGCATTGCGGACAATGTTTTCCCAGATTGAGATACCGGGTATAGGAGGCACCGACCTGGCGGAGCTTAATATGGCTGACATGGTCAAGGAAATGTCATTTACGGAGTGGGTGGCCAAGGATAGCTACCTGTTCGTCAAGACAGAGCAGCATATACTGATGGAAATACGCCCCGGGGATATCGGAGCCGGTGATGAGGATTTTAAGAAGATAACGGCGAATATCGATACCGGGGTGGTATTCTACGATTACAATGTGCCGGTTTCCATCGAGTTACCGGAGGAGGCACTGGAAGCGGCGGAGATACCCTGGAACTAGGCAACTTAAGGGGCATTACCCTCTTAGTAGCGATAAACCATAGCGTCAGTCGGGAGGTAGGTCACCGGACCTACCTCCCGATACTTATAAAACGACCAGTCTCAATGTTGGCTGCAAAGTATGAAGACATTTGTCAGGGGTATCCCAGGCCCCGGAGCGATTGCTCTTATAAGCTACGCCATTGACGATTCGCTGGATTGTTTGCATAATACTTAAGGATGGCCCGGAGGCGGAGAGAACGCATGAAGAAGTATGTGCACGGTTATTCAGCGAGGGAAACAGAAAGGCTATACGACCAGTCCGCCATAATTAGGGACCTCTTGCATCGGGACACCGCCTATCCCCCGGGAAGCCGGGTGCTGGAGGCGGGCTGTGGCGTGGGGGCACAGACAGTCATACTGGCGCAGAGGAGCCCCGGGGCCGAAATTACCTCGATAGACATCTCGTCCGATTCGCTTAAACAGGCGCAGGCACTCATCGCCGGGCGTAAGATAACCAATGTCCTCTTCCAGCAGGCGGATATCATGGCCCTGCCCTTTAGAGACGAGAGCTTCGACCACGTGTTCGTCTGCTTTGTCCTGGAGCACCTGGAAGAGCCCGTAAAGGCGCTCATCGAGCTAAAGAGAGCGCTCAAGGCGGGCGGTACCATAACGGTAATCGAAGGGGACCACGGCTCGTGTTTCTGGCACCCGGAGACGGAGGAATCACTAAGGGTATGGCTCAGCCTGATAGAGGCCCAACTTCACCTGGCCCACGACCCCCTCATCGGCCGGAGGTTGTATCCCCTGCTGAGGGAGGCCGGTTTCAGTGTTAAGGATGTTTCCCCCCGATGGGTTTATACCGACGGCCGCACCCCCGAGCTTACAGATGGCGGCATTAACCGGATTATGGCGCCCATGGTGGAGACGGCGAAGGAACAGGCATTCGCCCTGGGGATAATCGACTCTCCTACCTGGGATAAGGGGATGGGCGACCTGCGCCGGGTGGCGGCGTCGGCCGACGGCACCCTGTTCTATACGTGGTTTAAGGGGATGGGCGTAAAATAGATATGGGGCAGCGGGTATTTTTGACCCGGGGGCAAGATAGTAAGGCGCTCGCCCTTTTATAAATATCGCTTTATATCTTGTTACGGGCCTGGATTTCCGCCTCGGCGGGCACGGTTTGATTACTCTTACCGGCACTCTTGTGCCGGAACATCCGTGCCAGCGCCCAGATAAGCCCGGCCGAGCCGATGAGAGTAGCTATCACCCGCTCCGATTCCGGCATGGGACGTATCCAGCTGAGTATCAGGGTAACGGCACCGGCAACAGCAAATAAGACCATTAGAAATATGGCCAGTGCTCTGTCTCTCTCCATTTTCAGCCTCCTGCATATTCCCTCTTGTATCTGTAACTTGTGTCCTATTAGTCATAACGTAATAAACACCATTTGGTTAGTGGTAAAAGATAGAAAACTTTTTTTATGAATCTAGGCAACCCCATCCCCTGTATCCCCTTCCCCTTGGCAAGGGGAAGGGGAATTTTAAGCTAAGAGGGGCGTCAGCCCCTCTGGACTCCCTTTTATCTGGTACTTCTTCATTTTGTTCTTCTCTTTGAAAGCCTCTTCGATGATTGCCTTCACCCCGGCCGCAGGTGCTTGCAATGGGTATGGCAGTTATAGTATTAAACATATTAGGCGAAGCAACTGTCGCTACCAGCATAACGCTTCTTGGCATCGGGCTTTTAGCGATAGCATCTGCTTCCTTTCTGGGAGGCCAAGAAGCAGATTGAGCCCATAAGCACGGCCGTTAGCCGAAAACCTATATCTAGCAGCGAAGGGGATGCCATGAACGATATTGTCATCAGAGTTAAGGACTTCAGCAAAGCCTACGGCGATTTTGTGGCGGTGGACGGCATCAGCTTCGAGGTGCAGCGTGGCGAAATCTTCGGCCTTCTCGGACCCAATGGCGCCGGTAAGACCAGCACGCTGGAGAGCCTTGAGGGGCTGCGTGCCTCCGACGGCGGGGATTTGGAGGTAATGGGCATCGACCCCACCCGCCAGTCGCGCAGGCTGCGTAACCTCATCGGGGTACAGCTACAGACCTCGGGACTGCCGGACAGCATGCGTGTCGGCGAGGCGATGAGATTCTTCTCCGCCTATCACGGCGTGGCCCCGCGCTACCAATTGCTCGAGCGCCTGGGGCTGGCGGATAAAATGAGCGCCCAATACCACATGCTTTCTGCCGGCCTCAAGCGCCGCCTGGCGCTGGCGGTGGCGCTGGCCCATAACCCGCCGGTGGTGTTCCTTGATGAACCGACGGCCGGCCTCGACGTCCCGTCGCGCAACGAACTGCATGGCCTGATGCGCGAACTTAAGGGCGACGGTACCACCATAATCATGGCCACTCACGACATGGCCGAAGCCGAGAAGATGGCCGGCCGCGTGGCAATTCTGCTTAAGGGCAGGATTGCCGCCGCGGGCACCCCGCGCGAGTTGACCGCCACCGGCGCCGGCCTTACCAGGGTATCGGTACGTGCCGAGGGAGATAGCCTGTCGGCGGCCGCCACTACCTTCCCGGCTGTCAGCCGTAAGACCGCTAAAGACGAGTATGCCATCTACTATACCACCGACCCCGGACCCACCGTTGCCGCCATTATCGCCCACATCGAGGCCAGTGGCGACACGATGATCGATTTACGGGTGGAGCGTCCGTCCCTGGAAGAGCGCTTCCTGGAAATCACCGGGACAGGAGGTGGCCAGTGAGCGCCTTTGCAAACCACTTTTCCTTCGAGTTCCGTACCGGGATTCGTGATAAGACCCTGCTCCTTATGAACTATCTCCTGCCGCTGCTCCTTTACGCCTTTTTGGGTTTGCTCCTGACCGACATCAGCCCGTTTTTCACCGAGACCATGATCCCGGTAATGGTAAACTTTGCTATCCTGTCGGGCACAGTGCTGGGCCTGCCCCACCCGCTGGTAGCCGCGCGCGAGAGCGGCATCTTCCGCAGCTATAAGATAAACGGCGTGCCGGCAATCTCCATCCTGAGCATACCGGCGCTGACAACGGTATTGCATACGGTGGTCGTGGCGGTGATAATCACGGCTACGGCGCCCCTGCTCTTCGATGCGCCGCCGCCGGTAAACTGGCCCGGTTTTGTCCTGGCCTTCCTGCTGGCGGCCTTTGCCCATGCCGGCCTGGGCCTGCTCATCGGCGTGATTTCATCTACCGTGCGGGGTGTTGTTCTGTGGTCGCAGTTGATATACCTGCCGTCGATGCTGATAGGCGGGCTGATGTTCCCCAATGCCCTGTTGCCCGATGCGCTGGCCAGGGTTGGGATGCTGCTACCGTCCACCTACGCCATGATTGCCTTTGAGGGATTGGGCCGGAACCAGATGACTACCAGTGACCCGCTCTGGTCGGTGCTTATCCTGCTGGCCGGCATAATACTGTCCTTCGGGCTGGCAATTTATCTGTTTAGCTGGGATAGCCATAACACTACGCGGCGGGGGCATCCCGCCCTGGCCCTGCTGGCCCTGCTGCCCTACGTGGTCGGGGCTGTCTGGCTATAGCACCCGCACTATCCGGTAAAAGAGGAAATTACCGGGAGGGACGGGCGGGTTTTAGCAGCATCGGTATACCACAGACCATGAGATAGACCTCATCGGCACGCTGTGCCAGTACCTGGTTGGCTTTACCCAGCAAATCCCGGTATAACCGGCCCATCCCGCTGGCGGGAACGAGGCCGAGTCCGACCTCGTTGGTGACGATAATAAAGCAGGCCCGGGTCCGGTCCATATAACGGGCCAGCTCGCCCATCTCGGTCATGACCGCTTCGGTAGCACGGGCGGTATCGCTACCCTCTCCGTGCTTAAGGAGGATATTGCTGACGAGGAGAGTGATGCAATCCACTATCACCGTCCTGGCCCCGGCGGCGGCCCCGGGGATTTGGCCAGCTACCTGAGTGGGTGTCTCCAGGGTTCGCCAGGTGGGGGGCCTTTGCCGGCGATGCTCCTCGATACGACGACGCATCTCATCGTCGCCGGCCTCGGCTGTGGCGACAAAGAGCACCGGCTCTTTCGACTCCAGGGCGAGTTGCTGGGCGAAATGGCTTTTACCACTGCGGGCTCCGCCGGTTACTAGAATGATTTTCCCCATACCCTCACCTTGCCTCCAGGGCTATACCTGAAATTTCTAAAAACCAACGTTCGTCCCGTAACACCTTTTCGGCTTTGGTTATCTCGACCCGTTTTTGAAACAAGGGGCCATCAAGAACCAGGGTATGGTATTCCCCGGCTTCGCCGCAGGGTGTAACCGGTTTTGTCTCGCCCAGCTCTTCTAGATATTCAATGAAGCCGAGGTCTACTTCCCTTCCCAGTATTTTATCATCGAAGAGGTCGGCCCTGGCGGCCACGACCACCGACTTAAACCCCGCCCCGATAAAGTCTCTCAGCACCCCGTCCTGGCTTTCGCCCCACAGCGGCAGCCGGGCGGTCATGCTCGCCGATTTGCATACCCTCTCCACCCACGCCCGGTGCTCATTGAAATCGATATCGCCGAAGATGCCGACTTCAACCCCCTCCTCCTTTAGACCTTGGAGCGCCTTTTTAAATTCCGCTTCATAGCTGTCCCAGGTGGTCGGTATTTGAAGTAAGGGAATCCCGATGGCCTGTGCCTGAAGCCGTATTACCCCGGCCGATATGCCGTGGCTGCACGAGCGCTGGCCGTCCCCGGTTACGGTGTTCACCAGGTAGCGCATCTGCGCCCCCTGAGCTATCGCCCGGTGGCAGGCCAGGCAGCTGTCCTTCCCGCCGCTCCATGATGCGAAGGCCTCCGGCATGCTAACCTCCTATGACCCAAGATGAGAGATATCGTTCAATAAGCTTAAGACTTCTCCCCGGGGATAGGTCTCCAGTATACTCAGGGAGGCCAGGTCGAGGCGAATCCGCCGCCAGTACCCCGGCTCCAGTCCCAGCAGGTTACATATCAGCATCCGCAGCGTTCCGGCATGGGCTACGATAAGTATCGTTTCGTCCGGGCCGTGTCTTTCCAGCCGGGGCAGGAATTTACGCACCCGGCTGCTTAATTCTTCAGGGCCCTCTCCGCCGGGGAACCGCGACTGGGTGCTCCAACCGGCCATCGACTCGGCCAGTTCGGGATAGCGCTGGCTTATTTCCTGGAAGGTAAGCCCTTCCGCCTGACCGAAGTCAATCTCGCCCAGCTCGGTGCAGCTCGTAACCTCTATCCGGTGCCTGGAGGCAATAATCTCGGCGGTTACCCGGGCCCGTTTCAGGTTGCTGGTGTACACGCTGTCGATAGGCTGAGCCGACAGGCGGTCGCGCAACCGTTCCGCCTGCTCTATCCCCCGGGCACTCAGCTCGACGTCGGTCTGTCCCCAGAACCTCTCGGCGCTATTTAGTTTGGTATTACCGTGCCGTACCAGGAGTAATTTAGACAATGTATTCTCCAGGCTAGGCCAGCCCCAGATGGACCAGCAGATTAACTAAAATGAGCACACTTACCTCGGCGACCTCGTTGATAGCCCCGTAGGTGTCACCGGTAAGCCCCCCAAGCCGGCTCTTAAGGTAGGCCGCTACGGCCGATACTGTCAGCCAGACGCCGAACAGGGCTATCAGACCGCTCAGCCGGAACAGCGGTATCAAGGCTATGGCTATTACCACGGTTATCAGTGTTGCCATAGTGAACTGCGGCCACCCGGTGCCCTGCTTAATGGGCTTCCCCAGGCCCGAGGGGCGGGCATAGGGGTAGGCGAATATAGCGTAGACCATTGCCCAGCGGCTCGCCACCGGCATGAATAGCAGGGTCGGTATCATCAGGGGGGCGGGGAGACTGCCCAGCGACAGGTACTTGACCAATAAGAGCAGAGAAACGCCGACAATGCCGAAGCTCCCCGCCCGGCTGTCGTGCATTATCCGCCACCTCTCGGCTACCGTCCGGTGCCCGGCGATACCATCGCAGGTATCGATAAAGCCGTCGAGGTGCATCAACCCGGTAATCGCCACCAGGGAAACGAGCAGGAGGGCATTGGCTACCGCCGGAGGCAAAATAAGACCCAGCAGCAGGCTTTCGCCGGCTATAATAATCCCGATAATGAGGCCGACCACCGGGAAGTAACCAGCGGCGCGCTCAAAGCTATCGGGGCCGACCCGGCCTCTCCAGGGTATCGGTATGATGGTTAGAAACTGTATGGCCGCTAAAAAGCTCAACTCCCTGATTTATCTCCTTCCGCTACGCCGGCTTCGGTGAAGGTAGCCATCTCGGCCAGCAGCCTGGCGGCTGTCTCGGCCATGAATATGCCCAGGGCGGCACCGGTGCCTTCACCCAGACGCAGGCCCAGGTCCAGTAAGGGCTTCAGCCCCAGATGCTCAAGAAGTATTTTGTGGCCGGATTCGGCAGAAACGTGAGCCGGGATAAGAAAGCCCTTCAGCCCCGGTGAGAGTGCGGTGGCGATAAGGGCAGCCGCCCCGGAGATAAAACCGTCGATAACCACCGGGATGCGCCGGGCGGCCGCTCCCAGCATGACCCCCGCCAGTCCCCCGATTTCGAAGCCGCCCACGCTGGCCAGCACATCCAGGGGCTGGGCCGGGTCGGGGTGGTTTAGTGTAAGGGCCCGGTTAATTACCTCAGCCTTATGGGCGAGCTGTTCGTCGGTCAGGCCGGTACCCCGGCCGGTTACCTCGGCCACCCCTTTCCCCGTCATAACGGCGCAGATAGCGCTGCTGGCCGTAGTATTACCGATGCCCATGTCTCCGGTGCCCACGATATCCAGCCCCCGGCCGGCTTCGGCGGCCACTATCTCTATTCCCGCCTCGATGGCTCTGTCTGCCTGCTCCCGGCTCATCGCCGGGCCGAGGGCCATATTACGCGTGCCCGGGCCAATCTTCCGCGATATGAGCTGCTTCTCGGGTTTCAACTCGGTGGCTATCCCCATGTCAGCCACGATTACTCTGGCCCCTGCCTGCCGGGCGATAACGTTGATGCCGGCGCCGCCGCGCAGGAAGTTATAGACCATTTGCACGGTAACTTCCTGCGGCCAGTTACCCACCTTCTCGGCCACAACCCCGTGGTCGCCGGCCATGACAATAACGGCTTTATCCCTGATTTGAGGCACCGGACGGCCCTGGATGCCGGCCAGCTGAATAGATAATTCCTCCAGCCGGCCCAGGCTGCCCGGCGGCTTGGTCAATATATTCTGCCTGGCCTGTGCGCCGTCCATGGCCCTCCTGTCCAGGGGTTTTATCATCTCAATGGTGTCAGCTAAAAGTCCCGACATTTTTATCTCCTGGTTAGATTATCCCGATGGGTTCATACCGGGTAAGCACCGCATATCCGGCAGAAAGAGGCTTCACCTTCAACGTTAGAGTTACAGTCCGGGCAGGTCCTGGCCCCGCTGTC
Source organism: Chloroflexota bacterium (assembly GCA_043821265.1). Classification (GTDB taxonomy): domain Bacteria; phylum Chloroflexota; class Dehalococcoidia; order Dehalococcoidales; family JBDRCY01; genus JBDRCY01. The sequence goes on from JBDRCY010000027.1 coordinate 13,348, forward strand.
TGCGGGGTGGGGTACGCCCAGCATGTCCCGGTATATTTGATAGTAGAACAGGTGTTCCTTACTGCGGATAACTACTCCATCCTCTCTTAGACAGCCCGCCTGCTTTTTCTGAAACTCGGTGGTGGGGATTCTGGCCTCGAAGAGGGCCGGGAGTGTGGCGGTACCGGTGCCTACCTCTATGGGCGCTTTTTCCCGCCAGATAAGCTCCACCGGTATGATGCCCTCGAAGGCCTTGCGTACAATCCATTTGCCGAAGACCCGTCCCTTTTCACGGCCGACCTTCAGTTTGACATCCATCCCCATAGCCAGGGACTTTACCTGTGGGTCGAGGAAGGGGAGTCTGGCGGTTACTCCCAGGTCTTTAGCCAGGTACTCCGAGGAAAACCTCATATTGGCCCACAGCTTTTTCAGGGCGTCTTCCAGCTTTTTCCTGCTGAGACCGAAGAGGAAGCTGTATCCAGCGAAAAGCTCATCGCAGGCGTCCCCCGTCATCATGGTGGACAGGCCCTGGCGCTTTCCCGCCTTCAGGGCAACATGAACGGCGGCGCTATTACGGATTTCCATCGGGTCAAAGGATTTCATAATCCTGATGGTGTCCCGGATACTCTCATCCAGCTCGGTATCGTCGAAATAGTGGAGGTAGTGGCTCAACCCCAGGCTTCTGGCCACCTGCTGGGCATAGCCGACATCCGGCGCCGGGGCACCGGAGAGGGCCACCGTGATGCAACTCGGCCTGGCCCACCTGGCGCTCAGGTAGGCCAGTATAGCGGTATCCAGCCCCCCCCCGAGAGAAGAAGCCCGTCGCTTAAGTTACGCCGCACACTCTCTTCAAGCGCCCGGGTAACGGTCTCGTAACAGGCGGCAGCCGCCTCACCGGTGTTAACTCTGGGCATCTGTTTCTCCCTTGCTCTTCATTGCTTTAATGGCGGCGATAAGCCTCCGGCACTCCGGCCCGGTGCGGGGAGCAATGCGCACGTATTCCGGCAGGCCGAAAGAGGTACAGTCCCGCACCAGTATACCGTATCCCAGCAAAGCGCCGCGAAATGCCCGGGCATCGCCTACCTTTACCAGGAAGAAATGTGCACTTGACGGCAGCAGACGGAGACCCAGCCGGGACAGCCCGTCCACGAGGAGCTCCCCGGCCACCCTGACCTTTTCCAGGCTCTTTGCGAAATAGTCCGCTTCGTCCAGCACCATGACTCCCGCTTTCTGGGCTGCGGCATTGACGTTCCAGGGCAGGCGCGCTCGTCGCAGATTACGGGCAATCTCACCCCCGGTGACGGCGTAACCGAGGCGCAGGCCGGCTAAACCGTAGTCCTTGGTCATGGAGCGCAGGATAATCACGTTGCCGCGATTAATCAGGTCGAGGGAAGACCAGTTTGCGGCGACAAAGGCAACATAGGCCTCGTCCAGGACAAGCAGGCCATCTCCCACAGCCTTAAGTATCGCCTCGATATCTTCCCGGGAGAAGTAGTGCCCGGTGGGGTTGTTGGGGTTACAGATAAAGACCCCCCTGGGCCGAAATTTTCTTATACCGGCGACGATACCTTCAACCTGGGGCGTAAAGTTGTCGCCGGCCCCTGCCCGGTGTTCGATTGGCTCCGCTCCCGCCAGATGGCAGGCGCTGGCGTACTCCCCGTACGTCGGCCCCAGTATCAGGACCGGGTCTCCCGGCCGGAAGTAGGTCAGGGCAATAAGCTGGATAAGCTCGGTAGAGCCGCTGCCGGCCAGGATGCTCTCCGGTGATGCCCCCAGTCTCTGCGAAAGCCTGTAAGTAAGTTCGGTGGCTTCGGAGTCGGGGTATTTGTCGATGGCAACCTGGTTAAGGGCCTTCCCAACTCCGGGTGGAGGCATGAAGGGATTGGTGCTGACGCTGAAGTCGATAACCGCCTCCGGAGCCATGCCCAGCGCTTTCAGCTCGGCATGATTTATCCCGCCGTGAGGGCAGGCCATGAGATTGGCTATTTGGGGCCTAGGTTGTAGTGACAAAATAAACTACTCCTGCGACAGCACATATCGAGACCCAGGACAGCATGGCAATCAGCGCCAATCGCCAGGAGGCGTCGACAGTCTCCGGTACTAAAGGCTTGCCCGCCTGGCCTAATTTGTAGGACCCTACCTTTTCCAGCTGCACATCGAGGGCGCCGGCAATCGCTGCCATCGGCCAACCGGCATTGGGGCTCTCGGTCCTGGCGTGTTCCCTGAGGGCGACCCGCCACGATGCCCGTCCGTTTCTCCGGGACAGGAAAGCGGCCAGGGCCAGGAGCAGCGCTGTCAGTCTCGCCGGTATAAAGTTAAGCATATCATCCAGCCGGCTGGCAAATTTACCCAGATATTCGTATTTCCCGTGATAACCTATCATCGCATCCATGGTATTAACCACCCGGTAGGCAATAGCCCCGGGCACGCCCAACAAGACAAAGTAGAAGAGCGGGGCAATGACACTATCACAGGTGTTCTCCGCCACCGATTCCACGGTCGCCGATACCAGCTGCGGTTTTGACAGCCCCTGCGTATCGCGGCTGACCAGCGACCTCAGCTCGAACCGTGCTTCATCCAGTTTATCCGCTTGCAGCAGCCGCTCTACCCTTAATGCCACCTGCCCCAGTTTCCTTAAGGATATGGTGGTTTTGAGGAGCAATGCCCCCAGAACCAGGTATCCGGCAAGGCTGAAGGGCCTCAGATAGCTCAGGGCAAAGTAGACGGGAGAAATAAAAAGCCCCAGGGTGACCAGGACCATCCCCAAGCCGTAGCAAAATTGGGCAGCATTCGACTTAAAGCCGCCGAACCTTTCCAGAAAGAAAATAACCTTACCCATCCATACCACCGGATGGACAGCCGCTTTGGGCTCACCCAGGGCCCAGTCAACGCCTACCGCCAGCAGGGATATGATTAGAATGTCCACAACCGCTACGTATCACTCCTTGGTACTTTATCGTCGCGCCTGGCGCGGCTGTCATCGCCGGCATTTACCAGGACGGCGGGGAGGCTGTTGAGCGGATGGCTATAAACGCATCCCTCGACGCCGTAGACCTCTCTTATGTTCCGGGCCGTGATAACTTCTCCGGGGGTACCTTGAGCGTAAACCCGCCCGTTGTGCAGCAGGAACAACCGGTTACAGTATTGCGCCGAGAGATTAAGGTCGTGGAGGGCGAGCAGGGCTGTCAGCTTACTTGCCGAACACAGACCCCTGACCAGGTCGAGCATTCCAATTTGACGACCGATGTCCAGATTCGCCGTCGGCTCATCCAGCAGGACCGCCCTGGTCTCCTGCGCCAGGACCCGGGCAATAAGCAGGCACTGTATCTCCCCTCCGGAAAGCTCGTTTATCCTTCTCCGGGCAAGGGTGTGGGTGGCTGTCATTTTCATGGCCTGCCAGACGATAGCCAGCTCTCTCGGCCCTTCATGCTGCAGGAAACCGAGGTGCGGATTCCGGCCCATAAGCACAATTTCAAAGGCGGTGAAGGTGCTGGGAAGGAGCGGCATCTGGGGGACCACGCCGAGAAGGCGGGCCAGGTCCCGCCGGGGTATACCGGCGATGTCCCTCCCGTCCAGGAGTATTCTCCCCCTTTGTGACGGGATAACACGGCTTAAAGCCCTGATGATGGTTGATTTGCCACAGCCGTTGGGCCCGATAAGCCCTACTATTTCTCCGGGCAGCACCTTCAGGGTTATGTCGTTCAGCACTACCTTGTGCCCATAGCTGAGCTGGACTTTCTCCATTTCGATTTCTATCATCTCAGCCTCAAAATAATACCCTCTTGCGGCGGCGCAGCAGGTAGAGGAAGAAGGGCGCCCCACAGACGGCGGTGATTACCCCGATAGGTATCTCCGTCGGCGACAGTACCGTGCGGGCTATGAGGTCGGCCAGAATCAGGAAGACGGCGCCGGTGAGCAGGGACAGGGGCAGCAAAAAGCGGTGGTCGGCACCCCATACCAGCCGGACGGCGTGCGGAATGATGATGCCGACAAAACCTATGGTACCCACAAAGGAAACACTGGCCGCAGTAATCAAGGTGGCGGCGACGAGGAGGACTAACTTAATCCTTTCCACGTTGATGCCCAGTTGCTGTGCCTGCTCCTCGTCAAGCTGCATGACATTAAGCGTGCGGGCATAAAGCAGGATAACGACTATCCCGACCACTATGTAGGGCAGGACGACCCATACTTCCAGCCACTGGCTCAGCGAGAAACTGCCCATCAGCCAGAATATTATCCCGTGCATTTTATCCCCGCTGGAGATAATGATGTAGGAGACAATCGCCCCCCAAAGCGCCCCCAACGCCACGCCGGCAAGGATGAGCGTGGACATGGGCAGGCTCTTGCCCGTCCGGGACAGGAGATAGACAATAGCGGTGCTGAACAGTGCCCCGGCGAAGGCGAGCAGCGGAATGACGCCGAAACCGATACCGTGCCAGACGGCGGGGAGTATAAAGCCTACCGCGGCCCCCAGTGAAGCCCCCTGAGCGACGCCGATAAGGTAGGGGTCAGCCAGGGGGTTGCGGAACAGACCCTGGTAGGTAGCCCCCGCCGCCGCCAGGGCGGCTCCGACGAGCCCGGCCAGGATAATACGGGGCAGGCGTATCGCCAGAATTATGATCTCGGTGGCAGCGGGCCAGGCCGGAGTAACGTCAATCATCGGTAGTTTAGAGAACAGTATGCTGAACGTGGTCGAAAGAGGAATCTTAACGCTGCCGATGGTGGTGGCCAGTACCACCATCGCTATCAGCAGCAGGGAGAGCCCCAGAATGCTGTACAGGCGATGGCGCCACCTGGGAAGATGAACCGGCAGGGTTTGATTTGAGTAACCCGGGTCGAAAGCCATATTAATAAAACCCCGACATTCTGTATTGCAAATCTGTCCTCACGGGTGATATCGGGCTAGGGAAATAACTCAGGGTGTATGAACCGGGCGAATATCTCCAGCCCGTCAACCAGCCGTGGTCCGGTGCGGCTGACCAGGTTGCCATCCAAGTGATACACCCTGTGGTACCGACGGGCATCGGTGGTGCTCAACCGCGGTTCGGTCTCCATGAACCGAAAGGTAAGCTCTCCACTGCTCCCGTGGGTGGTACTGGCAATTATCACCTGGGGATTGGCGTCGAGGACTGTCTCCAGGCCGATACCGGCATAGCCGGCCAGGTCCCCGGCAATATTAGTGCCGCCCGCCTTCTGAATCAGTTCGCTATGAATGGTATCTCCGCCGGCGGTCTTTAAGGGGTCATGCCAGACAGCGTAAAAGACCCGGGGCCTCTGCTCTATAGACAAGCCGTCCGTTTTATCGGTTACCGACTTTATCCTGAGCCGCATGGCCGTAAGCAGCTCCGCAGCCTCTTTTTCCTTCCCGGCGACCGCCCCCACGAAGGCGATGGATTCCATTACCTCCTCAAGGATACTCGACTCAAGAGCCAGAACAGTAAATCCCTTCTGCTCAAGCTGGGGGATGACCCTGTCTTCGTGGATGGACCCGGCCAGTATCAGGTCCGGGGAGTAAGCGACTACCTTCTCGATATTGGGTGTGCTGAACCCCCCCACGCTGGGCTTTTCCTCAGCCTCCGGCGGATAATTACAATAGTCTGTTACCGCCAGGACCCGCTCCCCCAGGCCCAGGGCGAACAGGATTTCGGTATTGCTGGGGGCGAGAGAAACAATACTCTGCGGGACGCCAGCCAGTCTAACAGTCCGGCCCAGCTGGTCGGTAATCTCAATCTGGGAGAGTACTTTCTCTTCCTCAACCGGCGCCGCACAGGCCGCAAATAAGCCCAGAATTATAATCGAGACCAGACAGAGCATTACAGCCCGGCTCAACCTGCTTTTCACCATAATGCCTACCTCTAAAACAACTTACCTTAACATTAATCAAGGTAACTAGATTATAGGGGATTGGGGCTAACATGTCAAAGGGTTAGGGATAGCATTGCCTATCGGGTAGTACACTATTGGCGATAAAGTTTATGATAGGTTTTGGGAGTGAGAGGTCTTCTTGATTATTTAGCTTTTATTTCTAAGTATCCAGTCTAACATTATGACTGTACCACTTTTTGGGAGGCAGGTTATGTGCTGACTCGCAATAGATAGCGGCTTTCAATATACTAGTCCCTTATCCTTCCAATCTTTGGCGCTTTTTCATATAGTTGTTTGAGTTCACTCCCAAAAGAATGATTTTGGAAATCTCTAATTTGGACACCTATTGAAACACCTGAACTTATATCAATATCGGTGTAGGATATAAGACTCAGTAGTATGTTCCCACTTTTCCAAGTGTATACTCTGCCTTCTTGACTATCTTCTTGGATTCGACCATTTTGAAATAATTCTTGGAATGCTCGACTTATGATTTTTAAGACTTCGTATTCGGAGGAATAATACTCTGGATTTACAGGCTTGCCTAAACTAATTATGCATTCAACAGCATTGCCCTTAATAAAGTTAATACCAATAGCAGAAAAGGCTATATAATCTTCGAGCTTAAAATAGTTGGTAAAACTAATGGAAGCATCAAATCCTGGAATATGCATATTGTCTGGTGGTAGCACAGCACCGAACTCCGTACAATTTTCCAAAACTTGGTCGGTTGATTTACCAATCTGGTTAAGCAATAATGATATGTCAACCATTTTTTCTTTTTCAAAATCCATCATTCTTTTACTCCCTTCCAGTTGGGCTTATTCCAGTAGAGCGATTTATATTTTGGACATATCTCAGGTTGACTAGCCTCCATAAAGGATAGCACTTCTTATGCAAGTATACCAGACAATATTGCCTCACCTTCAATTTCACACCGGGGAGTCTAGAGGGGCTAAAGCCCCTCTTATAATTATAATTCCCCTTCCCCTTGCTAAGGGGAAGGGGATACAGGGGATGGGGTTGCCTAATTAGCGATAAAGTTTATGATAGGTTTTGAGGCAGGGGTGTAAGACCTCCGTAGTAACCGCACGCACAGGGGTTCATTGGTCATCCGGGGCATTGACAATCATTCAAATAAAGCGTATATTAGCACTTGCTCGTCTGCGAAATACTTAGGCGACGTGTAGGGCCTGAATAGTTCCTGGGGGTTGTTGGGGGGTGTGAGGATGGAGAATAAAAGGGCACTGGAAACCGCTTTGATAGCGGTGGAAGGTGCCCTTTTCAGTTTATAAAAAGGAGGGCACAGAAATGAAAAAAATCGGAATACGGGGCAGAAGATGGCTGAAAGCTTTCCATGTCTTTTTTTCGATGACATGGGTTGGCGCTGGAATAACTACAACGATTATTCCCTTTGTAACGGGAAATGCAACCTCCGGTGCTGAGCTGTATGCCTACAATGCAGTTATTAAAATGGGTGACTTAATCATCATACCCTGTGCGGTCCTTTGTGTTATTACCGGCGTACTCCTTTGCTGGCAGACTCCCTGGGGTTTTTTCAAGTACTGGTCAGTTGTTATCCCATTAGTGGTTTGGATTGTGGCAATCGCGCTCGGAATAGCCTGTCTCGGTCCGTGGACTGAAGATTTGGTGAGAATTTCCAAGGCCGAAGGCCTAGCTGCCCTGCAGAATGGAGAATATCTATATGCCCTGCAAATGATCAAAATATTCGGTATTGTCTGGGTATTTATCATCATTTTCGCGGTTTTCGTATCAATTATCAAACCTTGGGGAAGGATACGAAAAACCAAAGATGAGGCAGAGCCAAGCCCGGTCGGAACCGTCTAGTCCCATATCCTCTGGAGGTTAATTGAAACATAACCCGAGGCAAAAGTGCCTCGCCATTTTAGCAGCGAGGCCCCCTGTTCAGTACAGACTAAAAGTTTAAACTATTAGCCCCCGAGCCGGCACAGCGGGCGGAGGCATTGCGCCCGGATTAAACGAGCACTATAAGCTTTTTAAATACTCGTCCATGGAGAGCGCGGCACGGCGGCCGGCGCCCATGGCGCTTATCACCGTGGCCGCACCGGTGGCGGCATCACCACCCGCCCAGACCTTCGGCTTCGTCGTCTTGCCGGTAGCCTCATCGGTTACTATGACGCCCTTTCTCCCCGTCTCCAGCCCCTTGGCCGTAGCCGCAATGATGGGGTTGGGGGTAGTGCCCAGGGCCACTATTACCACGTCAACATCGATGGTGAACTCGCTCCCCCCCTTGACCATGGGACGGCGGCGGCCACTCTCGTCGGGCTCGCCCAGTTCCATCCGGTAGCACTCAACAGCGGTAACGTTGTTCTTATCATCACCGATGAACCGCTTGGGGTTGGTGAGCAGCTTGAAGATGATGCCCTCCTCCTGGGCGTTCTCCACCTCCTCACGCCGGGCCGGCATCTCCCTCTCCGAGCGACGGTAGATGATATAGACCTCGCTGGCCCCCAGCCTGAGGGCGCAACGGGCCGAGTCCATAGCCACATTGCCGCCGCCAATCACCGCCACCCTCTTGCCCTTCCTCACCGGCGTATCGTACCCGGGAAACTCATAGGCCTTCATCAGGTTAACCCGGGTCAGGAACTCGTTGGCGGAATAGATGCCGTTAAGATTCTCACCGGGCACACCCATAAACATGGGCAGCCCCGCGCCGGTGCCCAGGAAAACAGCATCGTAACCCTCTTCATTCAATAGCTCGTCGATGGTTATCAGTTTGCCCACGATGGCGTCCATCTCTATCTTTACTCCCAGAGAGGCAACGTAGTTCACCTCGGCCTGGACAATCTCCTTGGGCAGCCTGAACTCGGGGATACCATACATCAGCACCCCCCCGGCGATATGCAGCGCCTCGAACATGTCCACGGAATGCCCCAGCTTGGCCATGTCGGCGGCCACGGTCAGCCCCGCCGGCCCGGAGCCGACTACCGCCACCCTCTTGCCAGTGGGCTCATGTTGAGCCAGGGGCTGGTTCAACGCCCCCTTATTAGCCCGCTCCCAATCGGCCACATAGCGCTCCAGGCGCCCGACGGCGATGGGCGCCTCCCGCTTGGACAGGGTGCACACCACCTCGCACTGCGTCTCCTGAGGGCATACCCGCCCGCAGATGCCGGGCAGGGCATTCTTCTCTTTAAGTACCCTCACCGCCTCCGGCATATCGCCCTCACCCAGGGCCTTGATAAAGCCGGGGATGTCGATCCCCACCGGGCAGCCATCGATACAGGGGTGCTTGGGGCACTGAATACAGCGGCTGGCCTCAGCGACAGCCTTCTCGGCTTCATAACCCAGGGCAACCTCATTGAAATTCTTACCCCGCGCCTTGGGGTCCTGTTTGGGCATCTCTTCTCTATTTAGATTAAGCTTAGGCATTTATTTTCCCCTAACCTGCTATTTTGAGCTACAACCGCATTCGCTCTGCCACTTTTCAAAGGAGGCCTTCTCTTCATCGAGATAACTGCGCTGGCGGGCAAAGAGCAAATCCCAGTCCACCTTATGGGCATCGAAATCGGGGCCATCCACACAGGTAAACCTGGTCACACCGTCAACCGACACCCGGCAACAGCCGCACATGCCGGTGCCATCGACCATGATGGGATTTAAGCTGACGATAGTCTTGACACCGAAGGGCTCGGTGGTCTTGGCGCAGAATTTCATCATGATGGCGGGCCCGATAGCTATTACTAGGTCTATTTTTTCGCTGCCCTCGAGTAGCTCCGCAAGCGGCTCCGTTACCAGCCCCTTGCGGGCATAGGAGCCGTCATCGGTGGTAACTATTATCCGGTCGCTGGCGGCGCGCAGGCGATCCTCCCAGAAGATAAGGTCCTTAGAGCGCGCGCCCATGATGGAGATAACCCTGTTGCCGGCGGCCCTCAGCGACCGGGCAATGGGCACTATGGGGGCCACGCCGATACCACCGGCCACACAGACTACGGTGCCGTATTTCTCAATATGCGTCGCCAGGCCCAGCGGCCCCACGAAATTGGCGATACTATCGCCGGCCCCTAGCTGAGCCAGCCGGTGGGTAGTAGTGCCCACCTCCATAAAGACAATGGTGAGGCTGCCCTCCGCCTCGTCCCAGTCGGCTACCGTCAATGGAATGCGTTCGCCCTTCTCGTCAACCCTGAGGACGATGAACTGCCCGGCCCGGGCCTTTTTCGCCACCCTGGGCGCCTTAATCTTAAACATATGGATATTGGGCGTCAGGTCCTCCCGCAACAAAATCTCATACACCTGTCCTGCCTCCTAGACACACTTAATTTAATCCATGCCAATACAAGATAATGGAAAAGGGCATTCAAGCCAAGCTAAAAAAGACTATCCCCAGGTCAGATAGCCCACCCGCATTCCGCTTATAATCTACCACCATATGACTGAAGATTCAAGCACGCGGGCATTTGCCTAATTCCCACTTAAGGGTATAATATAATAGATACACACCCGAAAATTCACCGCAAAGGAGTTGACAGACACCACCGAACTCTAGTAGGTTTATCTACTGTAATCTCCAGGACTGTTAACTGAAGCGCCAGCCTGGGACATAACCGACTTCTTAACCGGGAAAACCGTAATAGAAATGACTACCTGGGGGAACTAACATGAACGTAGAACTGGTTCACATCGGATTCGGCAATATATTAGCCATAAACAGGGTTATCGCCATAGGCTCACCCAACTCGGCACCCACCAGGCGCACCGTTCAGGAGGTGAAGAAGAACGGGCAACTGATTGATATGACCAACGGGAGGAGGACCAAGTCGGTCATCTTCACCGACAGCGGGCATATCGTCCTGTCGGCCCTGTCCCCGGAGACCATCACCGGCAGGACTCAGATAATCCGCGACCTCTCGGCTACCAGGCTAGAACCAGACGATGAAAAAAGCAGCGGATAGAAACAGGACTCCATCCCACCCGGTAAAGCCGCTGCTGATTGTCCTCTCCGGCCCCTCGGGAGTGGGCAAGGACGCCATCCTGACCGGCATGAAGCGGTCGAATTATCCCCTCACCTATATCACTACCGCAACCACCCGCCCCAAGCGCACCACCGAAAAAGACGATATCGACTACCACTTTATCTCCAAGGAAGAGTTTAAGGCCATGGTAAGTGGCAACCGGCTGCTGGAATGGGCCAATGTCTACGGCAACTACTACGGGGTGCCCCAGGAGCCGGTCAAGCAGGCACTGGACAGGGGCGAGGATGTTATAGTAAAGGTGGATATTCAGGGAGCGGCCAATATCCAAAAAGCCCTGCCGCAGGCCGTCTCTATCTTTATCATGCCCCCCTCGAGAGAGGAGCTGGTCCAGAGGCTCCAGGGCCGCGCCAGCGAAACATCCTTCGACCTGAGCTTAAGGCTGAAGACCGCCGATAAGGAAATGGCACGGCTACCCCTCTTCGATTATGCCGTGGTGAACCAGCCGGGCGAGATTGAGCAGGCAGTAGCCAAAATCACGGCTATTATCACCGCCGAGAAATGCCGGGTAGCGCCCCGGGAAACCGGCCGCGACTGACTAGACCACCAGCTTCAGTATCCAGGCGAACAGATAGCCCAGGCCACCACAGACGGGGAAGGTTATTATCCAGGCGGTAACGATATTACCGGCCACGCCCCAGCGGACCGCCGAGAGGCGCCGGGTAGCCCCCACGCCCATAATGGCCGAGCTTATGCAGTGGGTGGTGCTCACCGGAATGCCCAGATGCGAAGCCACCTCGATAACCGCCGCCCCCGAGGCCTCGGCAGCGAAGCCATGCACCGGCCTAAGGGTGGTAACCCGAAAGCCCAGGGTCCTGATGACCCGCCAGCCGCCAACCATGGTCCCCGAGCTAATCGCCAGCGCCGAAACTATTATTACCCACCACGGGATTTGCTCCCACACAGAGGCCGCCCGCGCAAACTGCTCCATGCTGTTATAGTAAATCACCAGGGCCATGGCGATAATACCGATGGGCATCTGGCCGTCGTTCTTGCCGTGGCTGTAGGCCATAAAGGCCGCCGAAAAGATTTGCAGGACGCTGAAAACGCCCCGCACCCGGTCCGGCGCCGTACGCCTGAGAAACCAGTACAGGCCAACCATGACTATAAATCCGGCGATAAAACCGAGCACCGGAGCACTGACCACCGCCGACAAGACCCGGTTCATGACAGCCCAGTTCACCGCCCCGGCCCCGGCCACGGCAAAACCGGCGGCGGCCATGGCCGCCACAAAGCCGTGGGTCAGGCTGATGGGCAGGCCATAGTAGGTAGCCAGTACCGCCCAGATAATAATCGCCGCCAGAGCCGCGATTACGGTAAGGTAGGAAATTGCCTCCGGGACTAAAATCCCCTTGCCGATGGTCTTGGCAACAGCCGTGCCGGTGGTGGCGCCGGCCAGGTTAGCCACGGCGGCCATTATCAGCGCATTGCGGGGGGAAAGGACCCGGGTGCCCACCACCGTAGCGATGGCATTGGCGGCATCATTTAGTCCATTGGACATGCCGAAACCAATGGCCAGCAGGATTATAACGATGAGCAGCCACAGAGAGGAATCAAGCATGCTTTAAGGCTACCCCTTCCAGGACATTGGCCACGTCCTCACACCGGTCGGTGGCGCTCTCCATGTACTCGAAAATCTCGCGCCACTTGATAACATGGGCCATGTCTTTCGAATCATCGAAAAGCTCCGCCCGGGCGGAGCGGTACACCACATCGGCCTTATTTTCCAGCCGGTTAAGCTCCACGCAACAGTCGAGGACATGCTTAAGCTTAGACGGGTTACGCAGCTTGGGCATGGCCCGCTCTATCTCCGCTGTCCCCTGGACTATGATATCGGCCAGCTCCCGGGCCCGCTGATTGGGCCGTTCCACCCTATAGAGCAGCATGGCACCGGAGGCGGCATGGATAAAGTCGACCACATCATCCATACTCTGCGCCAGCTGAGCAATATCCTCCCTGTCGAACGGGGTAACAAAGGTGCGATGCAGCTGGGCTATAATCTCATGGGTGATGGTGTCACCCTTATGCTCCAGGTCGGTGATTGCCTCCACCTCCTGCCCAACATCATCCCAGTTATCAACCAGGGCCTTAAGGCTGCGCGCCGCTTCTCCCATATTGCGGGCACTTTCCTCAAACAGGTCGTAGAACTTGGCTTCACGGGGCATAAACGGTAACCTAACCACGATAAGTCTCCTTTACCGGCACCGGGCGTGCCAAACGAAAGTGTACCGGGTAATAAGCATAAGAGAGAGGGAAATCTATCATCTAACTACCAGTGTAGACAAAATTCGTCCGATTAGCAAGTCCGCTGAGGACATTTACGAGAGGATAAACTAGGTAAATGACGGTTATTTCAGGGCCTGGCTTCTACAGATGAAACGATGCCGATAATCCCCTGTCCAGCAGTTGACAACGAGCGCTAATTGTGCCAGAATGCGCCGACTGTTAAAAACAGAATAATTAGACGGTAGTTAGCCTCCCTATTCCCCCGGCGCGGGCCGGGGATACGGGACTTGACTAATACTGGGATTAGCGCCATTATTATGGCTAAATATTCTTATACGGGGGAATTTGTTCCGAAATGACACCGGGCGAGCCTCTCGAACCAGTACCCACTAAAAGACCTGGCGATAAGCTATTACGCCGGCGCAGAAGGACCCGCAGAGGGGTGCTCTATAATGCTACGGCCACTGTTTCCCGTCTCTTTCGAGGCATAGCCAGCAAGCGTTCAGGAACGAAATAGATGTATATTATCATAGCCGGTGCCGGGCTAGTCGGCTTCCATATAGCCTCCATACTGGAAGATGCGGACCAGGAAGTGGTGGTAGTGGACCAATCGGCAGAGGCGGTGGAAAACATCCGCCGCCAGCTCGATGTCAAGACCATCGTCGGCAATGCCGCCGTGCCCCGAATCCTCCGGGAGGCCGAGGCTAATCGCGCCGACCTGCTGGTCGCCGCCACCGACAGCGATGAGACCAATATGATTACCTGCTTCGTCGCCAAGGAGCTGGGCGCTCGCACCACCGCGGCCCGAATCCGCAATCCGGAATATTCCGGGTACTTTATCACCACCCCTAAATCACCCACCGCCCCGCGCAAGGTAGTCAGGCCGAAAAGCCTGGGGATAGATATCCTCATCAACCCGGAGGTCGAAGCGGCTAACGAGATAACGGACATCCTCTTCACCCACTACCCCACCCCCATAGAGGCCTTCGCCGATGGCCGCGTACAGATAAGGGAGTTCCGGGTAGAGCGGGAGGAGGTAGTGGACAAGCCGCTGGGGGATATAGCCTTCCCCCAGCCCTGCGTCGTCGCCGCCATCATCCGCTCGGGGGGGACGATTACACCCAGCGCCACCGAGATAATACAGGCCGAAGACCGTATCTACCTGCTTGCCGCCAGAGAGTTTATGGACGAACTGGGTGAAGTTATCAGCCAGCCCCAGCACCCGGCCCGGAACGTGGTCATCCTCGGTGGCGGACATGTCGGCCTCTACATAGCCGAAAAAATGGAGCGGCGCGGGGTGCTTGTCAAAATCATCAACAGCGACCCCGACCGCAGCCGTTATATCGCCGAGAACCTGCAACGAACCATGGTAGTACAGGGCGACGGCACCGACCGCGACCTCCTTATTGCCGAAGGAGTGCCGGCAGCCGATGCCTTCCTGGCCGTTACCCGCAACGATGAACTCAATATCCTGAGCGGGCTGCTGGCCAAGAGCCTGGGTGTGTACCGCAGCATGATACTGATAAACAAGCCGGAACACATTCCACTGGCCGAGGCCGTCGGTGTTGACGTGGCAGCGTCACCCTTTCTCATTACCGCCCGCAAAATCACCCGCTTTGCCCTACATGGCGGGGCTATCTGCTCGGCCCTGATCGGGGGCATGCAGGTACAGGCCGTCGAGTTCATTACCAGTCCGACGGCGCGTATCGTCAACCAGCAGGTGGGGGAAGCCGGCCTGCCACCGGAAGCCATAGTGGGCGCTATTATACGCAACGATACCGTGATTATCCCACCACAGGACAGTGTTATACAGCCCGACGACCACGTGATAGTAATATCCCCCCCGGCAGTTATGACCTCCGTAGAGAAGCTTTTCAAACCGAAGTAGAAGATGAGAACAAAGGTTATCATCCATTACCTGGGACTGATAATTGCCTGCCTGGGCCTGGCTATGCTCGTTCCGCTGATATGCAGCCTCTGGTACCGGGAGCCCGACCTGGTCCCCTTCCTTATCTCGGCCGCCACCTGCGGGGTCATCGGCACCCTCCTCTGGCGCCTGATACCGGTGCGCAAGGTGGGACTGAGCCGGCGCGAGGCACTGGTGCTGGTGGCCGGCGCCTGGATACTCATCTCCGCCTTCGGTGCCCTGCCCTATATGCTGGCCGGCGTCTTCACCAGCTACGTCGACGCCTATTTCGAGGCCATGAGCGGCTATACCACCACCGGAGCGACCGTGCTCACCTCCATCGAGACCCAGTACCACGGCATCCTGCTGTGGCGCAATTTTACCCAGTGGCTGGGCGGCATGGGCATCATCACCCTCTTTGTCGCCCTGTTCCCCCTGCTGGGCATGGGGGCCGCCCATCTCGTCGAGGCCGAGGTGCCGGGGCCGCAAACCGAGCAGGTAACCGCCCGCATCCGGGACACCGCCAAGGTGCTGTGGTACCTGTACGTCGGCTTTTCCGTGCTGGAGGTTATCTCCCTCCGCATCGCCGGTATGCCCCTGTTCGATGCCATAACCGTTACCATGGGCACCATGCCCACCGGTGGCTTTACCCCCACCAATCTCAGCATCGCCGCCTACCAGAGTGCCACCATCGAGGGCATCGTTACCCTCTTCATGGCCATAGCCGGGGTCAATTTCGCCCTCTACTACTTCCTGCTCTGGAAGCGCCAGCCCCGGCAAGTCTTTACCAATCCGGAATTCAGGCTCTATATCGCCATCCTGGTTGGCGGCACCCTCCTCGTCACCCTCAACCTGGCCCGGGGCATGGACCTGCCCTTCGGCGAAGCGTTCCGCTACAGCAGCTTTCAGGTGGTATCCATCATGACCACCACCGGCTTCGTCACTGCCGATTTCAATGTCTGGCCGGCCTTCGCCCGGGCAGCCCTGCTCATCCTGATGATAATCGGCGCCTCAGCCGGTTCCACCGGGGGGGCGCTAAAGGTCACCCGGGTGCTGGTACTGGCCAAGCACGCCTACCGCCGCATCATCCTCATCTTCAGCCCGCGTGCGGTCATTCCCCTGAAACTGGGCAAGAATACCCTGCCCGAGGGCGTGGTCTCCCGGATTCTGGCCATGGCCTTCCTCTACTTCGCCATTCTGGTGGCCGGTTTCCTGATAATGAGCGCCCTGGGGCTGGACCAGGTAACCGCCCTGTCCTCGGTCGCCGCCACCCTGGGTAATGTCGGCCCTGGCCTGGGCCTGGTCGGCCCGGTGGAAAACTACGCCTTCCTGCCGTCCCTGGGCAAGATTGTCCTTACCGTATGCATGCTGGCGGGCCGCCTCGAGCTCTTCACCATACTGGTGCTCTTCAGCCCCGCGTTCTGGAGATGGCGTAAGACCAGCTAGAGAACAGGTCGCCCCAGGCTACTAATCACCCTAAAGCGATAGTAGCCCACGTCATCATCCCGCAACAATCAACAGCTATTGTAGTTTTCCCACAAAAGGGTTATAATCCGTTGGCACTTAGCTAGAAAGCTACGGAGAGATATGGAGTTTCTACAGATTCTGGTCCCGGTAGGCGGCACCGAAGCCGACGAAGAGGTAATCAAACTGGCCTGCCGACTGGCCAAGCCCGACAAGGGTAAAATAAACGCCATCTATGTCATTACGGTAAAGCGCACCCTGCCGCTGGATGTCGAGATTGAACCGGAAATTCAAAAGTCCGAGGGCATACTGAGCAATACAGAGTGTATGGCCAATGAGGACGGCTGCCGGATAGAGACCGAGGTGCTGCAGGCCCGTGACGTGGGCCCGGCTATCGTCGATGAAGCGGTAGACAAAAACGCCGACCTGATTGTAATGAGCACCGCCCACCAGTGGCCCCTCGGGGAGTTCAACCTGGGCGAAGTGGTGCCCTATGTCTTAAAAAATGCTCCCTGCCGTGTTATACTATACCATCAATCTACATAATGGAACGGGCTATGAAAGTAATTATTATGGGATGCGGAAGGGTAGGCGCCCATCTGGCGAAACTGCTGGATAATGAAGACCATGAGGTTACGGTGCTGGACAACGACTCCTATAGCTTCCACCGGCTGCCCGCCGACTTCAAGGGCAAAACACTGCTGGCGAACGGCCTCGACCAGGAAGCCCTCAAGAGGGCCGGTATCGAGGAGACCGATGCCTTTGTGGCGGTAACACAGGGGGACAACCGCAATGTCATGGCCTCTCAAATCGCCAAGCACATCTTTAATGTACCCAGGGTAATCTGCCGTATCTACGACCCCCTGCGCCGGGACCTGTATGAGACCCTAGGCCTGGAGGCCATCAGCCCGACCACAGTATTTGCCGAGATGTTAAAGGAAAAGCTAGAGGGTTAAGACTGTAGATGTACATCATAATCGTTGGTGGCGGCAGGTTAGGCTACTACCTGGCCAAGGCGCTGCTGGACGAAGGACACGAAGCCCTCATAATAGAGAAAAACGAGACCGTCTGTAAGACCATAGTCAACGAGATGGGCAGTATCTGCATCCATGGCGACGGCTGCGAGGCCGCCACACTGGATGAAATCGGTACCGGCCGGGCCGATATATTCATCGCCGTAACCGGCGATGACGAAGACAACCTGATCGCCTGCCAGGTAGCCAAACACAAGTTCAATGCACCCCGCACCATAGCCCGCGTCCGCAATCCCCAGAACGAGAATGTCTTTAAGAAACTGGGCATTGACGTTACGGTAAACAGCACCCGCCTCATCCTCGAAGTCATAGAGGAAGAGGTGCCCACCCACTCCCTGACCCACCTGCTGAATATCAGGGAGGCCGGGCTAGAGATTGTAGAAATCAAGATACCGCCCGGCTCCACCACGATAGGTAAACCGATAAAGGAGCTGTCGCTGCCAGAAAACAGCCGTCTGATACTGAATATCCCCAAGGAAGGCCAGCCCCGTATCTGCACCGCCACCGGCATCCTCCAGGCCGAAGACCGTATTTTAGCTATCACCACCCCCGAATCGGAAGAGGCACTGCGAGCCGTGCTCAGGGGCACCGGGGAGTAAAATCATCACCCGTTTACCGCGACCTGATGCCAGTTATCGGTTTTATCCGTGGTCATCCCCAGTCTATGCGGAGAAAAATCACCAGGTTAGGGTAGCCTAACACCAAACAGCAGCTGAGCAGAGGAGGCCCTGGTGACAGCAGGCAGGCCCGACAGGTACTGGACACTGCTTATCATCCTGGCGGCCATTATTCTGGCGGCCAGCCTCACCATCTGGCTACGACGCAGCCCGGGTCAGCCCTTAGAGATAGCCGCGCCGCCGGCCCCGGAGCTGGCGGGGGAGGTCCACGTCAGCGGAGCGGTATCCAACCCGGGCATATATCCCCTGAAACCCACCGACAGCATCGCCGATATCCTCAAGGCCGCCGGCGGTACTACCCCCAGTGCCGACCCCGGCCAAATCAGGCTTCACATATCCAACGACACTGAGGAAGACCAGCCGCAAAAGGTGAATCTCAACCGGGCCAGCACCTGGCTGCTGGCGGCCCTGCCCGGAATCGGCCAGGTCAGGGCACAGGCCATCGTAGATTACCGGCTTAAGAACGGCCCGTTCTTAAGTACCCATGAACTGACCAGGGTAGAGAGTATCGGCACCACTACCTACGAGGAGATTAAAGACCTTATCACCGTCACCGACTGATAACCCCGCTTATAAACAGGGCCTGTCTATGAATACCCGATTTTTTAAAAAAGTCACCGAAAACAAGGCCTAGCCGGAAGGGGATATAGTGACCCTTATCTATCTCAGCCTCGCCTGGGTAGCTGGTATATTCCTGGGGGCAAGGTTCAGCCCGCCCCTGGCCCTGGCTGCCGTCGGGCTAAGCCCGCTCCCCCTCCTCTTCTACCTTCGCCGCCGGCGGAAAGCGATAATCCTCGCCAGCCTCTGTATCATCGCCTTCCTGGCCGGTGCCAGCCGCTTTAACGCGGGCCTGCCCGCCACCGGCGAAGGCCACATTCAGTCCTATAACGGTCGGGCGAAGGTGGAAATCGAAGGTACCGTAAACAGATACCCCGAAGCCAGGGGTAAGACCACCCACCTGTACCTTTCCGCTATCAGGATAAGGGGAGAGCAGGGCTGGCAGGAATTATCTGGAAGCGCCCTGCTGTTTGCCCCCGGATACCGCGACTACGACTACGGCGACAGGCTGCTGGTAAAGGGCTATCTGGAGACACCGCCTGAGTTCGACGACTTCGACTACAAGGGCTACCTCACCCAGCAGGGGGTGTATTCCACCATGACCTACCCCGATATAGATATCCGGGAAAAGGGGAGGGGCTTACCGCCGCTACAGTGGGCCTACTCGCTGCGGAAAGACCTCTCACAAAGCCTTTCCCGGGTCCTGCCGGAGCCCCCCCAGGCATCGCTGGCCCAGGGTATTGTTTTGGGCCTGCGCGGCACCATCCCGTCACCCCTCAAAGAAGACTTCTCCCGCTCCGGTACCGCCCACCTGCTGGCCATCTCCGGCCTCCACCTCAGTATCATGGCGGGCATACTGCTCAGCGTCGGCATCCGGCTCTTCGGCCGCCGTCGCCATATCTACATATGGCTGGCGCTGGGAACAATCTGGCTGTATGCCGTGATAACCGGCCTGCACCCGCCGGTGGTACGCGCCGCTATCATGGCCAGCCTGTTTCTTACCGCCGAACTGCTGGGCCAGCAGCGCACGGCCAGTACCGCCCTGGCCTTCGCCGCCGCCGTGATGATAGCCATCAGCCCCCAGGTGCTGTGGACAGCCTCCTTCCAGCTGAGCTTCCTGGCTATGGCCGGTCTGGTCTTCATCTTCCCCGTTTTCCGGGACCTGGGCAGAAGGGTGGTTACGGCGGTGCTGGGTGAAGGCGGAGCTGTCGTCTCTGTAGCTAATGTCACCGTCGATACCCTGAGTGTTACCATGGGGGCTGTCATCGCTGTCTGGCCGGTCGTTGCCTATTACTTCGGCATTATTTCTCTGGTCGGCCCGCTGGCAACGTTTCTGGCGCTACCGGCGCTGCCCGGTGTCATCATCATCGGCGCTTTAACAGCGATTCTGGGACTTATAGCACTGCCTGTCGCCCAGGTTGTGGGCTGGCTGGCATGGCTGTTCCTGTCTTACATGATTCTGGTGGCTGGCGGTCTGTCAGCGTCCCCGGTATCGTCTACTGAAGTAAACTCAATTAGCACTACTTTTATCTCTGGCTATTATATAGTCCTGGCGGCGGCAATCTGGTTTAACGCCAACAGGAAGGAAATACTCGACCTTGTGTCCGGGACTACTGTGTCAGGGGCGAGCGTATCCTTTAATCTTTCCCGGATCAAGGTATGGATTCTTTCGCCGCTGCTGGTGGTGGCGGTGCTGGTTTCATACGCGGCGGCTACGATGCCTGATGATAAGCTCCGTGTCAGCTTTCTCGACGTCGGTGAGGGTGATGCCATCCTGATTCAGAAGGGCAGTCAACAGGTACTGATTGACGGCGGGCCCGGTCGACAGGCTGTAAGTCTGGAATTGGGCAGTCGGATGCCTTTCTGGGACAGGAACATCGATTTGCTGGTACTGACGCATCCTCACCAGGACCACCTCGCCGGGCTGGTGGAGGTGTTGCGTCGCTACAGGGTAGGGCAGGTGCTCTACACGTCTTTTGATGGTAGTTCCCCGGTATATGACGAGTGGCAAAGACTCCTTCGGGAAAGAGATATCGAGCATACCGTGGCTGTTGCCGGCCAGCGGATTGACCTGGGTGACGGGGTTGTGATAAAGGTGCTCAATCCTCAGGCGACTCTTCTGTCCGGGACGGAATCGGATGTGGACAATAACGGTGTTGTGCTGCGCTTGGACTCCGGTGACATCAGCTTTCTACTTGCCGCCGATATTATGAGAGAAGCCGAATGGGAGCTTATCAGCCGGCGGGCTGACCTGTCCGGCACCGTTCTCAAGGTCGCTCATCACGGCTCGGACACTTCAACCACTCCTGAGTTTCTGTCGGTAGTCGGTCCCGGGGCGGTTGTTATCTCCGTCGGTGCCGATAATAAGTTCGGGCATCCAAGCGATGAAGTTATGGCGCGACTGGAAGAAAGGTTTGCCCCGGAAAGTATTTATCGGACCGACCGGCAGGGAACCATAAACTTTGTCACTGACGGGGAAAGGTTGTGGGTGGAGACAGCGAGATAACCTTTAGAACTTAAATCTTTCTATTTCGGCTTCCTTCGTATTATTCTCCATTGTCCAGAAATAGGCTTCCCCCGAGCGTATGGCGAACACCACTAAGAAAGGGTCTTCCGGCCCCTTTACCCCGGCTTTCTTCAGGATTGGTCTCTCTTCGAAAAACCTGGTTCTGATTGCCATATCATCGATAAATTCTACTTTGGCGGTGACTCTCATCATCCTGGTTTCTTTGGGAGAAAAATAGCATAACTCCACTTTCTGGTTATTCTTTAGTTGCCCGGCGAGAGCCTTTGTAGATTCCGTATTGAAATAAAACCCTGTTTCGTCAGCGTAGAACATTCCCAGTGCCCTGACTCTCGGCTGGTCTCTATCCATAGTGGCCAAATAGCATACGCGATTTTCGTTAGCAAAATCGACATAATCCTTGCTGATCAATTTCATTCTCCTTCGACAGGTTGTTTGCGGTTTGGTTCTTTAGGGGTTCCACTTCAAATCGGCATATTTTTCCCTGAGTTTGGGTTTTTCTATCTTTCCGGTGGGATTACGGGGTACTTCGCCGAATATAACGATTCTGGGCCAGGCATATTTGGGCAATAGCGGCTCGAAGTATGCCCTCATCTCTTCTTCCGTCAGGTTGGCATCGGGTTGAGGTTCAACTATGGCGGCGACTACCTCACCGTATCTTTCGTCCGGAATCCCGATTACGCCGACGTCTTTTACCTTGGGTTGGCCGATAAGGACTGCTTCAAGGTCGACGGGGAAAATATTCTCGCCGCCGGTAATAATGAGGTCCTTTTTCCTGTCGACATAGTATATGAATCCTTCTTCATCCATTCTGACGAAATCGCCGGTGTGCAGCCAGCCGTTTCTGAGAGCCTGCGCCGTTGCTTCCGGATTTTTATAATATTCTTTCATAACGCATTGCCCTTTGAGGATCAACTCTCCGACCTGTCCGACAGGAACGTCTTCATCTTTTTCATTGACTACTCGCGCGTCCAGGTTGATTCTCGGGTAGCCGATAGATCCGAGCTTGTGAATGTTTTCCAAACCGAGGTGCATACATGGCCCTGACGATTCGGTAAGCCCGTAGTTTTCTTCGAAAGCGATACCGGGGAAATATTCCAGCAAGCGCTCGACAAGTACCGGAGGTATTGGCTGCGCGCCGGAGTGTATAAGTCTTAAAGAACTGGTGTCATAGTCCTCCAGTTTCAGTTCGCCTCTGTCAAGAGCCGAAACAATGTCCTGCATCCACGGCACCAGTAACATACACAAAGTTATTTTTTCCTTGCTTATAGTTTCGAGTATGAGTTTGGCGGTTACTCTTTCGCCGCCGACTGTCATTGTGGCTTTGCCACCGGCAATCAAACTGCCAAACCAGTGCATTTTACCGCCCGTATGATAAAGCGGCTGGATAAGGAGAAAGTTATCTGTCCGGTTCTCATGATGGGAAAAGTTTTCATTAACGGCCGTATGTTCCAGGCTCTTGTGGCACAGCAGTGTCGCCTTCGGGTCTCCGGTTGTGCCGGAGGTAAAATATAGCGCTGACTCGTCTTCGCCGTCTATTTCTACATCAGGAGGCTCAGCCGGGGCTTTCCTCATTATTTCCTCTAAAACCTCCATATCTTTTGGCGGGTTTGGGCCGTCGAATATATAGTGCTTTATCGATGGCAATTCGGAGCGGATAGCTTCTAACCTCTCGGTAAACGCTTCGTCCAGAATCACGGCAATCGGTTCGGCTACATCAGCACAGTACTTAATCTGGCGGCTGATGAACCTGAAGTTTAGAGGTACCGCCCATGCCCCGGTCTTGAGTATGCCGAAATAAGCCACCA
>JBDRCY010000028.1:0-28996 GCA_043821265.1 Chloroflexota bacterium
CCCACTGGGCGGTGTTGCGCTTGTGGGGGGAGTTTTTCGCCCGGGTCCCCCGGTTTTTTTTGTTGGGGGGTTTGCCCCACCGCCGGGCGGGGGGGGGTAGGGGGGGGGGGGGGCGGGGCATGCCCCGCCGGCTCTCGATAGAGGCTATCAGGGCCGTCTCCTCACCGCAGACAAAGGCGCCGGCGCCCTCCTTGATATGCACGATAAAATCAAAGCCCGAACCCAGTATGTCACGTCCCAGAAAACCCCGCTCCCGGGCCTGCTCCAGGGCCGTGGTCAGACGACTTACCGCCAGTGGATATTCCGCCCGGACATAGACATAGCCTTCGCTGGCGCCCACCGCATAGGCCGCGATAGAGAGTCCCTCGATTATGGCATGCGGGTCGGCCTCCAGGATGGAGCGGTCCATAAAGGCACCGGGGTCGCCCTCATCGGCGTTACAGATAACATACTTGGGCGAGCCGGTAGCCCTACGGCAGAACTCCCACTTGCGTCCGGTGGGAAAGCCGGCACCACCGCGCCCCCGCAACCCGGAGCGGTCAATCTCGCTAATCACCTCCTCCGGCGTCATCTGTAAAAGAACCTTCTCCAGTGCCTTATAACCGCCGCAGGCCAGGTAATCGTCAATCTTCTCCGGATTGATATGGCCGCAGTTACGCAGAATCACCCGCTCCTGCTGCTGATAAAAGCCTATATCGCCGTAACGGGGCACCGCCTGGCCGGTTACCGGGTCGCGGTAGAAGAGGCGCTCCAGCGGAATGCCTCCCTTAAGGTGCGACCCTACAATATCGGCAGCGTCCTGGGGCTCGACATGGGTATAGAAGATACCGTCCGGCTCAACGACAACATTGGGCCCCTGCTGGCAGAAACCGTGGCAACCGGTGAAATCAATATCAGCGTTCTTCACCCCCTGCGCGGCTACCTCCAGCTTGAGCGCCTCATAGACAGCGTCGCCACCCCCGGAGACACACCCCGTACCCCGACACACTAAAACAGTACGATGCCGCATGCTATGCCTTATTCCTCCCGCCGAATAACTGGGATACCTTCCTGGGATTCAGGCTGCCGTAGTTGTCCCGGTTTATCATGAGATTGGGCGCCAGGGCGCAGACGCCAATACAGGCCACCGTCTCCAGGGTATATTCCAGGTCCGGGGTATTCTCATCCTCCTCAATGCCCAGGTACTGCTTGACCAGTTTGAGTATCGTCTTCCCGCCCCTAACATGGCAGGCAGTCCCCCGGCATACCCTGACTATGTTCTTGCCCCGCGGCATGGTATAGAGCTGGGCATAGAAGGAGATTACCCCCTGCACCTCGCTGGGAAACAGGCCCAGGCCCTCGGCTACCGGCCGTATCGCCTGGGGAGGAATATAGCCAAATACACCCTGAATCTCCTGAAGGAGGGGTATTAGTGCCCACTTCCGGCCCTTATACCCCGACACTATATGCCCTATCCTCTTTAAGTCAGCCTTACGTATCTCTTTCGGCTTAGCCATCGGCTCCCACCCTTTCCAGCCTTACCGCGCACGATTTAAGCGCCGGAGTCCCAGCCTGCGGGTCCAACACGGCACTGAACAGCCCGTTGGCCTGACTCTGCGCAAATGACAGCGGCATGAACAGCATACCCGGAGGCAGGGTATCGGTCAGCCGGGCGCCGGCGGTCCCCTCGCCCGCCGGAGAGATAACCCTGACCATTTCACCGGCGGTAATACCCATTTTTTCGGCATCGGCCTCGCCTATCTCCACAAAGGCCTCCGGGGAGAACCGGTTAAGCCGCGACGACCTTAGGGTACGGGAGCCGTTGCCGAAATGATACAGAATGGAACCCCACTGCAGGGTCAGGGGATAATCGTCACTGGCACCGTCCGGGGACGGGGTATATTCCAGCGGAGAGAAGCGCTCGAACCCGCTGGGGAATAGCCCCCGGTACAGGCGTCTGGCGCCCGGAGACCCACCCTTAAGTCCATCCACACTATCGGCAGGGGACAGTTGCCGGTAGAGGGGGACCAGTTCCTTAATCTCATCCATTACCTGCTGCGGAGAGTCGTATGGTAGCGAAAAGCCCATCCGGTCGGCCAGTCTTAGGATTATCTCACCGTCGGGCAGGCTGCCACCGATAGGCTCAATGGCCTTATGCACCTCCTGGAGCCGGCCTTCGAAGTTGGTGAAGGTGCCTTCCTTCTCGGCAAAGCTGGCGCTGGGCAGGACCACCGTCGCCAGCCTGGCCGTTTCGGTAAGAAACAGGTCGGCCACCACCAGGAAATCAAGCGAGGCCAGGGCCTCTTTTACCAGGCCCGGTGCGGGGAAGCTCGACACCACATCCTCCCCCATTATCAACATCCCCTTTACCCTGCCCTCCTTGGCCCCTGCCATCATCTCCCAGGCCGTAAGCCCCTTACCCACCGGCAGGCTCACCCCCCAGCGCTTCTCAAAGCTATCACTCACCCCGGCATCAGCGATATCCTGATAGCCGGGCAGGAAATCCGGCAGGACACCCAGGTCACAGGCACCCTGGGCATTATTGGCCCGCTGCAGGGCAAAGATGCCACCACCCCCCGACCCGCTATTTCCCGTTAGCATGGCCAGATTGGCCAGGGCCATTACGCTAGCGGTGCCATTTACCTGCTGGGTAATACCGTTACCATAGACAATCGAAGCCCGCTCAGCGGAGGCAAAGAGACGGGCCGCCAGCCGTATATCAGCGGCGCTGACACCGGTTATCTTGGCCACCCGGCCAGCGGTATAGCCCTCAAGGCACCCGGCCAGTTCGGCAAAGCCGTCGGCCCTGCGGGCGACGAACTCCTCATCAAAGAGCTTCTCATCAATAATCACCTTGGCCAGGCCATTTATCAGGGCAAGGTCGGTGCCCGGACCAGGTCGCAGCCAGAGGTGAGCGAAGCCAGAGAGCCTGGTCCGCCGGGGGTCGACCAATAGCAGCCTGGCCCCCCCATATTTAACGGCGCGCTTTACGGCATAGCCGACCACCGGGGCCGAGGTGGGTGGGTCAGCCCCGATAACCATTATCACCGGTGACTGCTCCAGCCCATCGAGCGAACCGGTAGTGCCGGGAAAGCCCAGCGACCGCCCCAGACCGAGCCAGCTGGCCGAGCTGTACAGCCGGCTGCCATTATCCACGTTATTGGTGCCCAGTACCCCCCGGGCCAATCTCTGCAAGAGGTAATGCTCTTCATTGGTAGAGCGGGCCGAACCGAGCACGGCCAGCGCCCCGGCGCGGGCCTTCTTTATCCGCTCAAACTCAGTGGCGATACGTTCCATAGCCGCCTCCCAGGACACCGGCTGAAACTCGCCGTCGGTCTTAACCAGGGGCGTATCCAACCTCTCCGGACTATGCACGAAATCATAGCCGTAGCCCCCACGGACACAGAGGGTAGCGCCATTTACCGGACTGTCGGCGGCGGGTCTGGCGCGCACCAGGCGGCCGTCCTTAACCTCCAGAGAGAGGCGGCAACCACAACCGCAGAAGGGACACACCGTAGCCACCGTGGTAGCCGTCGTCCCCCGGTAACTGCACTCTTTCTCCATGAGGGCACCGGTAGGGCACAGGGCAACACAGATTCCACAGAAGGTGCACTCGGACTGCTCCAGGGGCAAGTCGTTCAGTGTGGCCGGTCTAGCCGCCGCCCCGCGGTTGATGTAATCGATGGCGCCCTCCACCACCAGCTCATGGTCGGCCCGGATACACTTGGCGCAGAGAACGCATTTGGACAGGTCCCTCTCGATGAAGGGGTTAACCTCCTCGATGGCCCCCCGCTGCGGAATCCGCTCAAAGTCCACCAGGCCTATACCCATTTCCGCAGCTACCTGGCGGAGATGGCAGCGGTTGCCCTTATCGCATACCATACAGGAATCGGGGTGGCTGGCCAGCATGAGCTTAACAATCACCCGGCGACGCTCCAGCACCCGCGGGGAGCGGGTACTGATAACCATTCCCGGGGATATCGGCGTGACACAGGCCGCCAGCAACTTGGCGCTCCGCTCGTCCTCCACCAGGCAGACCCGGCAGGCGCCGAACGGAGCGAGGTTGGGGTCATGACACAGGGTAGGAATCGGCACCCCCGATTCCTGAGCCAGCTCCAAGATGGTCATACCAAGATAGCCGCTTACCTCTAACCCATCAAGGGTAATGGTAACCGCTTCCATCCCCTTACTCCCTCGACCAGCAAGATGGCCACTTTATTAACTGCAAAGCAGCACAGTGTAGCCTCAGCCAGTATTTAGGCGATGAGAGGGCGTTCGCCCTCTCCCCATGAACCACCGACAGATGCGACCAGGAGCTATGAAACAACACCTATTAAGCGTGCCTATATTTAAGGTGCTTATTATGACAGTGTTTACCTAGGAACTCACCCTCTTCAGGTTCGCCTCAACCCTGCGCAGCAGATCATCCGGGCTAACCGGTTTCTCGATATAATCCTCGGCCTCCAGGCCGAGACCGCGACTGACCGGTATAGAGGTCTCCTGACGCCGTGCCGAGAAGCTGGTCAGCATTATTACCGGAATCCGGCTAAGTTGGGGGTCCTTCTTGAGCTGTTCCGCAGCCGTGAAGCCATCCTTCACCGGCATGATTATATCCAAGATGATGAGGTCGGGCTTTTCCTCCCGCGCCTTACGCAATCCCTCTTCGCCCTCTTTGGCGACAATCACTTCATAGGGCTTGCTTTCCAGAACAATCCTGGTTGACTCAACAAAGTCGATATCATCATCAACTAGCAAGATTTTGGCCTTCTCTCCCATGTCTCTGCTCCTTTCCAAGTACTGAATTCCTTAAGCTATACTATTTAGACCTTTCGTCCCTTACCGATGAGTTTGGCCACCCTCTCCAGCAGCACATCAGGAGAAAAGGGCTTCTCGATATAGTCATTGACACCAAGCTGCTGGCCGGTTTCCAGCTCATAGCGGCGGCGGCTGGCTTCCTCCCTTACCGAGGTCAGCACCAGGACCGGCATATCCCTATGCCCCGACCACTTCGGCTCCTGGAGCGCCTTGCAGACAGCAAATCCGTCCATCTTCGGCATCAGCAGGTCGAGAATCATCAGATGCGGCTTGGCCGCCTCGAGCCTGGCTAAAGCCTCTAGCCCATTCCGAGCCGTAACTACCTCATATTCTTGAGACTGGAGAATCATGGTTAACGCAGCCAGAATATCAGGATCGTCATCAACTACCAATATCTTATCTGTCATATTCCCACCCAATTATATTACAGTTCCCGGCAATAATCCAACCACACACAGTCTCACCAACGCCTGCCGCTCCGGCGCTACTACTCTGGCCCAACCTCACCACCTTTAGGCAGGGTGAAGGTAAATTTGCTGCCCCCGTTGGTCTGGGGACAGGGGGATTCAGCATATATCTTACCGCCGTGAGCTTCGACGATTCTCCTGGTTATCGACAACCCCAAACCGGTCCCTTTGGTCTCCACATTACCGCCCCGGAAGAACTCGTCGAAGATATGGGGCAGGTCCTCGCCGGGAATACCAATCCCGCTGTCGGTAACCTCAACCGTTATCTCCTCGTCCCCCTCCACTACCCTGACGGTTACCACGCCTTCAGGAGTATAACAGATGGCATTATCGACCAGATTAGTCATGACCTGCTGCAACCTAACCGCCGAGCCACGAATCCGGGGCAAGGTCTCGGACAGTTCCAGCTTCAGCTCAATGCCCTTCTTCTCGGCCACAGCGCGCAGGTCGTCGCAGGACTTCTTGATTATCTCAGACAGAGATACCTCCGCCATATCCTGCACAATCTGTCCCGCTTCGACTCGGGGTATATCCAGAAGGTCACTGATTAAGTTCAGGAGCTCGCCAATCCGCACACTGCTTCTTTCCAGCATGTTCCTCTGCTTATCGTTAAGCGGCCCGGCAAAGCCGCCCAGCATTACCCATAAGAAGCCCTGGATAGCCGTAAGCGGCGCCTTCAGGTCATGGGCCGCTATACCGATAAAGCGCAGAAAACGCTCCCTTTCCTCCTCCAGCTTAGCAATCTCTTCCCTGTCCTTTTTTATCCGCTCGGCCAGGTTTGCCTGCTCGATAGCCACGCCCAACTGGTCACCAATCGAGTGCAACAGATGCATATCATGCACGGTGAAATGATGTGGTTCACGGCTGGAGATGTTTATCACCCCCAGCACCTTGTCCCTGGCCCGGAGGGGAACGCTGATGAATGCCTTGAGGCCCTCGGTAGTTACCAGGTCCCGATGAGCGACATCGGGGGCAGTAGTCATGTCCTCCAGCAGGACCGCTTTGCCATTCTGGGCTACCCGGCCCGCAATACCCTCACCCAGATGAATACGCATCTGGGCAACATACTTTGAGCTAAAGCCCTTATAGACACGATAGGCGAGGGTCTGGGTCGATTCGTCCAGAAGCAGGATGCCGCCGATAGCGCCCTTCATGATGTCCAGGACATTATTGAAGCCGACTCTGAGGATAGCATCGAGGTCCTCCAGGCCGCTGAGCGCGGCCGAGACCCGGCTCAAGGCTAACAGCTCACGAAGCCTTCTCTCTCTCTCGTCTTTCAGGCTCTGCTTATCGCTACCAGAGCCCCTGGCATTGCCCGGCTGAACGATTTTTCTATATCCCTCTTTCATCTCGTATATGGATTAATATCGTAAACGAAGTCACCAAACTTTGTCAAGCCCCCGCCAGCACTGCTATCCCGCCCCGGTAAAAACGGGGGCCGCTACTAAAAAGAGAGGGGCCAAAGCTCCTCCCAGACTCCTTCGGATAAATAAACCCAGGTCAAGGCTAAGCGCGCAGTACTGCCCCCAGTTCGCTGGATAGCTTCCCTACGACCTGCTCCTGAACCTTACTTACCTCTTCCTCGGTCAGGGTATGCGCCGGTGACTGGAAGGTAATCCGGTAGGCCAGCGACTTCTTGCCCGGCGGGACAGGCTGGCCCGCATAGACATCGAACAAGGTAACGGCCCCTACCAGAGGGAAACGCTTAATGATATCCCGCACCCGCTGGTGAGTTACACTACTGTCAACTACCAGGGCTATGTCCCGGACCACGGCCGGAAAGCGCTTTATAGGCTGAAACCGGTTATAAGCGACAGCAACGGGTAAAAGCGCCGTCAGGTCTATTTCCAGGATATAGGCGGCCCCGGAGATATCGAAGGCCCCAAGCACCTGGGGATGCACCTCGCCAACAACACCCACCCCCTGCTCAGCCACCGTTACCATCGCCTGCCTGCCCGGGTGCAGACCCCCGTCCTCAGACCGGGCAAAGGTGGCCACCACCCCGAGCCGCCCCAATAAGCCCTCCACCACCCCCCTGGCATCGAAGAAATCAAGCGGCTCATTGCCCTTATGCCACGAGTCGGCGAATCGGCGTCCGCTCATTACGGCACACAGCATCTCGCGCTCATCGGGTAAGTCCCTTTCCTGGGGTAGATACACCCTTCCCAGTTCGGAAAGCCTGATGCCACCATCCTCGTGTTTCTGATTCGACCAGAGGGCGCTTAAGAGACCCGCCCGCAGGCTGGTGCGCAGGTATTCCTGCTCCACTGTTACCGGATTGGCCAGACGGAGGGGTGTCGGCTCCAGGGGGCGAGCCCCCCCCGAGAGCCTGCTTAGCATCTCTAGGCTAACCAGGGAATAAGCGACCACATCCTGGAAGCCGTAACCCGCCAGGCTGTGCCGCACCTGCCGCTTGAGGCCAAAGATAGGCTCGGGGTCCTGTACGGGCTGGGGGTGACTGAGCAGCGCAGCCGGAATCTTATCATAACCGATAATACGGGCTACCTCCTCTATCAGGTCAACCGGCTCACTTATATCACTACGCCAGTAGGGGGCACTAACCCGGACCTCGCCGGCCTTCTCCGCCTGCTTACACTCAAAGCCGAGAGAAACCAGGGTAGCCACTACCTGCTCGGAGCCAAGCTCAACACCCAAGAGGCTGTTCAGTCTGGGCAGCACCAGCAATATAGGCTCGCGCCGGCGCCTGCCGGGATATACGTCCACCACCCCCCTGGCCGCCTTAGCACCCGCCAGCTCGGTGAAGAGCTGGGTAGCCCGCTTGAGGGCCGGCAGCGCCATCTCAGCGCTAATACCCCGCTCAAAGCGCATACAGGCCTCGCTGGGCAGGCGCAGGGTCCGGCCGGTATAATGAATGCTGGCCGGGTTAAAGCTGGCGGCCTCGAGCAGTATCTGGGTAGTCTCCTCCGTTACCTCACTGTTGGCACCACCCATAACGCCGGCGATAGCTACCGCCCGCTCCTCATCGGCGATAAGCAGCATGTCCGGGGAGAGGTTACGCTCCTCGCCGTCCAGGGAGACCATAGTCTCTCCGGCGGTGGCCCGGCGCACTATAATCTTCTGGCCCCTGATTTTCCGGTAGTCGAAGGCGTGCAGGGGCTGAGCATACTCCATCATGACATAGTTGGTAATATCGACGATATTACTGATGGGACGCATGCCCGCAGCGAGCAGTCTCTCCTGCATCCAGCGGGGGGACGGCGCCACCTTGATGCCGCTAACCAGGCTGGCACAATAGCGGGGACACAGGTCCGGGTCCTTGATTTCGACACTTATCTGCCCGTCTATGGACGGCCCCGCTTCCTCGTAGCTCACCCCCGGCAGGCGCACCTCCCGGCCGGTCAGGGCCGCCGCCTCCCGGGCTATGCCTATCACCGAGAGGCAATCGGGCCGGTTGGGGGTTACCTCCAGGTCAAGGACAGTATCACCCATGTAATCGGCCAG
Source organism: Chloroflexota bacterium (assembly GCA_043821265.1). Classification (GTDB taxonomy): domain Bacteria; phylum Chloroflexota; class Dehalococcoidia; order Dehalococcoidales; family JBDRCY01; genus JBDRCY01. The sequence goes on from JBDRCY010000028.1 coordinate 8,724, forward strand.
CGGCATGCCCAGGGGAGCTTCAGCCGGCAGGACTATGATACCCTCATAGTCATCGGAGATACCCAGCTCCCTCTCCGAACAGACCATGCCGGCGGACTCCACGCCCCGAATCCTGGCCGATTTCAGGCAAAACGTCTCCCCGCTGCGCGGGTCGATAAGCCGGGCCCCCACGCGAGCGAAGGCTACCTTATCACCGATATTGAGATTGGGCGCCCCGCAGACCACAGTCGGTCGCTCGGTGCCCAGGTCTACGGTAGTCAACCTGAGGCGGTCAGCATTGGGGTGAGCGGCAATAGCCTCTATCCGACCGATAACGACATGCTCCCAGTTACCACCGATAATCTCCATCCCGCCAACCTCGTTACCGGCCATCGTCAGGCGGCCCGCCAGCTCAGCCGCGGGCAGGTCCACCTCAACATATTCTTTGAGCCAGTTAAGCGAGACCTTCATAGCACCAACTCAGAATTGCCTCAGGAACCTGAGGTCACTCCCATAAAATAGCCTGATGTCATCAATACCGTAGCGCAGCATGGGCAGGCGTTCTATGCCCATACCGAAGGCAAAGCCGCTATAGACCTCGGGGTCGATACCGGCCTGCCTGAGGACCCTGGGGTGGGTCATTCCCGCCCCCAGTATCTCAATCCAGCCACTATCGCCACACAGGCGGCAACCGCTGCCCTGGCAGACCGAGCACTCTATGGCCATCTCAACACCGGGCTCCACAAAGGGGAAGAAGTCACACCGGAAACGCACCTTCCTGTCGGCACCGAAAAAGCGGCGGGCGAACTCATAGAGTGTCCCCTTAAGCTCAGCCATGGAAATACCCTTGTCCACCACCTGGCCATCTATCTGATGGAACATGACCAGGTGCGTGGCATCGGTAGCCTCATAACGATAGACCTTGCCCGCCGACACCACCCGCACCGGCGGTTCCGTCCTCTCCATGACCCGGGCGCTGACACAGGTGTTATGGGTACGCAGCAGCATGGGCCTCTCACCGCTCTCCGTCTCGAAATCGACCCAGAGGGTGGCCATGGTATCCCGGGCCGGGTGCTCCTTAGGGATGTTGAGCGCCTCAAAATTGTAGTAGTCCCACTCCACCTCCGGCCCCTCTACCACCCCAAAGCCCATGGAGAGGAATATATCACATATCTCCTGGGTGGTCTGCGTAATGGGGTGCAGATGGCCGATGGGAAGACGGCGTCCGGGCAGGGTAACGTCAATATGCTCGCCGCCGAACGAGGCCTTTAAGCCGGCTTCCCCAAGGGCCTGGGTTTTCTGCGCCAGGCTATCCTCCAGGCAGGCCTTAACCTCGTTGGCCCGGGCACCAACGGACTTCCTCTCTTCCAGTGATAGCTGACCCAGGCTGCGCAGCATGGCGGTTAAGCGGCTCTTCTTACCCAGATACCTGACCCGCCAGGACTCCAGCTGCCCGCCGTCATTAATAGCAGCCAGCTCGGCCAGGGCATCCGATTTCAGCCTGTCAATCTCTACCGTCATAGCTATCCCTGAGATTATAGGTTATCAGCCAGAAGAGGGTCAAGAAAACGGGAGTCAGATACGCCTTATAGCCACCGGATTACCCCGATGCGCGTGAAAATACATCCCCGAAAACCGGAAGAGGCCAGGGAATAAACGCCATCACGGGACCCTTACCGGATAGAGCCCACCGGTGGCCTAGCCCGGGACCTGGACCTTGTCCTTGGCCATAGTCGCCAGGCTGGCAAAAGACTGGGGGTCCCTGACCGCCATATCAGCCAGAAGCTTGCGGTTTATCTCAATACCCGACTTTCTCAGGCCGTCCATGAACTGGCTATAGGTCAGGCCCTGTGCCCTGCTGGCCGCATTAACCCGCGAAATCCACAATCGCCTCATGTCGCCCTTGCGCTCCCGGCGATGGCAGTAGGCATAATTCAATGACTTCAGCATAGACTCGTGAGCACGGCGATAAAGAGAGTGCTTGGTGGCTCGATGCCCCTTGGTTAAAGCCAGCACCTTCTTATGCCGCCGATGTGAGGTGGTACCCCCCTTTACTCGTGGCAAATCACTCCTCCTTGTGACGCTAAGACGGAGCCCTCCCCCCAATCTGTAACCGGGTATTAAACGAGGCTCCGCTCCCTAAAACTTCCTCTGTGAATGACCTCTACTATGACACCCCGTAGGGTATAAGCCTTTTTATCCGCGTCCTATCACTGGGACTGATGGCTACCTTCTCATCGAAAAGGCGCTTTACCCGCTTGGCTTTCCTCATACGAAAATGGCTTTTGCCACCCTTGCAACGCAAAATTTTGCCGCTCCCGGTAATATGGAAGCGACTCTTCGCCCCTTTATGGGTCTTGAGTTTTGGCATCTTAAGACTGCTTCTCCCCTTCCTTAATTTTAGCCCTCTGGCTCGATGTGACCGACATGATTATGTTCATCCGGCGCCCCTCCATGATCGGCTGCCGGTCGAGGGCGGCTATATCCTTCAGTGCTTCGGCCATTTTCTTCAGCAGCTTCCAGCCGATATCCGGGTGGGTAATCTCACGCCCCCGGAACATTACCGTTACCTTGACCTTGTCACCACCCTCCAGGAGTTTCCGGGCCGACCTTGCCTTGGCCTCAAAATCATGAATACCAATCTTGGGACGCATTCGAACCTCTCTTAGCATAGAGGCTCGCTGACCCCGCTTAAGCTCACGTTCCTTCTTCGACTGCTCGTACTTGTACTTGCCGTAGTCGAGAAGACGGCACACGGGGGGGACGGCACTAGCCGCCACCTGCACCAAGTCAAAACCCTGTTTTCTGGCTACCTCACGTGCCTGAGACAAGGGCATGATACCAAACTGCTCACCCTTCTCCCCCACCAGCCGAACCTCCCTTGCCCTTATCCTTTCATTGATAGGTAAGTCCTTAATTATGTCCCTAATTACCTCCCTTGGCCGCGCATATCTTGCGGAGAGAAACTATAGCACATTCCCCCCATGCTAATCAAATCGGTCGGCTAATTATAGCCTTAAATCCCCGGTCTTATCCACTATAGCCCGCTTGAGGCTTTCCTTGAAGTCGGACAGGGGCGCCAGGGCCCGCTGTTCCCCACTGCGCAAACGGATAGAGACCGCCTCAGCGTTTACTTCCTTATCCCCCAGTATCAACATATAGGGTATCTTCTCCAGCTGCGCCCGCCGAATCTTGGAGTTCACCGTCTCCGACCGGGTATCAACCTCGGCACGTATACCCTCGCCCTTAAGCTCGGCCTCCAGCTTGCGAGCATAGTCCAGGTGACGATCGGCCACCGGAATCAGCATTACCTGCAGGGGGGCCAGCCACACCGGGAAGGCGCCGCCGTAGTGCTCAATAAGCGAGGCGATGAAGCGCTCCATGCTGCCCAGTACGGTGCGGTGTATCATGGCCACCGGGTGCTCCTGGTTATCCTCACCGATATAGGTAACATCGAAACGCTGGGGGAGATTAAAATCGACCTGAATGGTGGGCCCCTGCCAGGCCCGGCCCTGGGCATCATTGAATTTAATATCTATCTTGGGCCCGTAGAACACACCCTCGCCCGGGTCGACCTCATAGGGAATCTCAAGACGAGCCAGGGCCTGCTTTAAGGTCTCGGTAGCCTCCGTCCAGACCTCGTCAGTGCCGGCGTATTTCTCCGGACGGGTGGAAAGTAATACCTCATAATCGGTAAAACCGAAGGTATCAATCATGAAGCGGGCTAAATCCAGTACCCCGGCCACCTCGTCCAGCAGCTGGCCGAAGCGACAGAAAATGTGGGCATCATCCTGGGTAAAACACCTGACCCGGGACATACCGTGCAGCACCCCGGAACGCTCGTAACGATAAACGGTACCCAGCTCAGCATAGCGCAGGGGCAGCTCGCGGTAACTGTGCTGCCGTACTTTATAAATCAGGATATGCCCCAGACAGTTCATCGGCTTAACGATATACTCCCGCCCATCTACCTCCATGGGGCTGTACAGGTAATCGCGGTAGAACTCCCAGTGACCGCTCCTCTTCCATAAGTCCACCTTGGCAATATGCGGGGTATAGACAATATCATAGCCACGCCGGGTATGCTCATCCTTCCAGAAGTCCTCGATAAGGCGACGTACCGCTGCCCCCCGGGGATGCCAGTACACCAGCCCCGGGCCGGCCTCATCGTGGATGCTGAACAGGTCGAGCTCCTTTCCCAGCTTCCTGTGGTCACGCCGGGCGGCCTCGTCCAACCCTTTAAGGTGTTCTTTAAGGGCATCCTCAGTGGCAAAAGCCACACCGTATATCCGCTGTAGCATGGGGCAGTGCTCATCGCCGCGCCAGTAAGCCCCGGCGATGCCAGTCAGCTTTAATGCCTTTATCTCACCGCTGGAACTCACATGCGGCCCGCGGCACAGGTCCATAAACGCGCCCTGCTCATATACCGTGACCGGCTCCTCGGGAATCTCATCGATTAGCTCCAGCTTGTATGACTGGTCACTGAATAAGCGCCGGGCCTCCTCCTTGCTCACCTCCCGCCTCCGGAAAGGCACATCGGCAGCAATTACCTCCGCCATCTTCGCTTCAATGAGTGGCAGGTCCTCCGGGGTCAGGGGACGGGGCAAATCGAAGTCATAATAGAAGCCGTTACTAATAACCGGCCCGATAGCAAACCTGGCGCCGGGAAAGAGCGACTGCACCGCCTCTGCCATGACGTGAGAGGCGGAATGGCGCATGACCGCTATCTTCTCATCTTCACTTGTCAGCCTGGCCTCATCAACCATTACCTAACCCCTAAGCCCATTATAATGGAAAACCTCCCACCCTGCTTGGGGACGAGAGGCTGTAACCACCCCATCACCAATAAATAACAACTCTAATTATACCAGCCGCAGACTAGGGGTGCAATCACCACAGCCTGCTAAGTAGCCAGCAACCCCTCTACCCTGCTATAATCGCATGAGCAACCACATGATAAAGAAAGCTCTACCAATATTAGCCCTGTCAATCTTCACTTCCATGCTGGGGTTTGCCATAGTGGCCCCCTTACTGCCTCTTTATGCCGAAAGCATGCTGGCCAGCGGCTTTCAGCGGGGCCTGATGATGGGCCTACACCCCGCCGCCAGGCTCATACTCATGCCCTTCATCGGACGGTTTTCCGACCGCTGGGGACGGAAGCCCTTTATCACCATCGGCCTGGCCATCACCGCTATCAGTGCCGTGGGCTACTCCTGGGCCGGTAATATGCCACAGCTATTTGCGGTCCGCATACTGGCGGGGGCAGGCAGCGCCATGGTCTTTCCCGTCAGCCAGGCATACCTCGGTGATATCTGCCCCAAGGGCGAAGAGGGCAAGTGGACCGGTTACTTCATGGCCGCCTTCTTCGCCGGACATGGCATCGGGCCGCTTATGGGTGGCGTACTCACCGACCAGTTCGACATGAATGTCGCCTTCTTCAGCATGGCCGCCCTCAATCTGCTGGCCCTGTTATTAGCTATTTTCCTCCTGCCCAAAGTAGCACACCGCAGAACAACCGCCGGCAGCATGCTCTCAGTATTCAGGACCATAACCGCAAGCCCCATGATAAGAGGCCTCATGAGCTTTCGCATGTCCTATGCCTTTGCCCGCGGTACCCTTAATGCCACTCTGCCCGTCTTCGCCGCCAGCCACCTGGGGCTTATCCCCACCGAAACCGGAATACTGCTCTCGGTTCATATGATGTCTATATCACTAATGCAGATTTACCTGGGCCGCATCGCCGACAGGTTCAGCCGGCGAGTCATGCTAATCTGCGGCCTCCTGGTAAACCCCGTCATCTTTATGGCCTTAATCCCCAGCATGGGCAACTTCTGGATGATACTGACCCTTTGCGTCCTGGGCGGCTTCGGCGGTGCTACGTCCTCACCGGCGGCCTCGGCCCTGTCCGTTGAAGAGGGGCGCAAGTTCGGCATGGGCTCCACCATGGCGACGCTCTCTACCGTTATGAGCATCGGCTTCGCCCTGGGACCTATACTGGGAGGAATACTGGAGGATGCGACCAGCACCAGCACCGTATTTTACTACGGGGCGTTTGCGGGGCTGGTGGGAATTGCCCTTTTCGGCTGGTTCTCGTCGCGGCGATAATCAGCCAAAGGCCCTGGTCTTCTGGCCGGCTATAACTCGTCCAGTATACGATACATCTTCTCATAAGCCCCGCCGAAATCGGGTAGAGCCTTAGCAAAACCATCCCTTAAGGCACTCATTCTACTTACAAATTCCGCCTTGTCCCCGCTCTTTACCAGTTGAGCCCAGGCCCCGGCCTTCTTTAAGAACAGCTCTTCGACCTCCACCATCTTGGGGAAGCTCATCTGGAGCGAGGCATAAAGGTCCGGGTTCTCGGAGATGACACTCTCTACCAGTGTCAGCAGCACCCGGTAGCTGGTACCACCGATAACCTCCATCTCCTTTAACCTGCCCAGGCCCAGCAGGGTATCGCTGGCCGCTATAGCGATGAAATGAGAAAGCCCCAGCACGATAGCCATAAGCTCATCGTGCGCGGAGGGCGACATCAGCATAGTCCTGGCCCCCCTGGCCTCCAGATACTTCTCTACCCTCCGAGCCAGTGCCTCTTCTTCGGGCTTAGTCGGCGTCAGGACGAAGTTCTGGTTACGGATATCCCTGGCCCCGGGACCGAACATGGGATGCACCCCCAGCACCAGTCCGTCCTTTATGAGCCGATGCATCACCTCCACCGGCAAGACCTTCACCGAGGTAATGTCAACCACCATCTGTCCGGGACAGATATGAGGCGCCACCCCCGCCACTACCGGCTCAAAATTATCTATCGGCACCGATATCAGGACCACATCGGCGCCCTCGACTGCCGCCACATTATCCGTGGTCCCCACCACACCCAGCTTACCCTGGGCCGCCAGCAGTTTCTCTTCGTTCCGGCCGGTTATTACTACCTCCTTACCGTCTCCGGCCAGGAAGCGGGCAAACCACTGCCCCATTTTCCCCGAGCCGCCGATTATCGCTACTCTCAACTATCCACCTCGTAGCCTTCACTTCGCCCTGGGATAGGAGCCCAGGACCTTAACGAAGAGCGTAGTCTCCTCCAGGCTCTTAAGAGCCTGCTTAATATTCTCATCCTCCCGATGGCCCTCAAAATCGAGATAGAAATTATACTCCCACGGTTTCTGCCTGGTGGGTCTCGACTCAATCTTGGTCAGATTGATACTCCCGGCAGCCAGCACCCTGAGGGAGTCGTAAAGCGCCCCGGCCTTATGTTTTACCGCAAAAACTATGGAGGTCTTATCGCTTCCCGACGGCGGCGAATCATGCCTGGCCAGAATAAAAAACCGGGTAAAGTTGTTGGGGTTATCCTCTATTTCCCGGGCTATTATCTTCATGCCGTAGATTTCGGCGGCCCGGGCGCTGGCAATAGCCCCCTCTTCCAGAGTCCCCCGCTCCTTCACCATCTTCACGCTCCCGGCAGTATCATAGGTCGGGACTAGCTCTCCACCCACGTGCTTCAAGAAGGTCTGGCACTGCCCCAGCGCCTGCGGATGAGAGTACACCCTCTTTATGGAATCCAGGCTTGCCCCCGGGTTAGCGATGAGACAGTGAACCACCCGGAGTTCCATTTCGCCGCATACCTTGAGGGCCGAATCCAGGAGCAGGTCATACGAGCGGCTGATACTCCCCTCCAGCGAATTCTCCACCGGGATAATACCGAACTGAACCTCATCCTGCTCCACCGCCTTAAAGACACCCTCCAGTTTCTCACAGGGTTTAACCTGAATCGACAGCCCGAAGAACTGGAAGGCCGCCTCCTCGCTATAGGCACCAATCTCCCCCTGGAAGGCCACGCTGGCCCCCTGAGTCCTCTTGCAGGTCTTTACCAGCTGCCGGTAGATTTTTTCAGCATCCTCCTCGCTAATACCCTCTTCGCGGGCAACACCTCTTATGTGCTCAAAGACCTCTTTCTCTCTCTCCTTATCCTCAATCTGCCTCGCCTGTTTCTTCTTCTCATCGCCTATCTCCCCGGCCACCCTCACCCTCTCGGCGACAAGCTTGACTATCCGGGCATCAATGCCGTCCACCCTTTTTCTCAAGTTTTCTAAGCTCATTTCACCACCCTCGGTATCAGTCCTGCTCTCATGGCGAAGTCACAGAGGGTTACCGCCATCATAGACTCGATAACCACCACCGCCCGGGGCACGATACAGGTATCATGCCGGCCCCCGACCTCCAGACGGGTCTGTGCCATCTGCTTTAAGTCAACCGTCTGCTGTGCCCTGGCTATCGAAGGAGTGGGCTTAACGGCCACCCTTACCACCAGGGGCATGCCACTGCTAATCCCGCCCAGTATACCACCGGCGTTATTGGTAACGGTGACTATCCGGCCACCCTCGATAGCGTACGGGTCGTTATTGGCCGACCCCCGCTTTCCAGCCGCCCCGAAACCGGAGCCGAACTCAACCCCCTTCACCGCCGGGACGGCCAAGATAGCCTTGGCCAGATCTCCCTCCAGGGTATCGAAGACCGGCTCCCCCAGACCAGCCGGGACATTTAAGCCTATGGCTTCGACAATACCGCCAACACTATCGCCATCTTTCTTGGCGGCGGCGATAGCCTCAAGCATGGCCTGAGCGGCCACCGGGTCGGCACAGCGCAGCAGGTTGTTCGCGGCATTTTTCCTTATCGCGCCAATTTCGCTCGGCCCGGCCTTTATGCCCGCTATCTCCACGGTATGGGCCAGCACCTCGATGCCAAGGCGGCTGATAAGCTTCCGGGCCACGGCCCCCGCCATGACGAAGGTAGCGGTAATCCGCCCGGAGAACCGCCCGCCACCCCGGAAATCGCTGAAGCCGCCGTATTTGACCCAGGCAGTATAGTCCGCATGGCCCGGCCGAGGCGTAAACCTCATCTTTTCATACTGGCTCGAATCAATATCCCTGTTCCAGACCACCAGGCAAATGGGGGCGCCGGTAGTGACTCCCTCGAAAACACCGGAGAGAATCTCCACCCTGTCCTCCTCCGCCCGCTGGGTGGATACCACGCTCTCTGCCGGCCTTCTCCTATCCAGCTCTACCTGTACATCCTCCGCGGTAAGCGCCAGACCCGCCGGGCAGCCGTCGATGACGGCCCCCACGCACCGGCCGTGGCTTTCACCGAAGCTGGCTATATTGAACATTTTTCCCAAACTATTTTCCATCGAACTCAACCTTGCCCCCGATACTCTTCAGTATATCCCAGAACCGGGGAAATGTCTTGGCCACACAACCGGCGTCCTCTATCACCGTTTGCCCCACCACCGTCCCCAGTACGCTGAAGGCCATGGCGATGCGGTGGTCCCCCCGGCTATCAATGACCGCGCCCTCAGGCCTGGAACCGGTAACGGTCAACCTGTTTTCCCCTTCACCAACGGCTATGCCCATCCTTTTTAACCCCTCTTTGACCGCCGCCACCCGGTCTGATTCCTTGAGCCGCGCCCGACCCACGCCGGTAAACTCGCTCTTACCCTCGGCCACCGCCGCCAGCACCGCCAGGGTGGGCAGTAAGTCAATGCACTCCGATAAATCGGCCCGTATGGCCCTGAGCCGGGACTTACCCACCGCCACCGAGTTTTCCTTTACCACCACCTGAGCACCCATATCCCTTAACCGGTCCAGCAGTATTTTATCACCCTGGCGGCTCTCTATATTAAGGTTAGTTACCTCCACCTCCCCGCAGGTCGCCCCCAGCGCCAGGAAGTAGGAGGCCGAAGACCAATCGCCCTCCACCACATACCGGGCCGGCCGATACGCCTGCCTGAAGGCGACAAACTCTCTGAAATCGCTACTGCACTCCACCTCTATGCCAAACTCTTTAAGGCACTGGAGAGTCATGGCGACATAGGCCCTTGACTCCAGGGGAGTACTCAGCCTGATTTTGGCCCCCTCACTGGCCAGGGGGGCGACGAACAGTAAGGCCGAGACGAACTGAGAGCTGATATTGCCCGCCATCTCGGTCAGCCCCCCCCTTCAGGCCACCGTCAACGACTACCGGCGCTACCTCACCCCGGGCAGAGCAACTCACCCCCCACTTCTTTAGCGCCGCCACCAAGGGCCCGACCGGCCTCCGCCCCAGTGACGACCCCGCCACCAGCCGGCACCTCCCCGGCACCAGGGAGCAGAGGGCCGTCATAAACCTGAGGGTGGCCGCCGAATCGCCGCAGAAGAGGTCGGCATCCGGTCTGCGGAACCTGCCCCCACCGACGCGCCACGAATCCCCTTCCTGGCAAATACGCACCCCCACCTGACTCAACACCCTCAGCGCCGCTTCGGTATCGTCCGACGGCAAGGGGCAGACTATCTCGCTCTCACCCTCGGCCAGGGCGGCACATACCAGCCCCCGAATGGTATAGCTCTTCGAGGGGGGCGCCTCGACCCTGCCCCCTATTTCACCCTTGGAAACTGAAGCCTTCATCCTCTTTCAACTTACCTGTTATTTGCTCGACAACCGAGCCGATACCCAGTCTGGAAGTATCTATCTTAATATCCGCTGCCCTCTCATAAAAGGGCCTGCGGAAGCGCAAAAGCTCCCTGATGGCCAGGGCCGGGTCGGCTACCTCAAGCAGCGGCCTCTCCGTTTCATCGGCGGTTGTCCGCTTTAGGACTACCCCGGGAGAGACCGTAAGGTAAACCAGCCGGGATGTCTGCCGCAGCCTGTCGATATTTATTTTGTTCAGGACTACCCCGCCGCCGCAGGCAATAACCAGGTTCCTCCCCCCGCTGACCTCTCTTATAACATTAATCTCCAGCTCGCGGAAGGCTATCTCACCGTCACCGGCGAATATCTCGGGGATGGACTTCCCCGCCTTCCTCTCAATCGCCAGGTCAAGCTCGATGAATTCCCTGCCCAGCCTCTCCGCCAGCGCCCGGCCCACCGCCGTCTTGCCGGCCCCCATAAAACCTATCAGGGCGATATTGGTCTTCATGACTTTTTCAGCACCTTCATCACTTCGTTCCTCATTAGCTCGACGGGCGGCCGCAGCCCCGTCCATTTCTCAAAGGCCAGGACCCCCTGCCAGATTAACATATCCACCCCGCTGATGGCCCTGGCCCCGGCCACCTGCGCCTCCCTGAGCAGCCGGGTCTGGAGCGGATTATAGACCACATCGAAGACGGTAAGGCCCCCCCTAAGCAGCCCGGCGGGGACCGGCGTCCCGTCCACATGGGGACTCATGCCAACGCTGGTGGCGTTTACCAGTATATCAGCCCCCGCCAGCGCCCCGGCCAGGTTGGCCCCGGTCATCTCCAGGGCCTTGACCTCCTCCCCGAAGGCCTCCGAAATACGGGCGGCCAGTTCCACCGCCCAGTCCAACTCCTCGAGCCGGTTCAATATAACCAGGTGGGCCCCCCTCCGGGCCAGGGAAAAGGATATGGCCCGCGAGGCACCGCCGGCCCCCAGCACTACGACACCCTTACCCTCCGGCTCAATCCCCTTCTCCAGGAGAGACTCCAGGAAGCCGCTGGCATCGGTATTATAGCCCTTCAAAACACCGCCATCGTTGACTATGGTGTTGACAGCGCCTATCTTCTCCGCCAGGTCGTCCAGCGAGTCCAGACAGGGAATGACACTAACCTTATGCGGTATGGTAACATTTAAGCCCCGTATCTTCAGGGCCCTCATCCCGGCCACCGCCGCACCGACGTCATCCCCGGCCACCTCGAATGCAACATAGCGGTAGTCCAGCCCCATCTTCGCAAAAGCGGCGTTGTGCATCGCCGGCGACATGGTGTGCTCCACCGGAGAACCGATTAGCCCGCAGATTTTCGTCTTTCCCGATATAGCTATGCTTTCCATTCGGCCACCATCCCATAGATTTTCCATAGCTCCCCGGCGGTTATCTGGCCGGGGGCGGACTCTTTGCCCCTCCCCAGCGAGGCATAGGTAAAATGGCCACCAACCAGCGGACACAGCATGCGGCTGGTCAGGCCCAAATCACCCATGGCGAAGGCAACTACCGCTACCCCGGGGAACCCGGTAATAAGCTGTAAAACGGCCAGGTTGTCCTCGGATTTTTGTGCCGTAGTAACCACCTTACAGATATCGGCACCCGTCCGTTGCTGCCGCTCGACTATCTCCCGCATCTTATCCGGCGAGGGCGTCCCCCTAAAATCATGAAAGGACAAGAGACACCTGGACCGCTTCTTTACCTGCGGTATAAGCCCTTCGAGGTTCTCCGTCCCCAGTTCAATGTCGATTATGTCGGCCCCCAGCTCGCTCGCCCTAAGCAACTGCTCCGTCCTGTCGGCCTCGCTCCCCCGCCACCGCCCCCCCTCCGCTCTCAGCCTGTTACAGCCTATCCAGGGTTTATTTAGCCCCCTCGCCAGCTCCGGCCAGCCCTCGCCAATCAGGTCTATCCGCACCTCGAATAAATCGACGAAAGGCTCAGCCTGCTCCACCGCATTCGGGTCTTTACCGGTTATAACCCCGCAAATCCTGGGTCTCATCGCTACCGTCCCCCCAGGACAGCTTCGACCAGGGAGAGGCTCACCTCGTCGGTGATAAATACCTCGCCCATCGACCGGGGCAAGACGAACCTTACCTTACCAGATACAACCTTCTTATCATGTTTCATGGCCCCGATAACCTCCTCCACCCGGAGAGCGGGCAGTTCTACGGGCAGACCGGCCCTTTTAAGGAGACCCCCCAGCCTGTCCAGTTCACCCTTATCCAGTATGCCCATGCGGTTAGAGATTCGGGCCGCCGCCATCATCCCCATAGCCACCGCCTCACCGTGCCCAATGGCGAAAGCGGAGACCGTCTCCAGGGCATGGCCGACGGTATGGCCGAAGTTCAGGACACTCCTTAAGCCCAGGTCCTTCTCGTCCTTCTCCACCACCCTGGCCTTGATTCGGGCAGAACGGAAGACAACCTCTTCCAGTATCCCGCCCTCCAGCGATTTTACCCCGTCCAGGTTATTCTCCAGGAGAGAGAAAAAGTCCCTGTCCCAAATTACCGCACTCTTAATGGCCTCGGCAAGACCATTGGTAAATTGCCCGGCGTCAAGGGTCTTCAGGGTATCGATATCGGTAATCACCAGGCGGGGCTGATAGAACACCCCGACCTTGTTCTTCAGCCGGCCATGGTCCACCGCCACCTTGCCGCCAATACTGCTATCGACCTGGGCCAGCAGGGTGGTCGGTACCTCTACCAGCGGCACGCCCCGCGAATAGGTAGCGGCCACAAAACCGGCTAAATCCCCGATAACGCCGCCACCCAGGGCCAGGATGGGCGTACGCCTCTCCGCATAGAGGCCGGTCAGCTCATGGTACAAACGGCCCGCGGTCTCCAGCGACTTGTGCTCCTCCCCGTCAGGGACCAGCACCACGGCTACCTCGAAGCCTTCGCCGGCAAGCTTCCCCCGCAGGGCCTCGCCATAGAGACCATCTATCACCGGATTAGTGATAATCACCAGCCTGCCGGCTAGACCAATCTCGCTTAACCAGTTTCCCGCCCGGGCCAGAGCGCCGGCGCCGATACGAACCTCGTAGCTATCCAGGCCCAGATTTACCTTAACCTTTTTCATCCGCTTTCGTCCTAGTTTTTGCCTCTACCACCCGTAACCGATTGATGGACCCGCTTACAGGCAGCGATAACGTCCTTCAGTTCTTCCGGCGTAATCATCTGCTTGCCGTCAACCATCGCTTCCTAGGGGCTATAGTGGGTCTCAATCATCAGGCCACTAGCCCCGGCGGCGATAGCGGCACAGCTCATGCTCAAGATGAGGTCACGCCGGCCGGTAGCATGGCTCGGGTCAACGATTATGGGCAAATAGGTCTCCTTCTGAATGGCCGGGACCGCCGCCAGGTCCAGGGTATAGCGGGTATAGCTCCGGCCCTTGCCCATGGGCACTATGCCCCTTTCGCACAGGATAATATCCTTATTACCCTCGGCGGCAATGTATTCGGCGAAGGACAGGAACTCCTCAATGCCGGCGCCGAAATGCCGCTTCAGCAGAACGGGCTTCCCCTTCCGGGCAACCGTAGTCAATAAGTCCTGGTCATACATATTCCGGGCCCCTATCTGCAGTATATCAACATACCTGGCCACCAAGTCAACCTGCGTTTCACCCCTTACCTCGGTGACAACCGGCATGCCCGTCTCCCGGCCGGCCTCCTTCAGCCAGTGCAGAGCCTCTTCCGCCTGCTCCTGCCCCCCGCCCCCCAGCCCCTGGAAGGAGTGGACCGAGCTCCTCGGCTTGAAGATACCCCCCCTCAGGATATGGCCTCCCGCCTTCCTGTCTCCCTACGCGATTCTGAGTAATTGCTCCCGGCTCTCCACGGCGCACGGCCCCACTATGAATACCGGCTCAGCGCCGCCGATCTCAAGGCCGCCCACCCTAATCACCCGGCTCTCGTCCACTCCCTCCAACCGACTGTTGTACTCTCGATTTATAAGTTTATATGGGGCCTCCACGGTGGCGGCCTCCTTCACCCCGGGCATGGCGGCAATACGGGCAATGGGCACCATCGACTCATCGCCGACCATGCCGATAACCGTCCGGAACTCTCCCCGGGAAACATCGGCCCTGAGCCCTGATTTCTCTATTTCCTGCACCACGTCCTGTATCTGTTGTTCGGTAGCATCGGTCTTCATGATAATCACTTCTCACTCCCCCGTTTTTTTATTGCTCTAAGCTCGAGCGCCCCCCATTTCGCCAGCCTAAAAGAAAAACCCTCCGCTAGGGAGGGTCTTGGTTACTGCCAAATAGTCGGTGATGCGGCTAAATATGCACGCCAGCCCCCCCATGGTACCTCGGGTACCAGGTAAACGTAAAATACGCGTAATACAGTGCCTGGGGGGTCATTTTATTTTAGCCTTCTCCGGTATTTTGAGCCTATTGGGAAACAATATAACATAACGTGACCGGCCCTGTCAACATATCCAGATTTTATGTCAAGTATCTGCCGGCTTCCCTATACCACACCCTTCTCGCGCAGCGCCTTAATATCCTGGCGGCTATAGCCCAGAGCCAGCAACATCTCATCGGTGTTTTCGCCCAGGATGGGCGCCAGGCTCCTTATCTGGCCCGGTGTGTCCGACAGCTTCAAGGCTATCCCCAGCTGCCGGGCCCTGGTGCCGTCAGGCCCCTCCACCTCGACCACCATCCGCCGATGGAGCACCTGGGGGTCGGTGAAGACCTCATCCAGCTCATAGACCGGGGCAAGGCAGATATCCTGCGGCCCCAGCTCGGCGAACCACTCGTCCCTGGTCCTGGTAAGGAACACCCGGCGGAAATCGTTCTTAATCTCCTCCCCCCACTCCCCAGTAGCCACGGCATTCTCCGGGGCCGACAGGTCCTCCCTGCCCATTACCCGGCACAGGTTGGCCCAGAACTTCGGCTCGAGGCAACCGATACTGATATACTTACCGTCCCTGGTCTCAAACACCCCGTAGCTGGGAAAGGCGGTAGCCCCACCCTCCCCTATCCGGGGGACGATGCCGGTCTCAAAATACGACTGCACATATTGCAGCATGAGATTAACGACACCATCGGTCATGGAGATATCCACGTATTGCCCCTTACCCGTCCTCTCCCGCGCCATCAGGGCCATGAGGATGCCGATAGTGGTGTGCATGGTGCCACCCGACCAGTCGCCGACCAGGCTGAGCGGCAGCACCGGCCGTGACCCCCGCTCGCCGATTAAGCCCAGCGCCCCGCCAATGGCGATATAGTTCGGGTCATGCCCCGGCCTATCGCGGTAAGGGCCGTCCTGCCCGTAGCCGCTAATCGAGCAATAGACTATTCGCGGGTTTATCTTGCTGATGGTCTCATAGTCAATGCCCAGGCGCTTGACCACCCCCGGCCGGAAGCACTCAACAACTACATCCGCACTCTCAGCCATCTGGTGAAAAATACGGCGCCCCTCCTCGAACTTGAGGTTCAAGGTAAAACTCTTCTTATTACGGTTGACGGCCTTGACGGCGGCCTCCTGCCGGGCCCGCTCACCCGTCGGGGAACTGCTCATACCCGAACCTACCCCCAGCATATGACCCGGGGGCTCAATCTTAATCACCTCAGCCCCAAAATCGCCCAGCATCATGGTGGCGAATTCGGCGATACTGGTCAGCGCCGTGGTTAGTATCTTTATCCCTTCCAGTGCCAGTGCCATATCTCTTTCCCTCCCTATCAAACTATGATGCCCCGGCCAATATACCAGGCTACGGGCCTATTTCCTTACCGGCGTCAGGGCCAAAGGTGGTCTCGTAAATCGACTCCACCTTCACGATGAGGGCTCCCTTGGGGAAAACCTTAGGCAGCGCATCCTTGACCATGCCCAGCCCCACAATGAAACCCTTGCCCGAGTACATAAACCGGGCCTCGCCCTTGAACTGATACCCCTTTAAGCTCTCGAAGTCCCACACCGAGACGGCCACCCGGGGGTTCTCTTTGATATTCTGCTTCGTCTTCTGCATAAACAGGTCCATCAGAACGAGCCGGTCCTCGGCGAAGGCACGGGCAAAGCGAATGGGGACGACATTGGGCACCCCGTCCTTGGTGGCCGTGGCCAGTGCCCAGGCCCCCGCCTTCGCCATAACCTCTCTCATCTCATCAGTTATTCTGGCCATCATAAACCCCTCCAGTTACCCTTAAGACCGGTTAACGCTAGAGCACCTTCGGCCTAAAGACCACCGAAGGCCCGACCGCCTCGTCATACTCGAAACCGATAGCTTCCTTAACATCACCGTATTCCGCGACCAGCCCGTCCAGAGGGCCGAACTGTAGTGCCCCCTGGGGACAGGCGACCACGCACCGCGGTTTTCTCCCCTGCTGTAGCCTGTCCAGACAGAGGTCGCACTTCTGCATCCTGGGGTTATCCCCACCCCCGAATTTAGGGGCCTCATAGGGGCAGGCCTGAAGACAGAAGGTACAGCTATCCCTGCCCAGGCACAACCCCCGGTCAACTATCACTATGCCGTCTTCCTCCCTCTTGCTGATAGCGTCCACGGGACAGGCCTCGAGACAGGCCGGCCGGGCACAATGGTAGCAGGAAGAAGAGATACCGGCCACCGCGTCGCCGACCTCCATGGTGGATAATTTCCGCCACTTGGTAGCGGACTCGGCTTTACAGACCCGAACACAGGTGCCACAGACGATACACCGGCTCTGGTCATAATAAAAGGCCATTTGCATTACGTAATTTCACCACCAACCAAAGGAACCGGACCAGGGATTATCCCCGCCTACAGGAGGCTCTTCAGCCGCTCTATAGCCGGCCCTACCCCGGCGACCATGCCCTCGATAAGCTCTTTAACCGTCGGCAGGTCATTGGCCAGCCCAATGCCCTGGCCACAACCCATCTGCCCCCATTCGGTATCGCCATCGAGCCAGGCCGCGGTTAAACGGGCCGCCCGCTGGCTGAAGAGCTCACTGCCCATATCCACATGCCCCTCGCCGTGCTTGAACTCGGGCGTGTCCATGAATGACTCGATATACTTGTTCTTATAACGGCGGCCACGCCAGCCGGTTATCTGATTGGTAGCATAGGTATCCTCTTCGGTGGCCTTTAGCAGGCACTCCTTGGCCTTGGGATGAACCGGTGATTCCTGGGTGAGGATAAACCTAGTCCCCATATGTACCCCTTCGGCCCCCATTACCAGGGCCGCCGCGAACTGCTGGGGGGTGGCAATGCCGCCACCGGCCACCACCGGAATCTTAACCGCCCTGACAGCGGTGGGCACCAGCGCCATGGTACCGACATCGCTGCAATGGCCGCCGCCCTCGCTGCCGGTGATGATAACGGCATCCGCCCCGTTCTCCTCGGCCCTGACAACATGTTTAACGCGACCACAGGTGGGTATGGCTATGGCCCCTACCTTCTTGGCCGCCAGTATCATCTTGGTCGGGTCACCCTTACCGTGGTTGAATACCGGGACCCTGGCATCACACATGGCCTGTATCTGCTCATCGTAGGGCTGGCCCTCGCCGAAGGGCACAATATTAACCCCGAACGGCTTATCGGTAAGCTCCCTGATCCGCTCGCAGCTCTCTATTATTCCCTCGGGGCTCATCATCGTGGCTACCAGAATGCCCAGAGCACCCGCATTAGAAACCGCAGCCACGAACTCAACCTCGTCACTGATAAGGCCCATGGCACCCTGGATTATGGGGTGCTTAATCCCCACCAGCTCGGTAAGCCTAGTCTTCATTACCATTTCCTCCTTCGCCCACTTCTCCTTCTATCTCTACAGTGCCACTACTTTATATCCGGCGCTACCCGCTCAAGGGAAAAAGACGGTGGCACTCTTACGCAGGTAGTCCATATTCTTGGGGATACCGCTCAGGTCTTCGTACGAGCGCCAGACAAAATTACAGTCCGCGCAGCGAAATGCCTCCCACTTCCCCACAACCGGAGAATCGGCTATCTTCTCGATATTAGCGGACTCACAGCGAGCGCAAATAAGACTTTTTATCTCCACTTACCTCCCCCGGCCATTTTCATTATCCACGCCTTCCAGCCCTCGGCCCCATCGGAATGGGAAACCCTTCCATGCTCATTTCCCTCCCCCGGTCATCCGCTTAATCTTCTCCCGCCAGGCCCCGGTCCCCACCGGCGGCTCAACCCACTCACTAACGTTGCGGTCATAGGGCGGGCGGGGCTTAGTAGCATCGATGCCCAGGAGACAGCTTAACCCGTCTAAATCCTTCGAAGGGTCCAGGGCACTGTGACATTTCGGAATCGAGACGAAGTCCTTATCCGCCTGCGCCCGGCATATTATCGCCCAGATGACATCGGTGCCATTCCAGGGGTCAATATCCTCATCGACGATAGTTACCAGCTTGGTATTGTAACCGGCCGTCTCCGAGCCGAAGAAGGCGGCGATAACCTTGTCCGGTTCACCGCGGTGTCCCCATTTCCCCTGAATCACCACATTCCTCATCGACGGCCAGAGCATGGCCACCTCGGTTATCTGCGGAAATTTGGCCTTTAGCTCTCGCTCCAGCATGGCCGAGCCGAACAGGACACCGGGGGCACCGCTCTCACAGGGCGACCGACCGATATACAGGTGGTCAAAGATGGGGTTGTTACGATAGGTGATGGTATTTATATGGAAGACCGGGACTATATTGGCCCGCGAATAGGCACCACCATCCTCGCCGAAGAAGCCCTCGAACACCTGCTCGTCGTGCTTTACCACCCCCTCCAGGACTATCTCGGCGCTGGCCGGCACGGGGAGGTTCACGCTCTCCGCCATAACCAGTTCCTCCGGCTCCCCCCTGAGCGCCCCGGCTACATCGAACTCACTGCAACCCCGCGGCACCCTGGCCCCGGAGAACATGCCCAGCACCGGCTCTATCCCCAGGGCGACAACGCATTCCAGGTCCTGGCCCATCTGCCGGCATTTCTTATAGTGCTCGCCCAGGTCCCGGTAAGGGGCGGCCCGCATCGCCGTGCGGTTGCGGTCGAGCACCTGCATGCGGTAGGTGCCGCTATTAATCCAGTCCGAACCGGGGTCTTTGGTAATAACCGCGGTCTTAATGATAAACGGCGCCGGGTCCTTGGTATTCAACCTCGGTACGGGGAAATCAAAGAGGTTAACCTTATCACCGGAAACGATATTCTCTTTACAGGGAGCATCCTTTACCATGACCGGCTTAACCGGGTACTTATCGTAAGCCTCGAGCCAGTACCGCTTCTGCTCCCGTATCGGCGTATCCTTGGCCAGCCCCAGGGCCAGGCTTACCCGCTGCTGGGTCCCGGTTAAACCGATGGCGAGCCGCCCGGTATCGGCAAAGCCAAATATGTTCTCCGCCAGTATCGCCGGGCCATCCAGGTCAGAAATGGCCCGACCGATGGCGCCGATATCAGGCTCAAGCCTTATCTCCTCGGTGACCCGGACAAGCTCGTCCTCCTGCTCCAGGCGATTAATCCACTCCCGCAGGTCCCGATACGCCATTACGGTGCTACCTCCACAATAGGCTCTGGGGCCAGAAAACCATCCCCCTAGTCTTTAGGGTAAAGGACTATTACATTCTCCCGCAAATAGTCGATATTCTTGGGGATATTCTTCAGGTCCTCCGTAGACCGCCACGTGAAATTGCAGTCCCCGCACATATAGACCTCCCACTTACCCGCAACCGGTGAGTCGGCTATCTTCTCGATATTACCGGACTCACAACGAGCGCAAATCAACCCTTTCATCGCTACTTACCTCCCATAGCCAGTTTCATTATTCGCGCCTCCCACTCCCTGGTGCCCTCGGGATGGGTAACCCTTTCATCGCTACTTACATCCCCTGGCCAGTTTCGCTATCCGCGCCTCCCAGTCCTCGGC
>JBDRCY010000029.1:0-2926 GCA_043821265.1 Chloroflexota bacterium
AGCAGGCAGACAATCTTCCCATCTGGCACTTCCATAGAAACGCCTTTCAGTATGAGGATAACATCGCTATAAATAACCTCAATGCTGTTCAGCTTCAACATATGAAAAATCCTCCTTACCGCCAGATGCCTCAATAGCTGAAGGGGAATATCCGGTAGGTATGCTTAAAAATCTCCCACCGGTGGTTGATGCCTCTGGGTTCAAAAATCAGGAAAAGTATAATTACCATGCCCAGAGCCACCAGTCCTGTAGAAGCCGCGGTTAAGCCACTGGCCCCCGGGATAAGTTCAGATAATTTCGGCGAAAGGTAGGTTACCGTCTCCATCAGTCCCTTGATAAACAGCGTGCCGAAGACAGCCCCCATGGTGCTACCCAGGCCACCAACAATCAGCATACCCAGCATCCATATCGAGTCCATCAGAGCATAATGCTCATAATGGGCGATGGCCAGATAATTAGTCCACAGGCACCCGGCAACACCGGCATAAGCCGCACAGATGACAAAGGCCAGCGTCTTATAGGAAAAGAGGTTTACCCCCATCATCTCCGCCGCCAGGTCGTTATCTCTGATAGCCACAAAAGCCCGGCCGACTCTGGTTCTGACCAGGTTCCGGGCGAAGAATCCCATCAGTAAAGTGATGGGAATAATAAGGTAAAAATACGATGTCTCGGTGTTAAAGACGATGCCAGCAAGCGTGGGGCGGGGCACTGGTATGCCGTAGGTACGCTGGGTGATATCGCCCCCGTGGATAATAGCCCAGGTAATGACGAACTGGGCGGCCAGGGTAGTCATGGCCAGATAAAAGCCTTTCACCTTCAGGGCAGGGAGGCCAAACAGCATACCGACCAGGCCGGCACCGATAGCTGAGCAGGGGAGTGCTGCCCAGAAGTTGAAACCGAGCTTGGTGATAAGAATAGCGGAGGTATAACCGCCTACCGCCATAAAAGCTGCCTGTCCGATGTTTATCTGACCGCAGTAGACGGTCAGGAGATTGAGCCCGAGAACAGCGATGAGCCAGATAGCCATACCGTTTACTATGCTGAGCAGATAGTCGTTAAGAAAATGCGGTAGCAGGGACAGGAGAACCAGGAACGCTATCAGTAATCCCCATTGCAGTCTGGTGCGGACAATAGCCATGTCCTGTTTGTAGCTCTCATTAAATGTGCCACAGGGTAAGCCCATTTTCCTATATCCTTTCTATTCTTCTCCAGCCAAATAGGCCGTAGGGCAGGAAGATGAGAACGATAACCGCTACTACCCAGGGAAATACATCCCGGATACCTCCACCCACCACCGGGTCCAGATAACCGGCAGCCATCATTTCCAAGACACCTATGGTTAGTCCGGCGATAATAGCCCCCGGTATAGATTCCAACCCACCGAGTAAGACGACGGCAAAGGCCTTAAGCCCGAGTTCGCCTATTCCCATATCAACGCTAAACAGGCTGGCCAGGACAACGCCCACTACGGCTGATACCATACCAGCAATTATCCAGGATTGGGCAAAGACAGTTTCTACCGGGATGCCCATGCTCTGTGCCAGCTGATGGTCTTCTGAAGTACCCCTCATTGCCAGGCCAGCCTTGGTACGCTGGAAGAAAAAGGCGAACAGCACTATCAGGATAATGGCCAGCCCTGAGGCCCAGACATACTCCTGGGATACCACCACCGGGCCCAGTTGTACCGGCACTTTAGGGAAGATAGGGGGCTGGTAGCTCTGGGTTTCACCGCCCCAGGCCAGTAATGCCCCGCCTTTGAGAACCGCCATAAGGCTGACCGTCATCATAATGGCCGCCAGGATAGGCTGACCAATCAGTGGACGGAGGGTCAACCTTTCTATCAGAAAGCCGACCAACCCGGTTACCACCATGGTTAGCGGGAAGGTGAGCCACACGGGGATGTGCCATTGCACCAGACAACTCCAGGCAAAGAAGGCACCGATTATTAAAAGCTCACCCTGGGCGAAGTTGAAGACCTGGGTTGATTTATAGATTAGCACGATAGATAGTGCGATAACGCCGTATATGATGCCTATGGCCAGGCCGGTAATCATTAATTGGGCAAAGAAAGCCATTTTAACCTCCGTCTTTAACCTTGGGTGACTTTATACGGATGGCGCTCACCATTTTGCCTTTGCGCCCATCACGGTACCTGACCTCTGAGTCTATCTTATACTCGTCATCCCCGCCATACATGGCATCTATCATCCCCCGGTAGCGGTCAAACATATACTCCCGTCGCAATTTTCTGGTCCTGGTTAACTCGGCTTCGTCAGCGTCAAACTCCTTGTGCAGGTGGCAGTACCGCTTTATCTGAGAGTAGGGCGGCAGGACCTGATTTACTTTGTTAACATGCTCCAGCGTCAGGTTATAGACCTCTGGTTTCTGAGAAAGGTCGACGAAGGTGGTGTAGGCCAGCTTGTTCCTCTCCGCCCAGCGGCCGATATTCTCGAAGTCTATCTGGATGAGCGCGGTAAGGTACGGTCTATCATGGCCGCCGATAACCATGGCGTCTTTTATGAATGGGCTGAACTTTAGCCGGCCCTCGATATATTCCGGGGAAACCAGGTATTCGCCCACGTGTACCAGGTCTTTCACCCGGCCCAGGAAGACAAGCTGGCCATCTTCAGCAATATTGCCGGCATCGCCGGTGTGAAACCACCCACCTTTAAGTTTTTCTTCAGTTGCCTCGGGGTTTTTGTAATAGCCTACGAACACGCTTGGCCCTCTGGCCATAATCTCCCCCTCGTCACTTATCCTCACTTCCATTCCCTTAAAACACCTGCCCACCGTATCATACCTGACATTGAAGTCCTGATGTATGGCGACTCCGGCGGTCTCGGTGAGGCCATAGAACTGCTTGAGGTTGATTCCCAGGGCACGGAGCATACGGAAGGCATCAGCATTCAGTGGCGCTCCACCGGTA
>JBDRCY010000030.1:0-5642 GCA_043821265.1 Chloroflexota bacterium
ACAAGATGGTAAAAGATCATAGAACCGACTATCAGACCAGCAATGCCGAGGCCGTATTGGACGGGGACCTGGACGGTTTCATAAACGCCTATCTCCGCTTTAACCTGGGTAAAGATGAATAAGAAGACCCTAATACTACTACTGGCCCTGCTCATATCCCTTGCGGCTAACCTCAGCCCGGTTCAAGCCCAGAGCGGGCTGGCCGTACTCAGCAACTCACCCGAGGCAGAGTTCCCTAATAAGCTCACCTTCAACCTGTCCGCCGCCAGCAGCGTCGACATTACCGATATTCGCCTCTGCTATACCATTGACCGCGCCAGCTTCGCCCAGGTAACCAGCGAAGTCTATGTTGAGTTCACGCCCGGCACCAGCATAAGTACGCAATGGACCATGGATATGAAGAAGACGGGGGGGCTGCCTCCCGGGTCTAAGGTAACCTACTGGTGGCGGGTGACCGATGCCAGCGGGAACGAGGTGGAAACCGCCCCGGCCCAGGTGCCCTTCGATGATACCCGTTACCCCTGGCGCAGCTTAAGCCGAGGGAAGATAACCCTGCTGTGGTATGCGGGGAATGAATCCTTTGCCCAGGAGCTACTGGCTACAGCCGAGCAAACTCTGGCCCGGCTGGCCAGCGATACCGGCGCCCAGCTCAAGCAGCCGGTCAAGCTATATATCTACGCCAGCACCCAGGACTTACGGGGGAGCTTAATCTATCCCCAGGAGTGGACCGGAGGTCAGGCCTTCACCCGGTTCGGCATCATTGCCATCGGCATAGCCCCGTCCCAGCTCGACTGGGGTAAAAGGGCCACCGCCCATGAGCTGGCGCACCTGGTTACCCAGCAGATGACATACAACCCCTACAGCGGCCTCCCCTCCTGGCTGAACGAGGGCCTGTCCATGTATGCCGAGGGACCACTGGGGTCAACATTTGTCGCTCAACTCGATAAGGCAACAGCCGAAAACAGGCTTATCTCGGTACGTAGCCTGTCCAGCCCATTCTCCGCCTTTAGAGAGGAATCCGCGCTGGCCTATGCCCAAAGCTACCGCCTGATAGAATTACTCATTGCTAGCTACGGGCAGGCGAAGATGCTCGAGCTACTGAATACCTTCAGGGAGGGCGCCAGCTACGATGGGGCCTTGGAAAGGGTGTATGGCTTTGATATGGACGGCCTGGACATCCTGTGGCGAGAATCCCTCACCAGGCTAAGCCGGCCCGCCCTAGATAAGAACATGCCCACCGCCCGGTTCGGGCGGTGGGCAGTACCGGTTGGAATCTAGGTAAGGGGGAGGGCTACTCCCCCTTCGCCCCCTCCTCAGCCGGCGGAGCGGCTTCAGGGGCTCCCGCCGCCGCTTCGGCCTCTGCCTCCTCCACCAACCCTTCCGCGGCTACCACCTCTTCTATTACCTCAACATGCCGCAGGCTAATCTTGACCACCATCAGCTCCGGGTCGTTAAGCAGAGCCACCTCATCACCCAGCGTGATATCCCTCACCCGTATCGCCTGGTCGGCCTCGGTCAGGGAACTGATATCCAGTTCGATACTAGCGGGAATCTTGGCCGGCAGGCATTCGACAGTTAAACCGTGAAAGTCCTGCACCAGCATGTTCTCCTTCAACTTCAAGGCCGGCGCCTCGCCAACCAAGACCACAGGTACCTCCATCTTGATTTTCTCCGCCATCTTCACATTATAAAAATCCACATGGAGCAACTCCCCGGTAAGAGAGACCTTCTGAACCTCACGAACCAAGACGTTCATCGGTTTTTTCCCCTCGTCGACCTTAAGACTGATAAGCCGGGTATGACCGGCCTGGGCCAGTATCCGCTTCAGCTCAGCAGTACCACACTGCAGGGACAAAGACTCGATACCATGCCCGAAAAGGTGGACCGGGGTAATCCCCTGGCGGCGTAGAAACCTGACGTCCTTACCCAGGGTCTTGCGCTTATCAACCTTTAACTCAACCTTATCCATTCCATCTCTCCTTTGAAATTCGCACCGTTACCGGCTATATATTAAAGCACATTTTAACGAGTGGGTGCTAACCCTCTACCGACGCCGCAGGCGCCAAACATGACGCACCGGTCCCCTCTCCCGGTCAATCAGCAGAAATCGATAGCTTCGCCACCGCCATGAGCCGGATGGTTTAGCCGGCCATCTTTAGAATCAGCGATGCCAGCACCTTTCTTTCCTCGGGGGTAGCCACCGCCCACATGCCCTTGAGCAGCTCCTCCTCCTTGGTGGCCGGGCATACCTTGGTCGCCAGGAAATTCCCTACATTATCCGCTAGCTGCTGAGCCTTCTCATCGCTCAAGCCCAGCTTACGACTCCGGGTAAAAACATCGTCCAGAGTGGACCGCCATTCCTGCCAGTCCTTCACAAAATCCATTACATCCAGACATACCATCTTATCTTCCACGGCCATACCTCCTAGCCTAAGCCCTATTTTTCATTAAACAGGCCCCCTATATTCTACCACACTCCGGGCCAGAAATTTTAGCCCCTAGCGCCTGTCCAATCCGTCGCGGCGCAGGCTAAAGCCTTTTACCAGCACCAGCCCCGCAAGTGACAGGCCGACAGCGACCAGGGCCATCACGTCAAACACACTGACAATGCCAAATTTATCCATAAAATATCCGGCGAGGGGCTGTATTACACTAACTCCTTCCATACTAAAGCCGAAGTAGAGGCCGAATATGGTTGCCCTCAACTGGGGCGGGGACTCATCCATCAGGAGCGCATGCATGGCCGGCTGCTTCATATACGATACCAGGCCAAAGACGACCAGTACCACGGCGAACACAGCGCCATACGGCAGCCGGGCAATCAGGTACAGAATGGGACCGGTGGCCAGTATTACCAGAAAAATCACCTTTCTCCGGCCCCACCTGTCGGACAGCCACCCCCCCAGCAGGCTGCCGGCCATCCCCCCTCCCCTGACCACGCCCACCCACATCACCGCCAGGGAGGGAACAACACCATGCTTGTCCGTAAGATATAAACCGATAAATGCCATAAACGAGCCGCCGATGAACTGCATGAGAAAAACCAGGGCAACGATGATGGCCACCGGCCTAAGTACCCGGCCGATGAGCATGAGGCGCTGTCCCACCGTGGTTTCATCGCTACCCGACGCACCGCCAGCCTGTCCACGTCCGGCAGCATCCATATATCCCAGCCGGCCCAAAACCAGGGGCACGGCCACGAGAGCCGGGATAGTCAACAGGATAAAGGCGAAGCGCCAGCCCAAGTTATCGGCGATAAGCCCGCCCAGGACCGGCCCCAGGGCAAGGCCGATGCTTCCCCCCAGCATATGGAGCGCCAGCGCTTTCCCCCGCCGTGCCGGCTCAATATAGCCGGAGAGCAGGGAAACCGCGGCGGGATGATAGGCACCGGCCAGTACCCCCAGAATCACGGCAATAGCTAACATGGGATAATAGCCGGGGCCTAAGCCAATGGCTATGGCCGCCAGGCTGACACCCCCCAGCCCCAGCGCAGCCATAGCCCGACGGTTGGCATGGTCGCCAATCCAGCCCATGGGAATGTGGGCTATACCGGCGGTAATGGTGTAAGCGGAAACCAGCAGCCCCGACTGAAAGTAGTTCAGCCCCAGCGCTTCCCTGATGAGCGGTATCAAGGCCACCAGGAGGCCGGTGACCAGGTCGTGGCTCAAGTGAGTATAGGCTAAAATACCACCAGTGGCGCCCCCCCACTGGTGGCCAAGTCTCTTCAAACCGCTTGCTAGGGACAATAGACCAGCACCTTCAATCTAGCACGAATCGACCGATGAGTCTTTCGATAGTAATCTAGCTAAAAACTTATCATATTTAAGAAAGCCAAAGCAAATGGTAAGACCACCGCATCGTTGACTACGCGGGTCCTCAGTGCTAATGTCTT
Organism: Chloroflexota bacterium; assembly: GCA_043821265.1. Lineage (GTDB taxonomy): Bacteria > Chloroflexota > Dehalococcoidia > Dehalococcoidales > JBDRCY01 > JBDRCY01. The sequence goes on from JBDRCY010000030.1 coordinate 3,893, forward strand.
TATGACCAGTTAGCCCAAATAACCCGCCCTTAAGGACAGGAGATTTAACGTGCCCAAAGCCCTCATTAACGGGGTAAATCTATACTACGAGATTAGCGGCGGGGCCGGTCCCAGCGTGGTACTGTGTCACGGCTATATGGGCAGCCACCAGGACTGGAGGTTCCAGTTGCCGGTGCTGGCAAAGCAGTATCGGGCAGTTACCCTGGACTTGCGCGGACATGGCAGTTCCGATGCGCCTCCCTCGCCCCGGGCCTATTCCATCCCCATCTTCGCCGGCGATATATACGTCCTGCTCCAGTATCTGGGCATCAACAAATGCCACCTCGTCGGGCATTCCATCGGCGGCTTCATCTCCCTCAAGTTCGCCCTGGACTATCCCCACCTGGTCAGCTCCCTGGTTATAGTTGACACCGCCAGCGGCCCGGTGGATATTCCGGGATACGCCGAGCTAAAGGTAAAGGTAGGCCAAATAGCGCGCCGCGAGGGAATGGGGGCTGCGTTTGAATACAACGCCCGGCACAGCCCGCTTCTTCAGAGACACCTGGAGAAATATCCAGAGTCGCTCAATGCCGCCCGGCGCCGCATGCTCCAGACATCGGTGGACGGCTATGTTTATACCGGGCAGGCCATGTCTCAGCGGCAGTATTTAAGCTCACGGCTGGGGGAGATAACGATACCCGCGCTCATAGTGATCGGTGAGGAAGACACCCCCTTCCTTAAGCCGGCCGAGGCTATGGCCCGGGCCATAGCCCATGCCAGACTCGAGGTGATCCCTCAAGCCAGCCACTATCCTCAGGAAGAAGAGCCCGAGCGCTTCAATGAGCTAATGCTTGACTTCCTGGCTACCGCAGAGAGCCGTTAGATTCAGCTATCGCCTAAAGGCTATTCGATACAGGGTAAAGGCCACCAGCAGATAGGCAATCGTCCTGATTACCAGCAAGATAACGGTAAGCACCTGCTTTAAGCCCAGCAGCGTCATAAGATGTGAAATGCCAAAAAGGGCAAAGGCTATACCGATATAGAGGGGCATCATATCCCCGCTCTTCTTATAGCCCAGAATGCCAAATACCAGTATTACGATGCACAGCACCAGATTCGTCAGGTAGATCGGGTCCATAATAAACGTCATTCCTATTCCTCCTTGGCTTTATTAACTTACGGCTAACTAAACGCTACTTCCCCATAGCTCCGGTATGGCATACTCCAGACCGTAGCTTTTCAGGGTGTCCGGGAGGGGCTTACCGGTCTCCGCGTCCCACCCCATCATTTCGTAGTACTGGCGGCGCATGTCATCCCAGTGGGCCATGATGTCCTTACCCTGAGCCGGGCCGTCTACCGGTACCGAGCCGTAGCGCGGCGACGGGGCATCCATCTCGGCGGTATGGCCGTGCCTGATATTAAAGGCCCGCAGCAGGTGCACGATGCGCCGGCCCACCTGCATGGTCTCCTCCGCAGGGAAGTCCCAGCCGGTGGCGGCGCCGAGCGCCTCGGCTTCTAACTTCAGGTCGGCCCTAGTGGTGTAGCGGCAGGTCACCAGGGAGTCCTCGAAGTGATAGGCGCCCTTGCACTGGGCATTCCAGGCCACTGTTTCCTCCGGCGAGGTGCTGGGGCGGCGAGAGGGTTTAATAGAAATCCCGAGGTCGGCCGGCTCCAGCATATCATAGCCCTCGTCAACCCCCGTCTGGGAAAAACAGGTATCGAAGAGCATCGGCCACCGGGCGCGGTGGTCATGGGTGGGTGGGGTATTACC